>JAAYNQ010000182.1 GCA_012520725.1 Syntrophomonadaceae bacterium | reverse complement strand
GAGGAAAGGATGATCAATATGCTAAGAATCCCAGCATCTAAAGATATATATGAATATTGGAAGCTGCCATTGCTTCCTGATTATATAAAGAAGTGGGCCAGCATTACCCCGCAGAGTCGGGCCCTGATCTTTGCCGAGACCGGGGAGCTTTACGACTATCTGGAATATGACCGGATGAATACCCTTTATTCTATGAAACTGATTGAATTGGGCATTAAAAAAGGGGATGTGCTGGCGGTACAGATGCCACCGGTGCCGGAGTTCTATTTCCTGATGATGGCCTGTGCTTCCATAGGAGCTATTTTAGCCCCTATTGATATGGGCCTGGAGCCGGAGGAGGCAGTGCGTACTCTTCGGCCCATAGAACCAGTGGCTTTCCTGGGCCTGCTTCCGGAAAAGGACTTTCTTGAATTGGCCCCGGCTCTCAAAGCCGGTATCCCCAGTCTCAAGTATATATTCCAGTTGAAGGGTAAGGAGGATGGTGCAAACTTGGCTCCTGAATCCCTGGACTTCAATCAGTATTTCTCGGCCAGCTCTTTGGAAGAAATGGAAAATCGTGAGGATCTTCTGGATTTGGCCCGTCAGGCCTATGCCTCGCTGAGTACCCGCGATCCCCATCTTATTCTCCTGTCCCCGGGTAAAAAGCAGGAGCCTAAACCAGCCTTGATCTCTCATGAAGCAAGTATCATAAATGCTCAATTAACGGTGCGAGGCGTAGGCCTTTACTGTAGTAATTGGGTCTTATTAAATGTTAGACCCAGCAGCCATTTTGCCGGTAGCTTGCAGCCGTTTGCTGCCTGGGCTAACGGTGGTTGTGTAGTGAGCATGAGGGAGTTCAGTGCAGCTGAAGTCTTGAAGAATATTGAAAAATACCGGCCTACCCATGCCATATTTACGGTTTCCCAGCTCAAGAGCATGTGGGCTTTGCCGGCTTATGGGCAGTATGATCTTTCCAGCCTGCGCTGTGTAGGTTTTGAGGATGTTACTTTGGATAAGCATTTTACCGAGCAGCTGTCTAAAATGGCTCCTACCTGGTATACAACCTGGGGAATTCCAGAAACTGCCGGTTATATAAGCCACACGCCCAAAGCGGCTACCCCCATTGAGGTGCTGGGTCAGGTGGGTCAGACCTTCCCGGACCTGGCCAAGGTCTCTATTCGCAGAAGCATGAGGTCCGATGGAACGGCCCGCTGTGAAGTGGAGCAGGGCGAAGTGGGTGAAATCTGTGTAGAAGGTCCCATGGTCTTCCTGGGTTATTATAAGCAGCCTGAGGTAACCGGGGCGGTGAAGACCAAGGAAGGTATCCTGTACCTGGGTGAAAAGGGCTACTATCATAATTACGGCAATTACCGGGGCCTTCGCTTTATCAACCGTTAATAATTCCTTCTAACTAATAATGGATTAGGGGCCGTCTCATTCCCGATTGAGGCGGCCTCTAATTATAATAGGTTTATTGGGCATTTGGCCCGGGCGTCTACCGAACTGGTTTGGAAGCCGGGAGATCCAGGGCGTCTATGATGCCGGCGGGGGCTTCAACACACTGAGGGATGAGATTGACACTGGGAGCGGCACTGCTGGCAAAAGGTTCAGCTGATCGAAGCATCCCCTGTATGTTTATTTTAATATTGGGCTCTCCCTCGATGCTGATGGTATCGGATATAGGGGGATTGGGTTGCAGCTCATGGCAGACCTTGTGTACAAAGTGAAAGCCTGTTACCTCCTGGCCGTCCCGCAAACAGCGCATGGAAAAAAGGTGGGCCGAAATGCTGCCGGGCTTGACCGGACCCCAGGGCGGGTTCATTTCCACTTCAGCGGTGAAGATCTCATGTTCCTCCACGTATTCATCATATTCAATCCCTACTCTATCCGCTATTTCCATCACCGTTGGACCGTAGTAGGAGGTAATTATGTCCTTCAGCCTCTGGCTGTTAAACTGGGCTGGATCCTTTCCATAACCGAACACCCGTACCCAGGGTGAGGCATTATTAGCATCATCTTCCCCCCCGGTAATGATTACCCGGTCCACCCTTCCGGCCATAGAAGCCAGGACCACCGGCAGGTAAGGGTTATAGAGGCCGGGGAAGATACCTTGCTGGACAAAGGTGACACCATTTTCTATGGCACATTGATTGATCATTTCATATATTGCCGGTGCCGTTTTGTGAAGATGGTAGGTGGGGAGTGGGGTCAGGACATTTTTCTTAGCCTTCAAGGCCCGGCAAATGTTTTCCGCCATGGGCCGATAGCCGCTGGGACGCATATTGCCTTTTTCGTAAATGGTGGGCAGGTAGAGCAGAACCACATCGGCCTCCAGCTCCAGCACCTGATCAATATCATCTGAAATTATTACCCCGGTGCTGGGGAAGCCAAACAGCTCTCCTGCATCTCGGCCTGTTTTCATGGGATCGGTGTCGATGGCCCCAACCAAGTCCAGGGACTTTTTGCCTTGTATCATTTTTACCGCATATCGTCCCACACTGCCCATTCCCCAAATAATTACCCGGTATTTTTTCATGATATCTCTCCTCTTCATAAATTTATCCTATAGCTTTCCGCCACCCTCGCTTAATTGAGAGAGTTTATTGATACTGGAATTGATCCGGGCCAGGCCATCAAATAATGTATCTACATCAGGATAGTTCCGGTCTTGTTATTGCTTTGGATTCAGTAGTAAGTTTATAGGTGAGCTCCTTCCATTTTTATTCTATATAACTATTATAATACTATTGGTATTATTGTTGACGGTATTCCCATGCTATATAGTACTAATAGTAATATTCATATTTAAGATACAACACATATACCACACCAACGATAAGATGTACACTGCGTTATACCAAAAATCATCGTTGTAAGCCTGTAGGGGCGACCTGCGGTCGCCCGCTGGTTCATTCGCCGGAATATCATAGTAAATACAGGCGGGTAATTAATATGCGTTTTGGGCATTTGCCCCGGGCGGGCGGTCGAAGACCGCCCCTACAAGTACCACCCAAAACCCCGTTGTAAGCCTGTAGGGGCGACCTGCGGTCGCCCGCTGGTTCATTCGCCGGAATATCATAGTAAATACAGGCGGGTAATT
>JAAYNQ010000181.1 GCA_012520725.1 Syntrophomonadaceae bacterium | reverse complement strand
TGATGGTGGATGAAGATGATCTTCCGGTGATTAAACAAATCATTGCGGAAAAGAATATTCATATTCTTAAAATCGTCCCTATAGCCAGGAAAGAATGGAAATACCGCAGCACTTGAGCTATATAACTTGTGATCAAAGCACAAATTTGTTAAACTTTTCCTTATTATGCAACAACCTCTTTGATTAATTGGATAAAGTTGCCAGGACTTATTCGCTGGATTTGGACCAAATATTAAGCAAACTAAGAAAACTGGATCATACAACCCCATAGTGTAATAGTATTAAGCTTATTCCAGCACTGTACTCCTTCCGAGTTTCAAAAGAAATACCGGGTAGATACAAAGAGTCTGCTTTCTCGAGTACGTTACCGGGATATTCCTCTGTCCCATGCCATAAAACACTTATAATATACACAAGCTCTCCTAATAGCCCATCCTAAAAGCCTATCCTGAAGGCGTACCGTCCACACCCAACACTTGTCAATAGTTTTATCCAGAAACGGTGCCCACAGGGAAACACCTATTTGGGGTAGTTTCCACTACATAGATAATGTAACTTAATTATTCAACCTCTCACCAAGCATAGTTTATTAATGAAAAGAGTTTGGCGTAGAGTTCCCTCTCTGATTCTGATTTTACACCTACATAAAAGTACTCCATATCATTTAAGCAAAAAATATGGAATATTTTAGCATATTAGTGTAGAATTTAACATAATAATGGTGTGCGGAATATATAATCGACTAGATAAGAATAAACAGCACTCATCCTAATAATCCAATAGCTTTGATGTTGCCTTCAAGTGCTATCTTTGGGTGTTGAGCATCTTGGAGCACACGATGCTTCCTAATATGTTTTAGGCTGTGAACCCGAACTGCGGTGCTTACAAATTGCTTACGATGCGTAACTATTCCGGGTATATAGGTGGTGAAACGGAATGTCTGTTGATGACGATAATGTGTACCAGGCTTTTGAAATACTGCTTGAAGAGATCGAAACTCATTTTTCCTATTTGGAAAAATTAAATTTTCGTTCCTGGCAGGAACGTGATTTTTCTAAAGCAGTTGAATTTGCTCGACGAGCTGAATCTATTATACAATTCCGGGAAGAAGTGCTGTCATTACAGACTAAATGGGCAACCCAGATTTATGTCGATGAACAGCCGAGGAGGTTCAATCATAACCATATTGACTTTGGTAACCCAGATGTGAGCCGCCGTAGTATGGGACGCTTACAGCGGGGCATACGGACTCGAGAACAGGAATTCCGTATTCCTATTCTGATGGTATTGAGGGATAAAGGGGGCTCCGCACCTATGAGAGAAGTTCTGGCAGAACTAGAGACACGAATGAAGGATACCTTAAAAGCAGTTGACTACGATTCGCTCCCCTCCGACCCCAGCATGGTCAGGTGGAGAAATACTGCCCAGTGGTCTCGCCAGGCATTAGTCAACGAGGGACTTTTAAAAACTGACTCGCCCAGAGGAATATGGGAGATTAGCACTGAAGGCTGGCAGTACCTCAAAGATCTAAAATAGGATGATCGGCAATCCTGTGGGGGGGAATAGTATGGTGGAGCAAATTGGTGATTTGTTAGCGTGTGAAATTCTCCTCAAAGACTTACTAGCAGGAACCAGTTATATTGGGGAAGTGGAACTCTCTTACAAAGATATAATGAAGCTGGGCGAATTATTAAGATTTCAAATGCAGGGAGAAGCACATGAAAGTATCCGCTTATTGTGGGAGAAAGTCCCGGCTTCTTTTGCTTCTTTTATTGTTGGAATTGGGGTATGGGGTTATGAAAATAGAAACTATTGGCGTGCAGTTTCTGATGCTTTGCAGTTGGACTTGGATGGTAACTGCCAGCGTTTGATAGGGCAGGGATTTTTGGAATACCTAAATAAAAATGGTCTTTTTACTGCCAATTTGTCAGGAGCCCATACCTATGTGGCGCAAATCTTATTGCATAGCGGGGTTCCTCAGCAGTCTTTGGAAACTTTTTTTAAGCAGGTAATAGAGAGGTTTTTTGATCGAGGGTGCATTTCCCTCAATGAAATTTCTGCCTGCTTATTATATTTTCGAGACGAGGAAAAAGAAAAGACAAGAATAGAGACCGAACTAAATAAAAGATACATTGAATTGGAACGGGAGGACCGTCTAGCGGTTCAATTAGGCCTATATATCAAACTTAAAGAAGAGATAAACGCATTTAATTATAGCCCGGAGGATATTGAAATCCTGGATGAATTACCAATTGATTTCAATGTATTTGTTCAAGAAATAAATATGGAGATAGAGCAAATTGAGCAAAAAACTGAATCACTAAAAATAAAACTGCAGCAGATAGAAAGAAGAAAGCAAGAAGTCTTGTTGCAGATTTGCATACTCAGGGAACAGCTTAATTTGCTGAAATTATGTTGCCAGCTAGTCCAGGACTTTAGACAGCAAGAAAACATAATTAAAGAAACGGTAGCTCAAGAACAGGAGCAGCTCCGTAAGGTTGTTGTTCTAAGCAGTTCATCATGGCTGGGGTCTTGGAATGAAAGCTATACCAGATCGCTGGCAGACTTGGATATAAATGCAATTGCCGAACACTTGCGCACTTATGAGGAATATCTAGGAGAATACAAAACTTATCTGGTGGAATTACATTGTTTAATAACCTTAGCCCAGTATGATTATGTAGGTTCCTATAGCATTGGATTAGAAAGAATAAGACTATTGGTAGAAGAAGAATTGAATTTAATAAGATTGCAGAAACATCCAGATAGAATGCATCAACAACCAAGATCGGTTTCAAGAAATATATATAATAGGCTACTTGTCACTTATAGAAAACTCAACTCTGCAAGTACTGCTTTGAACAAAGTATCTCAAGAACTGCAAGCTAGCTTTAAGGGTATTCCTATGCCGGACGTTTTTCATATTATCAACAACAAGCAAGTTTATAGTTTTCTAGATGAACTAAAAATCCTGAAAGAGAACCATATAGCTTTACAAGAGTGCCAAAAGTATAGGTCCAAATCTGAAAATAAAGCCGATATGATCTGGCATGAATTAAAAGCTGCCTATGAACAAATAGCAGCAGAGACGGATATGGATGATTTTCTTTGTGTGCCGGATAATAATATCGAAGAATATAATGAACGGTTAAAACAGTTAAGCCAAAAGTATTCTGAAATTGAGAAAGAGCAGGATGATGTCAAGAAGCTGTTAAATGAACATGAACAACAAGCATTTGAAAGAAAATATAAGTTGGAGAAAAACCTTCAACAGGTTCAGGAATCGTTAAAAAAAATGGGCTGCGGCGATTTAAATAGAGGTATTCATGAATTACAAATTAAGCGCCAGGCAATTCAACGCAAACAAAAGATAGAAAAAGAGTTGACTGATATTACAAGGGCATTAGGGCAAGAAGGAGTAATTATCAGACCAGAGGATGAAACTGCTTGTATGAGTAATATTCATAAAGAGAAACAGCAGATAGTTCAGAGGATATCAAATCAAATCGAAGAGATTACTAATCATATGCCTCATAAGGAGATGTTTTCAGGCATAGATGAGCCCATATACAGATTCCTTTTATATGGTGGTAAATGGGCAGAACGCTTGGTTGCTAGCTGTATTGAGTTTTTATATAATGGTTCTTCTGATTCTCTGCCCCTACGAATACAGCAATGGTTGGAGAACCAAAGATATAGACGAATTACTATAGAAGATATTACTGAGACTGGACAAGGATTGACGAAAACGGCCAGATTATCCAGTCCATATTATTTTCTGGACGAAATATCAGCCGAGGTAAAACTAATAATTCCCCAGCAAATAATATCGATAGGCAAAGGCAGAATTCCACAACAGGCAGTTTACAGGATAAGTAATAACGAAGACTCTGAGCAGTATTT
>JAAYNQ010000180.1 GCA_012520725.1 Syntrophomonadaceae bacterium | reverse complement strand
TGCCGGGGGATAATGTGCAGATGAAAATAGAATTGATAACCCCGATAGCCATAGAAGAGGGACTGAGATTTGCTATCAGAGAAGGTGGCAGAACCGTTGGTGCCGGCGTAGTTACCGCTATCGAATAAAAGTTTTCATTAAGCTTTAAGCTATTTGGAAGTTGCAGCAGGGGTGATATTACTCCCTGCTGTACTTTATTCTCTCACTTGGGGGCAGATTGTTGACACATGCTCTTCCCTTATGATAGAGTATTGTAGGATTTTTGCGTACAGGATGGAGGTGCTGATATAATGCGAGTAGGGATTACTCTTGCATGTAGCGAATGCAAACAGCGTAATTATATGACTACCAAAGATAAAAAGAAACAAACTGAAAAACTGGAGTTGAGAAAGTATTGCAAGTTCTGTAATGCACATACTGTACACAGGGAGATTAAGTAAACAGGGATGTGAATATCTTGGCTAATAAAAGCAATAATAGCACCGCCAAAAAAGACGGGGGTGTAGTTAGCCTGTATGAGAAAGCAAAGTCATACCTGGTCAGCGTATACAATGAATTAAAGAAAGTGCACTGGCCTGGTAGGACCCAGTTGGTTGCATATACAGGGGTAGTACTGGTATCAGTAATAATAGTAGGCTTCATTATCTGGCTCTTTGATACCGGATTGGGCTTCTTATTGGAAAAACTCTTTAACGCCTTTGCATGATTCAAAGGAGGTGGGTGCAATTACCATCGAGGAACAACTGGAGCAGAATCCTGTGCAGGATGAGAATCAAATCGACGCACCCAGGCGGGGTGAATGGTATGTAGTACATACTTACTCGGGATATGAAAACAAAATAAAAGTTGACCTGGCCAAAAGGGTAGAGTCCATGAATATGCAGGACAAAATCTTTGAGGTCATTATTCCGGAAGAACAGGAAGTAGAATTTAAAGGCGGTAAAAAGAAAATTACCAACAAAAGAGTATTTCCGGGCTATGTAATCGTTAATATGATTATGGGTGAAGATTCATGGTATGTTGTACGCCATACCCCAGGAGTAACTGGATTTGTTGGCAGCGGAGGCAAGCCCATTCCCTTGCGGGAAGAAGAGATACAGAAAATACTTAAACAAATGGGATTAGCTGAAAGCAAACCCAAATTCATCGATATTGAAATCGGCGAAAGCATCAAGGTTAAAACCGGGCCCTTTGCCAATTTTACCGGAGTGGTCAGGGAGTTGTTGCCTGACCGGGGTAAAGTAAGGGTAAATATCACTATGTTTGGTAGGGAAACCCCGGTGGAACTGGATTATGAGCAAATAGACAAAAGCGTTTAAGGAGGTGAAATAGTGGCCAAAAGAGTAATGGGTAAAATATCGTTGCAGATAGCCGCAGGCAAGGCTACACCTGCACCCCCGGTTGGCCCTGCATTAGGTCAATATGGAGTAAACATCATGGGCTTTTGCAAGGAATATAACGCTAAAACCGCTAACCAAACCGGATATATCGTCCCAGTAGAGATCACGGTTTATGAGGATCGTTCATTTTCGTTCGTACTCAAATCTCCGCCCGCATCTGACCTTCTGAAAAAGGCAGCGAATGTGGAGAGGGGTTCGGGCCAACCAAACCTGAAGAAGGTAGGCAAGGTAACTCGAGCAAAATTGCTGGAAATTGCGGAAATGAAAAAAGACGACTTAAATGCAGCCGATATAGATGCTGCCATCAGAATGATTGAAGGAACTGCGCGCAGCATGGGATTGGACATAGTAGACTAAATGGAGTCAATAATTGTGGGAGGATATGAATCCGTTTAACCACTAGGAGGTAATAAAATGAAACGTGGAAAGAATTATCAGGAACAGGCTAAGAAATTTGATAAACATGCATTATATAATCCGGATGAAGCTCTCAAATTGGTAAAAGAGCTATCAACAGCTAAATTTGATGAAACCGTGGAAGTTCACATTAAATTGGGAGTAGACCCCCGTCATGCTGATCAGCAGGTCAGAGGAACAGTAAGCCTGCCCCATGGTACTGGTAAAACCAGAAAAGTTTTAGTATTTGCCAAGGGGGAAAAACATAAAGAAGCTGAGGCAGCAGGGGCTGATTATGTGGGTGCTGAAGATCTGGCTGAAAAAATCCAGGGTGGATGGTTTGATTTCGATGTAGCCGTAGCTACCCCGGATATGATGTCGGTAGTAGGTAGATTGGGTAAGATATTAGGACCCAGGGGCTTAATGCCTAACCCCAAAGCAGGTACGGTTACCTTCGATGTGGAAAGGACCGTAAATGAATTAAAAGCAGGCCGCATTGAATACCGGGTTGACAAAACTTCCATTATACATGCCCCTATCGGCAGAGTGTCCTTTGAGGTGGAAAAACTACAGGAAAATCTGAATGTTCTGGCAGAAGCTTTAATAAAAGCCAGACCTGCCGCCGCCAAAGGTCAGTATATGAGGTCGGTTAGCGTATGTTCCACCATGGGACCCGGTGTGAAAGTAAATCCCTTGGTATTAATGGCGGCTAACAGATAGCTGACCCTAATAGGGTAATTAAAACTGCAAATTAAAACTGTAGACAGCCGGTGGCTAATGCCTTAATGAACCCCGTTCGCCTGCCGAGGTTATGATATACAATGATTATTAAGTCGTTAATATTCAGCCTCTGCAGGTCTGCAGAGGTTTTTAATTTGTGGTGAAGATAAGAGTAAGCAAACAAAGGGGGTGAACTTGAGAATGCCCAAAATTGAAGAGAAACAAAAAATAGTTAAAGAATTGGAGCAAAAACTGCAAAATGCATGCCTGGTAGTATTCACTGACTACCGGGGCATTAATGTGGAAGAGATGACTGCCCTTAGAGAAAAACTAAGAGTTCCAGGGGTTGAATACCGGGTAGTCAAAAATACTTTAACCGAATTTGCCCTGCGAAATACCGGATATGAAGAAGTTATCGATAAACTGGAAGGACCCAACGCAGTAGTTTTCAGCCAGGATGATCCGGTAGGACCGGCCAAGGTTCTGTATGATTTTATCAAGCAGTATAAAAAACTGGAAGTTAAAGTTGGTATAGTAGAAGGGCAGGTAATGTCAGCAGAAAGAATAAAGGGTTTGGCTGATTTACCGTCCAGAGAAGTACTGCTGGGCCAGGTAGTAGGTACCATGCAGGCTCCCATCACCAGTCTGGTATATGTGCTTAATGCCAATCTAACTGGTCTGGTTAGAGCCCTGAATGGGATTAAGGAACAAAAAGCAGCCGGTTAAGAATAAAGGCTATTTAAACTAAAAAATCAGGAGGTAATATTGATGAGCAAAGTACAGGAAGTTATTGATATTGTTAAAGGATTGACCGTTCTGGAATTATCTGAACTGGTTAAAGCTTTGGAAGAAGAATTTGGCGTAAGCGCTGCCGCTCCGGTGGCCGTAGCCGCTGCTCCGGCAGCTGTCGCTGAAGCAGAAGAAGAAAAAACTGAGTTTGATGTAATACTGACTTCTTCCGGCGAAAAGAAGATCAATGTTATAAAGGTGGTACGGGAAATTACCAGCCTGGGTCTTAAAGAAGCCAAAGCCCTGGTAGACGAGGCTCCCAACCCGATAAAAGAGAAGGTTAACAAAGAAGAAGCTGAAGCCATTAAAGCAAAAATTGAAGAAGCCGGCGGCAGCGTAGAAATTAAATAGTGTCAACCGGGGACGATGCTCTTGTTACATAAGCTAGTGTATATAACAAGAGACCAAAATCTCCCCCAAAGATGGCTCTGCTCAGGTTAAGCATTGAGGGTAAAGCCAATAAAATGGTTATTCCTTATTTTGTTTAACGGATTTAATAAACAGCTTTTACACTCGGTAAAAGCGGAATGCTTAAGTAGCCATCAAAGAAAATTCAGGATCTGTTAAAGGGCTCTGCTATCCAATGATAGTTGAGTCCTTTTCCTTGCTTAGGCTCAAACCGTGCTTCCCTGTTACAGCTCTATAATTAGTGTTGAATTACATTATTTTCTGGTATAAGCTTTAGATAGTGAAAATTTTATCGAGAGGGGGGAGCTGGGGTGAAGGTGAAAAAAAAGATATTGCCGCTGTTTTTGATCGTTTTTGCAGTTCTGATCTTTACTCCCGTGGCCTGGGCCGGGCAATACCAATGGCTGGTGAGTACGGATGGGCAAGGCAATATTCATGAATCTATCAGTATTGAGGGTTTGGAATTGGAAAAGCAGCTGGAAGGATGGAATAGCAGGGATGGGAATGGGAGCCAAACTTGGGAACGGACTCATAAGGATTGGTATGAATATAGTGCGGCGACCAACGGGCTTCCGCTGGTAGTTGAGAAAAAAAACTATTTGGTATTTTCATCGATCATACTGAATTATCAAGCCGGAAATGAGTCAGGCTTGTTTAAAGAACTCTTAAGCAGAGCAGAAGGGGATATTATTATTCAGGCGGGCGGAATAATTCAAAAGAGTTCGGCCGATGAGATTGACAATCTGAATCAGGAGCCTACCGCTACCTGGCATTTGTCCTTAGGGCAGGACCTTGATGCCCTGGAAGGGACCGCATTTTTACAGGTATTACATCTTAATGGACTGGTGATTAGTTTAATCATTCTGCTGTTCGGATTTGTCGGCATAACCATATGGTATTTGACTTATATAAGACGGGTAAATAAATTAATAATGGAAGAATATTCATTGGACGATATTGAAAAAGTATTAGAAAAAAGGGAAGCTGAAAATAGCGATGAGAAAAATTAGCATTCTGCCTTGACGTACAAAAAATAATATGATAACATTAGTACTTGCCATTTAAGAATCGTTAGATGTTGTGTTTATGGCTGAGTTTAGAGCTAGGACTTTGAAAGCGAGGTTTACCCTAGGAGCCTTGCTTTTCACTCTTTTGGGAAAATTTATAAGGGGTGAGCATCAGTTGCCAAAATTTCAACAATACGGAAAGAGTAAGAGGTTAGGTTATTCAAGAATTGAAGAACCCATCGAACTACCCAACCTTATCGAGATTCAGCTCAGTTCATACCAATGGTTTCTGAAAACAGGTCTGCGTGAAGCCCTTCAGGAAGTCTTCCCTATTTCTGATTTTACCGGAAATCTCGAACTCGACTTTATTGATTATAGTCTGGGCGATCCCAAATATGATGTTAACGAGTGTAAAGAGAGGGATGTTAGTTATCAAGCCCCACTTAAACTTAAGGTTAGATTGACTGATAAAGAAAATGGTGAAATAAAAGAATCTGAAGTATATATGGGTGACCTGCCCCTGATGACTGATAAGGGTACCTTTATAATCAACGGGGCGGAAAGGGTAGTGGTCAGCCAGCTGGTTAAGTCCCCGGGAGTTTATTTCAGTGAGCGTTTTGACGTGGCAGGGAATAAGCTCTTTGGTGCTACCATTATACCTAACCGGGGAGCCTGGTTTGAACTGGAAATGGACAGTGCCGGAGTAATATATACCAGAATTGACAAGACCAGAAAAATTCCAGTAACTGTCTTGCTCAGGTCCCTGGGTTATGAAAGCAATGAAGATATACTAAATCTATATGAGCATCACGAAACCATTGTCCGTACTCTGGACAAGGATACCACCAATAATAAAAAGGAGGCCTTAATTGAATTCTATAGAAGGTTAAGGCCAGGGGAAATGGCTACCGAGGATGCAGCCGAACAATTGTTAAAGAATCTGTTTTTTGATCCGCGCCGTTATGACATGGCTACAGTTGGGCGCTATAAAGTTAATAAAAAACTAAAACTGGATATACCGGAAGAGATAAGGTATCTCACCCTGCAGGATATAACCTCTACCATCGGTTATCTCTTGAAGTTGATCAATGGTGAAGGCAAAACCGATATTATAGACCACCTGGGAAATAGAAGATTGAGGTCCATTGGAGAGTTGCTGCAAAACCAGTTCAGGACTGGATTGGTTAGAATGGAGCGAGTGGTACGGGAGCGAATGAGTATACATGATGTAGAAACTTTAACTCCCCAGGTACTGATAAACATCAGGCCTATAACCGCGGCGGTTAAAGAGTTTTTTGGCAGTTCGCAGCTTTCCCAGTTTATGGATCAAACCAATCCTTTGGCAGAGCTAACCCATAAGAGAAGGCTCAGTGCTCTGGGACCAGGTGGATTGACTCGGGAAAGAGCAGGATTCCAGGTTCGGGACGTGCACCATTCCCATTATGGCAGAATATGCCCCATAGAAACTCCGGAGGGACCGAATATTGGTTTGATAGGATCCCTGGCTACCTTTGGCAAGGTAAATGATTTTGGCTTTATTGAGACTCCTTATCGAAAAGTAGATAAGGAATTGGGGCGGGTTATGGATGAAATTCATTATTTATCCGCCGATGAAGAAGAAGAATACTATATAGCTCAGGCCAACGCCCCCTTGGATGAAAACGGCTATTTTAAAGAAGAGCGGGTGGAAGCCAGGTTCGGTGAAGAAATATTGGAAATACCGGTTAGCCGGGCCGATTATATGGACGTTTCCCCCAAACAGGTTTTTAGTGTCGCAACTTCATTAATACCTTTTCTGGAAAACGATGACGCTAACCGGGCCTTGATGGGGGCCAATATGCAGAGACAGGCCGTACCCCTGGTAAAAACCGAAGCTCCCATTGTCGGCACCGGCTTGGAATACAAGGCGGCCAAAGACTCTGGAGCCACAGTAGTTGCTAAAAACTCCGGTATAGTTACCAATGTTAGTGCCAACAGAATAGTGATACAGAATGAACTGGGCAAAAAAGAGGTGTATCAGCTACATAAATTTGTCCGTTCCAATCAAGGTACCTGTTATAATCAGAGGCCTATTGTGCAAGTCGGTGAACGGGTGGAAGCCGGGACCATCATTGCAGATGGTCCCAGCACCAGTTTCGGAGAACTGGCCTTGGGACGCAATGTGCTGGTAGCTTTTATGCCCTGGGAAGGTTATAACTACGAAGACGCTATTCTCATATCCGAGAAGCTGGTTAAAGATGATGTATTTACTTCCATCCATATAGAAGAATATGAATGTGAAGCCCGGGATACCAAACTGGGTCCGGAAGAAATAACCCGGGATATTCCTAATGTTTCAGAGGATATGTTGAAAAATCTGGACGAGCAGGGAGTAATTAGAATCGGGGCTGAAGTTAGGGCTGATGATATATTGGTAGGCAAGGTCACTCCAAAAGGAGAAACTGAGCTTACTCCTGAAGAGAGATTGCTCCGGGCTATATTTGGAGAAAAAGCCCGGGAGGTTAGAGACTCTTCACTGCGGGTTCCCCATGGGGAAGCGGGAAAAGTAGTAGCGGTCAAGCGTTTTTCCCGGGATAAGGGAGATGAATTGCCCCCAGGGGTTAATCAACTGGTAAGAGTATATATAGCTCAAAAGAGAAAGATCTCCGAAGGTGACAAAATGGCGGGAAGGCATGGCAACAAAGGCGTTATATCCCGTATTTTGCCCGAAGAGGATATGCCCTTTTTAGAGGACGGAACTCCGGTGGAAATTGTATTAAACCCACTGGGGGTGCCATCCCGGATGAACATAGGTCAGATTTTGGAATGCCATATGGGATGGGCCGCCAAGCAGCTAGGGGTAACAATTGCCACCCCGGTTTTTGATGGGGCCTCAGAACAGGATATATTTGAGGCTCTGCGCCAGGCCGGAGCACCCGAATCCGGCAAAATGACCCTTTATGACGGTAGGACCGGAGAGCCTTTTGATCATGAGATCACGGTAGGCTACGTTTATATGCTTAAATTGGCTCACCTGGTAGATGATAAGATCCATGCCAGGTCTATTGGGCCGTATTCCCTGGTAACTCAGCAACCATTGGGAGGAAAAGCCCAGTTCGGAGGTCAGCGTTTTGGAGAAATGGAAGTATGGGCACTGGAGGCTTACGGAGCTGCTTATACCTTACAGGAAATATTAACCGTAAAATCTGATGATGTAGTAGGAAGATTAAAGACCTATGAATCCATAGTAAAAGGAGAGAATATCCCTGAACCAGGAGTACCGGAAGGATTCAAGGTCTTGATCAAGGAATTGCAGAGTTTATCCTTGGATGTGAGGATTTTATCCGAAGACGATAAGGAAATTCAGATAAAAGATGCCGATTACGAGATGAATGAAAAGGAAAAAGCCAAGGAATTAGGAATAGAATTGAATGACCCAGCCATAATACGTAATTCGGATATTGATAAAGAGCGTATGGAAGCGGAGAGTTCGGAAGAAGAAAACGAAGGTCTGGAACAGGAGCCAAATCTAACGGAACTGGAAGCAGATGAGTCCTTAGACTATGACAAAGATACATTCTAACTAGGCTAGTATTAGTGGGTAATTTACCATCTTCTAGAAGGGAGAGAATAAGTTGTTAGATGTAAATAATTTTGATCGAATAAAAATATCCCTGGCTTCCCCGGAGCAGATACGTTCGTGGAGTAGTGGAGAAGTAAAGAAGCCCGAAACTATAAATTATCGCACTTTAAGGCCGGAGAAGGAAGGACTGTTCTGTGAAAAAATATTTGGACCGGTCAAAGATTGGGAATGCCATTGCGGCAAATATAAAAGAGTTCGCCACCGGGGCATAGTATGTGACCGCTGTGGAGTAGAAGTAACTACATCCAAGGTAAGACGGGAAAGGATGGGGCATATAGAATTGGCGGCTCCGGTTTCCCATATCTGGTACCTGAAAGGTATACCCAGCCGCATGGGCTTATTACTGGACATGTCCCCCAAGGTACTGGAAAAAGTCATTTATTTTGTCAACTATATTGTTATAGATCCAGGGGACACTCCCCTGCTTAAGAAACAGCTCTTAAATGAAAGGGAATACCGGGAGAACCGGGATCGCTATGGAGACTCCTTCGATGCTGGAATCGGAGCCGAGGCGATTAAGATTCTCTTATCAGATTTGAATCTGGACAGCATGGCCGCCGATTTGAAAGAAGAAATAGCCAACACTACCGGTCAGAGAAAAAGCCGGGCCATAAAACGGCTGGAAGTGGTAGAGGCCTTCAGACTATCCCGTAATAATCCCCAATGGATGATTATGGATGTTTTACCGGTAATTCCCCCTGAACTTAGACCTATGGTGCAACTAGATGGAGGCCGCTTTGCCACCTCGGACTTAAATGACCTCTATCGCCGGGTAATCAATCGTAATAACCGCCTTAAAAGGCTCTTGGATCTAGGTGCTCCAGATATTATAGTAAGAAATGAAAAAAGAATGCTGCAAGAAGCCGTTGATGCTCTGGTGGACAATGGCAGAAGAGGGCGCCCGGTTACTGGCCCTGGTAATCGCCCCCTCAAGTCTTTGAGCGACATGTTAAAGGGTAAACAAGGCCGTTTCCGCCAAAATCTATTAGGAAAAAGGGTGGACTATTCCGGACGTTCAGTTATAGTGGTAGGTCCCAATCTGAAAATGCACCAGTGTGGATTACCTAAGGAAATGGCACTGGAGTTATTTAAACCCTTTGTCATGAAGAAATTGGTAGATCGTGGCATATCTTCCAATATTAAAAGCGCTAAAAAAATGGTGGAAAGGGGCCGGGAAGAGGTATGGGATATACTGGATGACGTTATTAAAGAGCATCCGGTATTGTTGAACCGGGCCCCAACCCTGCACCGTTTGGGAATACAGGCCTTTGAGCCGGTCTTGGTTGAAGGGCGTGCTCTGCAGCTTCATCCCCTGGTATGTACTGCCTATAACGCCGACTTTGACGGGGACCAGATGGCAGTACACGTACCCCTTTCGGCTGAAGCCCAAACCGAGGCCCGTTTGCTCATGCTGGCCTCCAATAATATTTTGAATCCCAAGGATGGGAAGCCGGTCTGTACCCCTACTCAGGATATGGTTATAGGCATGTACTATTTAACCTATATGGGAGAAAAAGATCAAAACATAGAACATCCCAAAGAGTTTTGCAGCACCAATGAAGCCCGAATGGCCTATGAATTAGGACACATTACTCTCCATGAAAAAATCCGGGTTAAGACTAATATTTTGGAAAATGGAGTATTAGTGGAAAAAATAATAGAGACTTCGGTAGGTCGAACCATATTCAATGAGGTGATTCCCTACAGTCTGGGTTATTACAATGAAGTTATAGACAAGAAGAAGTTGGGCAATATCGTATATGATTGTTACCGCATGGAAGGGAATGCCGCCACCGCTGAAATGTTGGACGGAATGAAGCGGATAGGCTACAAGTTCAGTACCCAGGCCGGCATCAGCGTAGGAGTAACCGATTTCGAACCGCCGAAAGAAAAAGTTCAGATACTGAAAGAAGCCGATATGGCAGTAGATGCCATTGAAGCCGATTTCCAAATCGGTTTAATTACCGAAGATGAACGCCATGCCCAGGTGGTGGATATTTGGAACCAGGCCACTGACGACGTAACCGATGCCTTAAAGGCCTCACTAAATGAGGACAATCCGGTTTACATGATGGCCACCTCGGGGGCCAGGGGTAATTTCCAGCAGATCCGTCAGCTGGCCGGTATGCGCGGTCTGATGGCTGATCCCCAGGGAAAAATTATCGACTTGCCAATAAAAGCTAATTTCCGCGAAGGGCTAACGGTTTTGGAATATTTCATATCCACCCATGGAGCCAGAAAAGGTCTGGCCGATACTGCTCTGCGTACAGCCGACTCAGGCTATTTAACCCGCAGGCTGGTGGATGTATCCCAGGATGTTATTGTGAGAGAAGATGATTGTGAGTCAGTGGAAGGGATCTGGGTGGAAAAGATCACTGAAGGCTCCCAATTGATTGAACCTCTCCATCAGCGTATTATCGGTAGAGTTTCAGTGGATACCATAGTTCACCCGGAAACCGGGGAGGTTCTGGTAGAAGAAAACCAGATGATCGATGACGAAGTAGGTTTTGATATAGAAGCAGCCGGCATTCAAAAGGTAAAAATACGCAGTGTTTTAACCTGTAAAACCAAGCATGGGGTTTGCCGTAAATGCTATGGCCGCAACCTGGCTACCGGCTATGACGTGGAAATCGGTGAAGCGGTAGGAACCCTGGCCGCCCAGTCCATAGGAGAACCTGGTACCCAGCTGACCATGAGAACCTTCCATACCGGAGGAGTTGCTGGTGAGGACATCACTCGAGGTTTGCCCCGGGTAGAAGAGCTATTTGAAGTAAGAAAACCCAAAGGTCAGGCAGTTGTTGCTGAAGCTAGCGGTAAGGTTAGATTTGGAGAAAATAAGGGCCGCCGGGAGATTGAAGTTCTGGGAGAAAATGGGGAAGTTCTGGGGGCTTATATAGTCCATTACGGATCCCGCTTAAAAGTAGCGGAAGGGGACATGGTGGAAATAGGAGATGCCCTGTCCGAAGGTCCGTTAAATCCCCATGATATTTTAAAGACCAAGGGACTGCAGGATGTGCAAAGGTATATTCTGCAAGAAGTGCAGAAGGTTTATCGCTCTCAGGGAGTGGATATCAGCGATAAGCATATTGAAATAATGATCAGGCAGATGCTCAAAAAGGTTAAGATTGAGGATTCGGGGGATACCTCCCTCTTGCCCGGGTCTTTTATTGACATATCCACTTTCGAAGATGAAAATGCTAGAGTTATGGCTCTAGGTGGTTTGCCGGCCATATGTTCTCCCATGTTGTTGGGGATAACCAAGGCTTCTTTGAATACCGACTCCTTTTTATCCGCTGCCTCCTTCCAGGAGACTACCAAAGTTTTGACTGAAGCAGCCATAAAAGGAAAGATAGACAACCTGATTGGATTAAAGGAAAACGTAATAATAGGCAAATTAATACCAGCTGGTACTGGATATCCCGCCTACAGAAATGTAGGTATAGATGAAAATCCAGTAGAATTGTCAGAGGACGAGAACACTGTAGAAGCCTTTGCTGAGTAAGCAATAGTTTTTGATAAAACTGATACCTAAGATTAGTTGACTGTGGGCGTGTGGGATGATAAAATGTCTAAGTGCGCGTAAAATCGCGCTGGTAAGTAATTGCGCCCAACTTTAGTTGAACAAAGGAGGGTAATGACCTTGTCTCTTGAAGAACTTCGAGCCAGTTCTAAAGTGATAGGGGCTAAGCAGGTTAAAAAGGCCATAAGCAAAGGCTTAGCTAAAAAAGTATATCTTGCTGTTGATGCCGAACCGCACATCATTGAGCCCATTAAGGCCATGTGCATAGAGCATGGAGTTGATTTTCAAGCGGCTGAAAGCATGAAAAAATTGGGAGAAGCTTGTGGGATCGATGTAGGATCGGCAGCAGTAGCAATAGTTTTGTAATAACACCCTGGGAAGGAGGTGCAAGCATGCCAACCATAAACCAATTAGTAAGAAAAGGAAGAAAAAAGGAAATTAAGAAATCTACAGCGCCCGCGTTGAAGAGCTGTCCGCAAAAAAGAGGAGTTTGTACCCGTGTTTATACTACTACTCCTAAGAAGCCCAATTCAGCGCTACGTAAAATTGCCAGGGTTAGGTTAACCAACGGAATAGAAGTAACTGCCTATATTCCAGGCATAGGACATAACCTGCAGGAGCACTCGGTGGTTTTGATCAGAGGCGGTAGGGTAAAAGACTTACCAGGGGTAAGATATCATATTATTCGCGGTACTCTGGATGCGGCAGGCGTACAGAATAGGAATCAAGGTAGATCAAAATATGGAACCAAGCGACCCAAGAAGAAATAGGAGGGAGGTACTTCATGCCTAGGAAAGGACCAGTTCCGAAACGAGATGTCTTGCCTGATCCCATATATAACAGCAAGCTATTGACCAAACTGATCAATCAGATTATGTGGGATGGCAAAAAGAGCATAGCCGAAAAGATATGTTATGGTGCGCTGGAAATAGTTGAAAAGAAGCTAAACAAGGATCCCATGGAAGTTTTTGAAGTAGCCATGAAAAATATCACTCCGGTTTTGGAAGTAAGAGCCAGAAGGGTCGGGGGAGCCAACTACCAGGTTCCAGTTGAAGTTAGAGCCGACCGCAGGCAAACCCTGGCTATCAGGTGGCTGGTTAATTACGCCCGTAAGCGTGGGGAAAAAACTATGGCCCAACGTTTAGCCGGGGAAATCATGGATGCCTATAATAGTACCGGGGGATCGGTCAAGAAAAAAGAAGATACTCATAAGATGGCTGAAGCCAACAAGGCTTTTGCTCACTATCGCTGGTAAAGAGACTGGGCGGTGCAATTATGTCTGACAAGGTTGATCTAGCTGCAATAAGAAACATAGGTATAATGGCTCACATTGATGCCGGAAAGACTACTACTACCGAGCGGATGCTCTTTTACACTGGAAGAGTCCATAAAATAGGAGAGGTAGACAAGGGAACCGCTACCATGGATTGGATGAGCCAGGAGCAGGAAAGAGGAATAACTATAACATCCGCTGCTACCACCTGCACTTGGAAGGATGTTGTAATAAACATTATCGACACACCCGGGCATGTGGACTTTACGGTAGAGGTTGAGCGGTCATTACGAGTTCTTGATGGAGCAATTGGGATATTCTGTGGTGTAGCCGGAGTACAACCCCAATCGGAAACGGTTTGGAGACAGGCAGATAGATATAAGGTACCTCGTATTGCTTATGTAAACAAAATGGACCGAATAGGGGCTGATTACCTGCGAGTAGTCAATATGATTCGTCAAACACTGGGCAGCGAGGCCTATCCCATCAATTTACCGATAGGAGTAGAGGATTACTTTTCCGGGGTAATAGATTTAATCGATCTTAAGGCCTATATTTATGAAGATGAATTAGGTGCAGGTTATATTATCCGGGATTTGACTGCGGAGGAAATGGCTGAGGCTCAGAAACATCGCAGTATACTGGTGGAGATTATTGCAGAAAATGACGATTATATACTGGAGAAGTATCTGGAAGGCCAGGATATTTCCGCCCCGGAATTAAATCAGGCCTTAAGACAATTAACCATTTCCAATAAGATAGTGCCGGTTTTATGCGGCTCATCTTTTAAAAATAAAGGAGTTCAATTGCTGCTGGACGCTATAGTTAGGTATCTGCCATCACCTCAAGACGTTCCGGCGGTTACTGGCATTGATCCTGACAGAGGAGTGCAGGTGCAGAGAAAAGCCGATACCCAGGAAGCTCTATGTGCCCTGGCCTTCAAAGTAGTAGTTGATCCTTATGTGGGTAAACTTACCTATTTCAGGGTCTATTCGGGCCAAATCAAGTTAGGGACCAGTATCCTGAACAGCGGCAAAAGGAAAAAAGAGCGTATTACCAAAATACTGAAAATGCATGCCAATCACCGGGAGGAGGTTAGTCAAGCCTATGCAGGTGATATTGTAGCAGGAGTAGGCTTAAAAGATACCATTACCGGTGATACCTTATGTGATGAAAGCAGTCCCATTCTACTGGAGTCGATTAGCTTTCCTGATCCGGTGGTAGATGTGGCTATTGAAGCTAAAACCAAGAATGATCAGGATAAAATTGGCGAGAGTTTAAGGAGATTGGGGGAAGAAGACCCCACCTTCAGAACCAGAATAGATGAAGATACAGGCCAGACTATAATATCCGGCATGGGCGAATTACACTTGGAAATCATCATTGATCGTCTGTTAAAAGAGTTTAAGGTAAACGCTAATGTAGGTAATCCCCAGGTATCTTATAAAGAAACCATTAAGAAGACAAATCGGGCTGAAGCCGTATTTGAAAAACAAAGTGGAGGTCGCGGACAATATGCCCAGGTAATTATTCAGTTACGACCTCTGGAAGAGGGTGCAGGCAAGAGATTTATTAACCAATCCAAAGCTGAAGAAATACCCCCCGAATTTGTAACTGCGGTAGAGGCTGGAAGTTTGGAAGCCATGCAGGGTGGAATTCTAGCCGGTTATCCGGTAGATGATATAGAGATCACCCTCCTGGGTGGAAGTTTTCATGAAGTGGATTCCACTGAACAATCATTTAAAATTGCTACCGGGATGGCGGTTCGAGAAGCACTTAATGGAGCAGAAGTAGTCTTGTTGGAGCCCATAATGGATGTTGAGATAGTTTGCCCCGAGGAATATGTAGGCGAAGTTATTTCCGATCTTAATTCCCGCCGGGGCCGGGTACTGGGCTTTGAGGAACACAAAGGCAGCAAGATTATTAAAGCCCTGGTACCGCTAGCCGAGACCTTTGGCTATGCTACCAGTCTAAGATCAGTGAGCCAGGGCCGGGCCAGTTTCTCCATGCAGATTAAGAATTATGCAGAAGTACCGGCATCTAAAAGCAAAGAGATAGTAGCCAAAAGGTACGGGCTATCACTTTAATACACTAAATCAGTGTTATGGAATACCAGTTCCAAAAAATAAAAACCATTAAGCACGAATTAATTGAAAGGAAAGGTGAGAGAGAAAATGGCAAAGCAGAAGTTTGAAAGGACAAAACCTCATCTTAACATTGGAACCATAGGACACGTAGACCATGGGAAAACCACCTTAACGGCGGCGATAACCCTGGTATTGTCTAAAGTAGGTGGAGCAGTAGCAACCTCCTATGACTCCATAGACAAAGCACCGGAAGAAAGGGAAAGAGGAATAACCATCAACACTTCCCACGTAGAATATCAGACGGAAACCCGTCATTATGCCCACGTAGACTGCCCGGGTCATGCAGACTACATAAAGAACATGATAACCGGAGCAGCCCAGATGGATGGATCTATACTGGTAGTATCGGCAGCTGACGGCCCCATGCCCCAGACCAGAGAGCATATACTCTTATCCGGGCAGGTAGGAGTACAATATATGGTAGTATTCATGAACAAGACCGACATGGTAGATGACGAAGAACTGCTGGAATTGGTAGAAATGGAGATCCGGGAACTGTTAAGCGAATATGATTATCCCGGAGATGATATACCGGTAGTAATGGGATCAGCGTTAAAGGCCTTGGAATGCGGATGCGGATCCAGAGACTGTGAATGGTGCAGCAAGATATGGGAATTGATGGATGCAGTAGACAGCTATATACCACTGCCGGAAAGGGCAACCGATAAGCCGTTTTTGATGCCGATAGAAGACGTATTCACTATAACCGGAAGAGGTACAGTTACTACCGGTAGAGTGGAAAGAGGGCAGGTAAAGGTAGGAGACGAAGTAGCGATAGTAGGATTAAGAGACGAGATCAGGAAGACGGTATGTACGGGAGTAGAAATGTTCCGTAAGCTGTTGGACTATGCGGAAGCGGGAGACAATATCGGAACCCTTTTAAGAGGAGTAGACCGGAAGGAAGTAGAAAGAGGGATGGTATTGGCCAAGCCGGGTAGCATAAATCCCTTGACCAAATTCAGTGCGGAAGTATATGTACTGACCAAAGAAGAAGGAGGAAGGCATACCCCGTTTTTTGGAGGATATCGTCCGCAGTTTTACTTTAGAACCACGGATGTGACCGGAGTCATTGAACTGCCTGAGGGAGTAGAGATGGTAATGCCGGGGGATAATGTGCAGATGAAAATAGAATTGATAACCCCGATAGCCATAGAAGAGGGACTGAGATTTGCTATCAGAGAAGGTGGCAGAACCGTTGGTGCCGGCGTAGTTACCGCTATCGAATA
>JAAYNQ010000179.1 GCA_012520725.1 Syntrophomonadaceae bacterium | reverse complement strand
GAGAGCTTAATTCAGGTCTATGTTTGCGGAGAAGTGAAGTATCCGGGTATTTACCAGCTAAAGCCGGGGGGCCGTGTACATCAGGTGATAGATATGGCGGTGGCTTTGGAAGAAGCAGAACTCAGTTACCTGGGTATGGCCAGGGAATTAATTGATGGAGAAACCATTGTAGTACCTTTGCTGGGGGATGTAGAGAAGGCTGGGCTTACAGCCGGTACCCCTATGGGGCATAGCAAGGTCAATATCAACCAGGCCAGTGCCGAGGAAATGGCCAGCAAGCTCAGTGGCATTGGACCGGTACTGGCTCAACGTATAGTTGATTATCGCTCCGCCCAAGGGCCTTTTCAAGATATAGAGGACCTAAAGCAGGTCAGCGGTATCGGTGATAAAAAGTATAACGATATCAAGGAGATGATATGTGTCAGGTAGTAATAGGGTTAAGGCCCCCAAATAAGCAGCAAACGGTGGGCTCTGTATGCTGACCGGTTGGGTTGCAGTCTTTGTTTCCTTTTCCAGTGGTATTATCCTGGCCTATCATGGGTGTTGGTACGGCTTGCTGATGGTTTTGGGGCTTTTACTCCTTTATTATTGGCGTTTTCCCGGCCTGGAAACGGTGATTGTTATAATAGTTCTGCTCCTGGGAGCAGCTTATTTTCAGCTCCGGGAAGGGGAAGAAACTGGGGTAGCTGATATAGTAGGTGAGAGGGTAGTAAAAGGCTGTATTATTGATTATCCAGTTCAGTCGGGAGGAACTAGCAGGTTTAAAATCAAAACCCAGGAAAAAACTTACCGGCTCAGATATATACAGGTCTATGCTGATTTTGAGGCTCAGCTACAGCGAGGTCAGCAAATAAGCCTGCAGGGACAATTGGAATTACCGGATAGGGCTGGTAACCCAGGGGAATTTGATTATGCCGGCTATCTGAAGACTCAGCGCATTTATTACCTTATGTCCATTGAAAGACCGCAAGATATAAAGCTTATTAGCCCCGATCAGGGAATACAGCGCCAGTTAAACCTCTTCCGGGAGCGAATAGAAAATGTTTTCTATGACATACTGCCTTCAGTCCAGGCTGATCTACTTCTGGGTATGTTGCTGGGAGCTAAGGAAAACATAGAGACCGGTCAATATGAGATGTATCAAAAAACCGGCATTGTCCACATCTTCTCCGTCAGTGGCCTGCACGTGGGATTTCTGGTCCTGTTCTTTTATTACCTTACCTCCCTGCTGGCTTGGTCCCCCGGCACCCGCTTTATTTTCATAAGTGCCTGTCTTTTAGCATACGGGAGTCTGATCGCATGGCCTATTTCGGTTCAGCGTTCGGTGATTATGGCAATTATGGCTTTGCTGGCCCAGTATCAGGGACGGCAGGGAGCCTGGGGCAATTCTCTAGGACTGGCCGGTATACTCATAGTGTTGCTGGATCCCTACGCTTTGTTTACCGTATCTTTTCAGCTTTCTTTCCTGGCCACCTGGGGGCTGGTTTGTTTATATCCCAGCCTGAAGGAATATCTCAGGTATCAGCAGCGGATTTGGGATTTAGTATTAATTCCATTTTGTGCCCAACTGGCAGTAGTACCCGTAATAGCTTATTACTTCAATCTGTTTACCCCCATCGGAATACTTTACAATACTATCATAAGCTACTTGGCCGGCGGCATTGTGTTATGCGGTTTTGCTGCTTTAGTGCTGGTTTTCCTGCCTTCTCTGGCCGCCCTTTTCTTGTATCCGGCCGGATTGATGCTTGAAATAATGAATGCCATGACCCTGTGGCTGCAGCAGTTGCCTGGTAGCTACCTGTGGGTTAAAACCCCGGAGAGCTTCAGCATTGCCATTTACTACGGAGCCTTACTGCTGCTGATGCTTGCCTGGCAACATGCCTGGTCTGGTCGCTGGAGCCTTGGTATAGGAGTACTTTTGCTGGGAGCCCTACTCAGCATCCTGTGGCCTGCTTCCTTTTGTAAATATGGAGTTTTGGAAATTGTCTTTCTGGATGTGGGTCAAGGGGACAGTATATTGATTAAGACTCCCCGGGGTAAATTTATACTGCTGGATGGGGGAGGAAGCCATTTTTATCCGGTCGGACAGAAAAAAGTCCTCCCTTACCTGCACTACCGGGGTATCCGGGAGATATACATGATAATCAATAGCCATCCTGATAGTGATCATTTACTGGGGCTCCTGGAGACGGTGCAGGAAATTCCATTTAGATATGCAGTGCTGCCATCCACCCTGATGGAGGCTGAGGAATACCGGCCATTGAGGGAAATTGCGGCCCGGCAAAGGGCGGTAGTCTTAGGAGCGGTGGCGGGACAAAAAATCAATATCGATACCGGGCTGGAACTGGAGGTTCTGTATCCCCCTTCGGATCTTAGGAGCTCAGACTATAACCAGCATTCCCTGGTATTAAGATGTGAATATGGTCGTTTCTCCATGCTTCTGCCCGGGGATTTGGGAATTGAGGGACTCGAGCATATAGCTGAACTGGCTGCCATAAAAAATACTCTGGTGTTTAAGGTACCCCATCATGGCAGCCGCAGTTCTCTTTCTCCTGATCTTTACGCAAAAGCCAAACCTTATATAGCAGTAATATCGTTGGGCAAAAACAATAGCTATGGACATCCCAACCGGGAAGTATTGGATTATCTGGAGGCCAATGAAATATTACTGCTCCGCACTGACCAGAACGGTGCCATTACTATGGAAAGTGATGGCCAGCATCTAGCCATCCAATGCTTTAAACCATCAAAGGCTATTTCCTCTAAATGATACCGCTTCTGCGGGCTACCCGGGAAAAGGAATCTTCCACTCCCGCTCTCAGTTCCCTTTCGTCAATGGTGGTCAAGCGGCTATCCTGCATCAGGATTTTCCCATTAACTATGGTGCAGTATACATCATCCGACCGGGCCTGGTACACCAGTTGAGTATAGACCCGGGCAGCAGCCAGGGGTTGGGTATGCCAGCCGCCCAGCTTTACTAAGACTATATCGGCTTTTTTGCCCTTTTCCAGGCTTCCAATTTCCTTATCCAATCCCATAGCCTGAGCCCCGCCCAGTGTAGCCAGCTCAAAGACCTTTTCCGCCGGCATACTGCTGGGACCATATTGGGGTTTCTGAATCAGGGCGGCCAGGCGCATTTCCTGAAAAAGATTCAAGTTGTTGTTGCAGGGAGGCCCATCAGATCCCAAGGCAACTCTGGCTCCCCCGGCCAGGAGTTCTGGTATCCTGGCTATTCCAGAAGCAAGTTTTAAATTGGCGGTAGGGCAGTGGCTGATATTGGTTTTACTGCAGCATAGCATCTCCTTTTCTTTTTCATCCAGGTGAATGCAGTGGGCCAGGATCAGCTTATCGCTTAAGATGCCTAGTTTATCCAGGTAAGCGATATTTCTCATACCGGTCATTTGCTGTACAGCCCGGACCTCTTCCAAATTTTCCGAAGCATGACTGTGGATGGGGATTTGATAATTAACTGAGAGCTGCTGTATTTGCTTTAACAAGCTTTCGCTACAGGAGAGGGCAAAACGAGGGCACAAGGCATAGTGTATTCGCCCCTCACCCTTTCCGTTCCAGCGCTGGTAAAGGTCCATGCTCTCGTTAATGGCATTATCGCTATGGTCCAATAGGGTGGCTGGAACCTGGCTGCCGGAATCCATCAGGCATTTTCCGCCTAAATAACGTATTCCTGAACTCTGAACGGCATGAAATATGGAATCGCTATGATGAACGGTTCCCATGTCGATAATGGCAGTACTGCCTGCTCGCAAGCATTCGGCACATCCCAGCAATGCGGAGTAATACAAGGAGTCGGGATCATGACTGCCTTCCAGAGGCCAGATGCGCAGTTTCAACCAGTCCAAGAGCTCCATGTCATCGGCACATCCACGGAACAGAGCCTGGCAAAGATGGACATGGGCTTGAATCAAACCGGGAATTACCAGCATATCGTGAGCATCAATGACCTGCTGGGCGGGCTGATCTATCTGGGATGCAATTTCTACTATGCGATCCTGCTGCACTAATATATCTGCTTTTATTACCTCCCGGGCATTATTCATGGTAACTAAGATGCCATTTTTAATTAATAAAGACATGAATCGGCCTCCTTGGATTTCCACTTCTTTTAGGTAAATTCTACCTTACCCTATTAAAACATACTATTGCTAATTCATTAAACATAGCTTTATTCTGAGGGGAGAGGATATGCATCAAAAAAAATTATTCCGCTGATAATACCATGCTTACCCAGGGAGTAGCTTATCTTCTGGCCAAGCTATCACTTCCGGCTATGACGGGAATGATACTTTTTTCCATGTTCAGTTTGGCTGACACCTGGTTTGTGGCCCGGCTGGGTCCAGACTACTTGGCCGCATTAACTCTGGTGATTCCGGTACAGGTACTGATTACCTCCATGGCTTCAGCTACCGGAGTAGGTATCACCTCCCTGATTGGGCGAGCCCTGGGCAGCGGGCAAAGGGCGTATGCTGATAACAGCGCCTGGCATGGTTTGGGTTTGAGTATAATCTACGGGTTCTTGTTGCCCCTGCTGGGTTTAGCCTATATCGACGAGTTGTTGTGCTGCTTCGGGTGTTCCAAGCAAATATTGCTGCTGAGCAAAGGTTATATGCAGATATTGCTGCTAGGATCTGTATTTACCTTTGTACCCATAATCCTGTGCAGCGTTATACAGGGAGAGGGCAACACCTTTTTACCAGTGCTGGTATCTCTAGTGGGCATTATCAGCAATGTGATATTGGATCCAATATTTATTTTCGGCTTAGGTCCAGTCAAAGCTCTGGGGCTCAATGGTGCTGCCATAGCTGGAGTACTGGCTCAGGTTTTGGCTACCGTCCTGGCAGCTATTTTGGCAATTAAAAGGAAGCGATTCTTAAGCTGGTCCTGGGCTAATTTTGAGCCTGAGGGCCGGGTTTTGCTGGCAATATATAAAGTTGGATTTCCCACCCTGCTTATGGAGCTGGCTGCGGTTCTGGTGATGGGTTATATGAATAGAATTTTGGCTGGGTTCAGTTTTACAGCCGTAGCGGCCCTGGGCATATTTCTGCGTTTAAGATCTATGATGTATATGCCGGTTTTTGGATTGGTGCAGGCCTGTATGCCTATAGCAGCATTTGCCTACGGTGCCGGAAACCTGGACCGGGTCAAGGAGACTATTATAAAAGCCTCGGCTGCTGCCTTTCTTTTTATGTCACTGGCCTGGTATATCATGCAGTTTCATCCCCTCTCCATAATACAGTACTTTTCCCAGGACCCTGCCCTTACCATACTGGGAGTAAACTGCATGCGTTTAGCCACGGTTTTTGTACCACTGATCGGCCCCCTGCTAATACTGAATGCAGTTTTGCAAGGGGTAGGCCGGGGATTTACCGCTATGTTTCTATCCCTCTGCCGTCAGTTGGGTTTCTTCCTGCCTCTCCTTGTCCTTTTACCTTCTCAACTGGGCTTGAACGGGGTCTGGCTGGCCTTTTCCATATCTGAACTCCTGGCTGCCATACTGGCTTTCTTTATTTTCATACATCTCTGGCAAGGGCTGCGAAGCAGACCTGGTAGAGTACCTTTTTTCACCCAATTAGGCTGGAGGTATCTTGTATGGCGACTATACACCTGGTTAAAATGGCGATAAAGCCTAATAATATGAGGATATGTCTATCCCGGGAAGATCACCCGGAAATAGTTTATCCCGATTCACCCAGGGTCTCTAATCGCCCAATATTTGTAGGGGCGGTCTTTGACCGCCCGCCGTGCATAGCCACAGATTTCCATACTTGCTGGTACTTCCTGATTATGGGGTTGATAGGCTGGGGGCTTGACAAGAAGTTAAAGGCGGGCCTATTTATAGAAGTAAAGCCTTCCATTTTCAATTTGGTACTTTATAGCTCCCCGGTAGTGAAGATAGCTTAACAAGGCCGCCATGGTAGAACTCAAAAAATAGTATTCATTCAAATCTACGGAAAGATCCTCCAAAATGATTATTTCTTCCAGCAAATCTTCCCGGCTTTTTGCTTGATCCACCAGATCCAGGCACAAGTCCAGATAATTATTGAGGGTCTTCCGGTTAAGCTCAACCAGGTTAAGCATCTCTTCCTTCTTATATATCTGGTCCGCATGCCCCAATACATAGTAGTCGTAGTCAAGGCCTAAGATTAAGTCATAAGTATTTAACTGGGATTCAATATCCATTAAAAAGGGAACCGAATATTTCTTGATTGAGACTTTTGCATAATAGTTAGCCCAAGAAATAATGGGCTTTTTAGGGGGCAAAAAAAGGACTTCACCCCTGTTTTTGCCGAATTTATTAGGTGACTAATCCAAAAACCCAAACAAAAACGAAAGG
>JAAYNQ010000178.1 GCA_012520725.1 Syntrophomonadaceae bacterium | reverse complement strand
TGCCGGGGGATAATGTGCAGATGAAAATAGAATTGATAACCCCGATAGCCATAGAAGAGGGACTGAGATTTGCTATCAGAGAAGGTGGCAGAACCGTTGGTGCCGGCGTAGTTACCGCTATCGAATAGACGATAAGGAAAAGCAGTGAAGGATAAATAATGTCCTTCACTGCCACACACCCGGCAGCGTGTATTAAGCAAGCGACTAAGGAGGTTTTTGTTCGAGTGAATGTCCAGCAGAAAGTAAGGATAAGACTAAAGGCATTTGACCATAAGCTATTGGACCAGTCTTCCCAGAAAATCGTAGAAACGGCTAAAAAGAATGGTGCAAATGTATCTGGACCTATACCCCTGCCTACAGAAAAGAATATATATACCATATTGAGGTCGCCCCACGTGAACAAAGATTCACGGGAGCAATTTGAAATGCGAACTCACAAAAGGTTAATAGATATTTTGGATCCTACCCCCAAAGCCATAGACGCTCTCATGCATTTGGATTTGCCTTCCGGGGTAGATATAGAGATTAAACTATAAGAAATTATAAGCTGAGGAATCAGTGGGAAAAAAGATTTCGAGGCCGAGCATTAAAGAAGTGACGTTGGTTACCCACTACCAACCTATCACTGAGAAAAAGGAGGAAACTGAAGATGTCCAAAAATACTCAGGCTATTATGGGTATAAAAATTGGCATGTCGCAAATATTCGACAATGACGGAAAAGCCATTCCTGTCACAGTAGTAGAAGCTGGTCCATGTAGAGTAATTCAGAAAAAAACCCGGAAAAATGATGGTTACGAGGCAATACAGGTGGGTTTTGGTGATATAAAGGAAAATCGGGTAAATAAGCCGATCAAAGGGCATTTTCAAAAGGCCAATCTGAAACCCCTGCGTCATATCAAGGAAATACTAGTAGAAAATGCCGATGACTATGAAATAGGTCAGGAGATTAAAGCAGATATATTTGAGGTCGGCAATAAAGTGGATGTGGTAGGGACTTCCAAAGGCAAAGGGTTTGCTGGGGGAGTGAAAAGACACAATTTTGCCCGGGGGTCCATGGGTCACGGTTCCAAATATCACCGGCGTCCAGGTTCACTGGCTGCTAAAGGTCCAGCTCGAGTTTTTAAAGGAAGAAAATTACCCGGCCGGCTTGGTGGCGAAAGAGTGACTGTACAGGGATTGGAGATAGCCAGGATATACCCGGAAAGAAACCTGGTGTTAATCAAAGGTTCAATTCCAGGGCCCAAAAGAGGTCTGGTCATGATAAAAAGTTCAGTAAAGGCATAACTGAATTTGAAGGAGGTTAGAAAATGCCTAAAGTTGCACTATATGACGTTAGCGGGGCCCAAATTGGAGAGCTAGAATTAAACGATAATATCTTTGGTATCGAGCCCAACCAGGCTGTACTATATGATTTTGTAAAAATGCAACTGTCCAACAAAAGGGTGGGGACCGCATCGAGTAAAACCAGAGCTGAAGTCAGAGGCGGAGGCAAAAAACCCTGGAGACAGAAAGGCACTGGACGAGCCAGGGTAGGAAGTACCAGAAACCCCATTTGGAAAGGGGGAGGGATTGTTTTTGGACCCAAGCCCAGAGATTATTCCTACAAACTGCCGAAAAAGGTCAGAAGGCTGGCTATGAAATCAGCTCTTTCCAGCAAAGTAATTGAGAACAGTATGATTGTATTGGATCACTTGAACCTGGATGAGCCCAAAACCAAAGATTTTATCAAAATATTGGATTCACTCAAAATTGATAAGGAAACCCTAGTAGTAACTGCTGACGGCAATAGCAATGTGGCCAAGTCAGCTCGGAATATACCCGGGGTAAAACCCCTTAAAGTAGATTTTATCAATGTCTACGACCTGTTAAAATACGATACCTTGCTCATCACTAGAGATGCAGTCGCTAGAATTGAGGAGGTGTTTGCATAATGCGGGAATACAGGGATATTATCATCAGGCCGGTGGTAACTGAAAAGACCATGAATCTACTGGCTGATAACAAATACACCTTTATAGTGGATAAAAAGGCTAATAAAACCGAAATAAAAAACGCCATTGAGAGCATTTTTAATGTCAAGGTGGAGAAAGTATACACCATGAATGTAAAAGGGAAACCCAAACGAATGGGCAGGTCAGTAGGTAGAACTCCCAACAGAAAGAAAGCAATCGTAGCCCTTAAACCCGGACAAAAAATACCATTATTTGAAGGATTATAATTCCTGTTGCTCTTGTTTTAAGGAGGTAATTAGAAGATGGGCATAAAAAAATACAGGCCTACGACACCGAGCCGAAGACATATGACAGTCTTGACTTTTGAAGAGATAAGCAAAGGCAAACCGGAAAAAAGTCTTACTGAGCCCTTGAAGAAAACAGGGGGACGTAATAACAAAGGCCGTCTTACGGTCAGGCATATTGGTGGTCGTCACAAACGGCTATATAGGATTATAGATTTTAAGAGAAGAAAAGACCAGGTACCAGCTAAGGTAGCAGCCATAGAGTATGATCCCAACCGCTCGGCCAACATAGCTTTACTGCATTATGCAGATGGGGCCAAGGCCTATATACTGGCTCCCCTGGGATTAAAGGTGGGAGATACCGTGGTATCAGGTCCCCAGGCGGATATTAAGGTGGGCAATACCCTGCCCCTGAAAGACATTCCAGTCGGCTCCCTGATTCATAATGTGGAACTGAGGCCGGGCAAAGGTGGACAATTGGCTCGCTCAGCCGGAACCGTAGCTCAATTGATGGCCCGGGAAGGCAACTATGCCCATGTGCGGCTGCCTTCGGGGGAAGTCAGATTAGTACATGTTAGCTGTCGTGCTACCATCGGGCAGGTAGGAAACCTGGATTACGAAAACCAGAGCATAGGTAAAGCCGGTAGATCCCGCTGGATGGGCATCAGACCTACGGTCAGGGGATCGGTTATGAACCCCACTGATCATCCCCATGGCGGTGGAGAAGGCCGGGCTCCCATAGGAAGAAAGTATCCTGTATCACCCTGGGGTAAGATAGCTATCGGCGGCAAGACCAGGAAGAAGAAAGCTTCTGATCAGATGATAGTCAGGAAAAGGAAATAAAGGAGGTTCAAATAGATGTCGAGGTCATTGAAAAAGGGACCTTATTGCGATGAAAAATTGCTGAAAAAAGTTGAAGCTATGATCCAATCAGGTCAGAAGAGCGTGATTAAGACATGGTCCAGACGCTCTACTATCATGCCGCAGATGATCGGATTTACCTTCGCAGTTCACGATGGCAGAAAACACATACCTGTTTATATAACTGAAGATATGGTGGGAATGAAGTTAGGTGAATTTGCGCCAACCAGAACCTACCGGGGTCATGCAGGAAAGTCTGAAAGATCCAGCAGATCAAGATAGAAAGGAGGAGCAATAGGTAAGATGGAAGCTAAATCAATAGGTCGTTATCTTAGAGTATCTCCTTTTAAAGCCCGTCAGGTGGCTGATCTGGTTCGGGGTAAGGATGCCAATGAGGCGGTGGCCTTGTTAAGATATACCAATAAAAAGTCAGCTCCCTTAATCAGTAAGGTGGTTAAATCTGCTATTGCCAATGCCGAACATAATTATGACATGGATGTTGATGATTTGTTTATAGCGGAAATATTCGTCGATGAAGGCCCCATATTAAAGAGAATGAGGCCTCGGGCATATGGAAGGGCAGACGTAAGAAGGCATAGAACCAGCCATATTACGGTGGTACTAAAAGAAAGGGAGGCTAAATAGTGGGTCAAAAGGTTCATCCTAAGGGCTTTAGAATTGGAATTATCCGAGACTGGGATTCAAACTGGTATGCAGATCGGGAATATACCGAATTGTTACACGAGGACCATAAAATCAGGGCTCATATCAAAGAGCGTTTTTATATGGCCGGGGTGTCGAGAATACAGATTGGAAGAACTGGTAACAAAGTAAGAATTACCATTCATACTGCCAAACCCGGGATAATTATTGGTCGTGGCGGTAATGAAGTAGAACAGCTAAAAGCAGATCTGACCAAGATGACCGGCAAGAATATTAATATAAATATTCAAGAAATTAAAAAGCCGGAATTGGATGCTCAGATAGTAGCGGAAAACATAGCCCAGCAATTGGAAAAAAGAATTGCATTTCGGCGGGCTATGAAGCAGACCGTAGGCAGAACCATGCGGGCTAATGGAGTGGGTATTAAGGTAGCTATATCGGGTAGATTGGGCGGAGCTGAAATAGCCAGAACCGAATGGTATTCAGAAGGTAAAGTGCCCCTGCATACCTTAAGAGCAGATGTAGATTACGGTTTTGCCGAAGCCAATACCACGTATGGCAAGATAGGCATCAAAGTATGGATAAACAGGGGCGAAATTATGCCCGAAGCTAAACAAAGACCAAAGAACAATAAGGAGGAGGCAGATAAGTAATGCTTACCCCTAAAAGAATAAAATACAGGAAGCAGCACCGGCCTGGATTGAAAGGCAAGGCTAATAAAGGCAATGAAATTACCTATGGTGAATTTGGATTACAGGCCATGGAAGCCGCTTGGATAACCAACCGGCAAATTGAGGCCGCTCGTATTGCTATTAACCGCTATATAAGAAGAGGCGGTAAACTATGGATCAAGATATTCCCGGATCGTCCTCTTACGGTAAAACCAGCCGAAACCCGGATGGGAAAAGGTAAAGGCTCTCCCGAGCACTGGATAGCCGTGGTGAAGCCGGGACGCGTCATGTTTGAATTATCCGGGGTTAATGAAGAAGTTGCACGAGAAGCGATGAGATTGGCCTCTCACAAGCTACCAGTCAAGTGCAAGTTCATAAAAAGAGAAGAAATAGGTGGTGAGGTTAGTGAAGGCTAGCAACATGAGGGAACTAACCGATGAGGAATTAAGACAGAAGGTATCCAGTTATAAAGAAGAACTGTTTAATTTAAGATTCCAAATGGCTACCGGACAGCTCGATAATCCCATGAGAATCCGGGATGTCAAAAAGAACATTGCTAGATGCAAGACCGTATTACGGGAAAGAGAAATCGCTCAGCATCAAAAAGCATAAAGGAGGTCTAAGGGTGGCAGATAAACCTAACAGAAAGGTTATGATCGGTACCGTCAGCAGCAGTAAAATGGATAAAACCATAACTGTCAGTATCGAAACAGTTAAACAGCATCCCCTGTACAAAAAAACCATTAAGACCAGTAAAAAATATAAGGCTCACGACGAAAACAATGAAGCCAGTGCAGGTGATATAGTTAAGATTATGGAAACCAGGCCTATAAGCAAAGACAAGAGATGGAAATTAGTAGAGATAATACAAAAAGCCAAGACTTTGCAGTAGGATAGGCAGGAAACTAGAAGGGAGGATAAGCAGTGATTCAGCAAGAGACAATGCTCCAGGTTGGCGATAACACCGGCGCTAAGAAAGCCCTCTGCATCAAGGTTCTGGGCGGATCAACCAGGAAATACGCTTCTGTGGGAGATATTATAGTCGTAGCCATAAAAGAAGCAGCGCCAGGTGGAGTAGTCAAAAAGGGTGATGTGGTAAAAGCTGTGGTAGTAAGAACTAAAAAGGAAATCAGACGCCAAGATGGTTCTTATATAGCTTTCTCTGAAAATGCTGCCGTAATCATAGATGACAACCGTAATCCTAAAGGGACCCGAATATTTGGACCAGTAGCCAGGGAATTAAGGGAAAAGAACTTCATGAAGATTGTATCTCTAGCTCCTGAGGTTCTATAAACGAGGGAGGTGTTTTAGGGTGTATATTAAAAAAGGTGATATCGTGGTAGTAACCAGCGGCAAGGATAAAGGGAAAAAAGGCAAAATCTTAAGATCGTTGCCGGATCAGAATAAGGTGGTCTTGGAAGGTATAAACAAGGCCAAGAAACATCAAAAACCCAGTCGAGCCATTCCCCAGGGCGGAATTTTACAAATAGAGGCACCTATCAGTGCCAGCAATGTAATGTATGTGTGCAAGAAATGCAATAAACCTACCCGTTTGGGCAAAAAGATATTAGACAATAAAGAAAAAGTTCGTTTCTGTAAGAAATGCGGAGAAATAGCAGACTAAGTAAATCTAGGAAAGGAGGCCAGCGGAAATGGCCAGGCTGCAAGAAATATATAAGCAAGAAATAGTTCCTAGGTTGATGGAGAAATTTAAATACCAAAACGTTATGGAAGCTCCTAAAGTAGACCGGGTAGTTATCAATATCGGTGTGGGAGAAGCAATACAGAACTCCAAGGCACTGGATGGTGCAGTAAATGATTTATCAACCATATCAGGACAAAAACCGGTAATAACCAGAGCTAAAAAGTCTATTGCAGGCTTTAAGTTAAGAGAAGGAATGCCCATTGGATGTAAAGTAACCCTAAGGGGCGAGAGAATGTATGAGTTTTTGGATCGCTTGATAAATTTATCCTTACCCCGAGTACGAGATTTCAGAGGTGTATCACCTCAGGCTTTTGATGGCCGGGGCAATTACTCTCTGGGTATTAAAGAACAAACCATCTTCCCGGAAATCGATTATGATAAAATCGACAAAATTAGAGGTCTGGAAGTAGTCATAGTTACCACCGCAAAAACTGATGAAGAGGGACGGGAACTATTAAGAGGCTTAGGGATGCCATTTAGATAGGAGGTAAATTATCAGATGGCTAAGAAGGCGATGATTGCAAAGCAAAAGCGGGAAAGTAAATTCAAGGTTCGCCACTATAATCGCTGTAAAATATGCGGACGCCCTCGAGCATATATGCGCAAGTTCGGCATGTGCAGAATATGTTTTCGGCAATTGGCTCATAAAGGTGAGCTCCCAGGTGTTACCAAGTCAAGTTGGTAAGCTTAGCTTTAAAATTAAAGGAGGTTTAGGATATGGTCATGACTGATCCAGTAGCTGATTTCCTGACCAGAATCAGGAACGGTAATATGGTCATGCATGAAACCGTTGAAGCACCCTCATCTAAGATAAAAGTTTCTATAGCTGAAATCATGAAAGAAGAAGGGTACATCAAGGATTATGAATATATCCAGGACGGTAAGCAGGGGATCATAAGAGTATATCTCAAATACGGACCTAATAAAGAAAAGGTCATCACCGGGATCAAAAGAATCAGTAAGCCGGGATTGAGAGTATACGTTAAAAAAGACGAAATACCAAAGGTCCTGGGGGGGCTAGGAACCGCAGTAATTTCTACCTCCAAAGGATTGATGACCGACAAGAAGGCACGCAAAACCGGACTTGGCGGAGAAGTAATATGCTATATCTGGTAGCAAGGAGGGGTGAACAGTGTCCAGAATAGGAAAAAAACCTATTAACCTGCCCCAAGGGGTGGAAGTTAAACTAGAGGATAATATAGTTACTGTAAAAGGCCCCAGGGGTGTATTGACTCAGAAGTTACCGGCCGATATCAGCCTGAGCATAAGTGAGAGTGAAATCCAGGTAACTAGGCCTAGTGATGCTAAAAAGCACCGGGCATATCATGGCCTAAGCCGTGCTCTGCTGGCCAATATGGTAGAAGGGGTTACCAAGGGTTTTGAAAAGAAACTGGAACTGGTTGGAGTCGGCTATAGGGCTCAGATGCAAGGGAACAAACTTCAGCTGAACGTAGGTTTCTCTCATCCAGTACTGGTTGATGCTCCCGAAGGGATAGAATTCGAAGTTCCGGCCGTGACCAGAATCACGGTAAAAGGAATAGATAAACAGCTAGTAGGTAATACCGCAGCTCATATTAGGGCCATTAGAAAACCCGAACCCTATAAGGGTAAAGGTATTAAGTATGAAAATGAGGTAATTAGACGCAAGGCTGGTAAATCAGGAATCAAATAAACTCGGAAAGGAGTGGCGGTATTGTTTAAGAAAACCAGCAAAACAGCCCTTAGGCAGCTTAAGCATAAAAGAGTTCGCAAAAAAGTATCCGGGACTGCCCAGGTACCCAGGCTCTGTGTTTATAAAAGCATTAAGCATATATATGCCCAAATTATCGACGATGAAAAGGGCCAAACCCTGGTAGCTGCTTCGACTCTGGAGAAGGATTTCCAGGAACTGAAATCAAAGGCCAACCAGGAAGCGGCAAAATTAGTAGGCAGTGCCATTGCAGATAAAGCTCAAGCCCAGGGAATAACTCAGGTAGTATTTGACCGGAATGGATATAAGTATCATGGTTGTGTAAAGACTTTAGCTGATGCTGCCAGAGAAAGAGGATTGCAATTTTAGTGCAGGACCCGTTATTAGTAAGGAGGGAAAAGATGAACGACAGAGATCTGGCTGCTCCGGAATTAATAGAAACCATAGTAAATATCAGAAGAGTTGCCAAAGTGGTCAAGGGTGGCCGCAGATTCAGTTTTAGTGCTCAGGTGGTAGTTGGTGACGGAGCTGGCAAAGTAGGCACCGGAAAAGGTAAAGCCAATGAAGTGCCGGAGGCTATCAGGAAAGCGGTCGAAAATGCCAAGAAGAATATGATAGAGATACCCTTAATTGAAGAAAGAACCATCCCCCACCAAATAACCGGCCGTTTTGGTGCCGGCAGGGTGCTCTTAAAGCCTGCCTCACCCGGGACCGGAGTTATTGCCGGTGGACCCGTCAGAGCGGTCTTGGAAGCAGCCGGGATTAAAGATATTCTCACCAAATCATTGGGATCTTCCAATTCCAATAATATGGTTCATGCCACCATGGAAGGACTGAAAAGCCTTAAAAGAGCTGAACAGGTGGCTAAGTTAAGGGGCAAAAGCATAGAAGAGTTGACTAACTAGGAGGGATATGACTTGGCTAAGCGGATTAAGATTACCTGGACCAAAAGTTATATCGGCTGCCCCGAAACCCAAAGAGCTACCATAAAAAGCTTGGGACTAAGGAAATTGCAGCATAGTGTGATAAAAGAGGACTGTCCTGAAATCAGGGGACAGGTAAATAAAGTACAACATTTGGTTACGGTAGAAGAAGTAGATTAAATTCAGGGAGGTTTTATTGTGAAACTTAATGAATTAAAATCTCCGCCAGGCAGCACCCGGCCTATAAAAAGAGTTGGGCGTGGTATTGGATCCGGGCATGGCAAGACCTCGACCCGGGGACATAAAGGACAGAAAGCCAGATCTGGTGGTGGAGTTAGACCAGGTTTTGAAGGCGGTCAAATGCCCTTGCAAAGAAGAATACCCAAAAGGGGTTTTACCAATATATTCAAAACCGAGTATGCCATTGTAAACGTAGGGGCCTTGAATGTATTCGAAGATGGAAGCATAATTACACCAGAATTGTTATTGAATGAAGGTATAATTAAAAAAGTAAAAAATGGCGGAGTTAAAATATTAGGTCAGGGAGAACTGAATAAAAGACTAATCGTAAAGGCCAATAAAATAAGTAAATCCGCGGCTCAAAAGATTACTGACCTGGGTGGGCAGATAGAGGTGATTTAATGCTGGAATCCATGCAGAAAGCGTTCAAAATCGGGGATCTTAGGACCAAGCTATTATTCACCTTAATGATGCTCTTGGTATTTAGATTGGGTGCTCATATTCCAGTTCCCAATATTAATGCCGATGCAATACAGCAGTTCTTGACTGGCCAATTGTTTAGCTTTTTTGATGTAGTATCAGGTGGTGCCTTTAAGCGTTTCAGCATATTTGCCATGAGCATCACTCCTTATATTAATGCATCAATTATCATGAATCTGCTGCAAGTAGTTGTTCCCCGTTTTGAAGAACTGGCTAAAGAAGGGGAAGAAGGAAAGAAGATACTGGCCCAATACACTCGATACGGAACTGTGGTCTTGGCCTTTATACAGGCTATAGGAATGGCTGTAGCTCTGGGGAAAAATAATGCAGTGGTTAATCCTGGAGTAGTAAGCTACCTGATAATCGCTATATCGCTGACTGCGGGAACAGCTATCTTGATGTGGATCGGGGAAATGATTACCGAACATGGGATAGGAAATGGTATATCCTTGATCATCTTCGCCGGTATTGTATCCAGAATGCCCAGTCAGATAGGTGGAGTTATGCAGGAACTTGTGGGCGGGATAATTGGATATTTTAATATATTGCTCTTTATTGTTCTGGCTCTGGCCATAATAGTAGCCATTATAGCAGTAAATGAAGGGCAGAGAAGACTGCCGGTACAATACGCCAAAAGAATGGTAGGACGCAAAATGTATGGGGGCCAGAGTACTTTCCTACCCCTGAAAGTGAACGCTGCCGGTGTTATTCCCATCATCTTCGCTATGTCTTTGATGATGTTTCCAGCTACTATAGGATCCTGGATGAGCCAGACCGGAGCATTCAACCAGTTTTTGAATAACTATTTTAATTTTGGTAGTCCGGCTTATAATATTTTGTACTTTTTGTTGATTGTCTTTTTCACCTATTTTTACGTAGCCATAATCTTTAATCCAGCCGATGTGGCAGACAACATTAAGAAGTATGGAGGTTTTGTACCTGGTATAAGACCGGGAAGACCTACCGCCGAGTACATAGACCGGATATTATCCCGCTTGACTCTGGCTGGAGGTATATTCCTGGGATTGATCGCCGTTCTGCCTAATTTCGTTATAGCCATAACGGGAATAACCAGCTTATGGTTTGGAGGAACCTCTTTATTGATCGTAGTAGGTGTTGCACTAGATACTATGAAGCAAATAGAATCCCACTTACTGTTGAGAAGTTATGAAGGTTTTGTCAAATAATAGGAGATGATATTATGAACATAGTAATAATGGGACCTCCAGGAGCCGGGAAAGGAACTCAGGCAGAGTTTATCAAGAATAAATATCAAATACCCCACATATCTACCGGAGATATGTTTCGGGAAGCAGTGAAAAAGGGAACCCCTATGGGGAAAGAAGCTCAAAAATATATGAATGAAGGAAAGTTAGTTCCTGACCAAGTTACTATAGGCATAGTGGAGGATCGGCTAGCTGAAGCTGATTGCCAGGCCGGTTTCCTCTTAGATGGTTTTCCCCGCACCATTGTTCAGGCTCAGGCTCTGGATGGGGTAATGGAAAAACTAGGCCGGAAAATTGATGCTGTCATCAATATTACGGTTCCGGATAATATTTTAATTCAAAGGATGTCAGGAAGGGTAAGCTGTAAAGAATGCGGCAAAGTATACCATCTGGTATTCAGCCCTCCAGCGGTTGAGGGTAAGTGTGATGAATGTAGTGCTGAGCTTATTCAACGCAGTGATGACAACGCAGAAACAGCAGCCAAGAGATTGCAGGTATATAATGAACAAACCAGTCCCTTATTGGATTATTATCAGGATAAAGGCCTGTTAAGAAATGTAGATGGTGATCGGGATCCTAAGTTGGTAGGTTCCGATATCGCAGCAAGTTTAGATAAGGCTTAATGCAGTCCGCATCCAGCTTATGAAAGTCGGAATATGTTTAAAGGTGCAGAGCTAAATCGCCTCAGCTGGTTCCAGGAAATCCAATGTTCAATCATTGTGCACCGGGTTATGGGGGTGTCATAAAATCCTAAATGATTTAATAGGTCGAGTTGTTTATTCCAAGTCGGGCCGTGATAAGGGCCGGATAATGGTGATAATTGACCAGATAAATGATCAATACTGTATGGTGGTAGATGGAGAACTGCGCAAGGTGGAAAAGCCTAAAATGAAGAACATCAAGCACCTGCAGCTCACCAGAGTAAAAGCAGATTCGATTGTAGAGCTTCTGGACAGAGGAGAATTGCCGGAAAATCATCTGATAAGAAAGTATCTTGATGGATTAAAAGGGACTGGAGAAATGGTAGGGAAGGAGGGCTGATAAATGGCTAACAAGGACGATGTTATTGAGGTCGAGGGGAAAGTGATAGAACCACTGCCAAACGCCATGTTCAGGGTGGAGCTAGAAAACGGCCATAAGGTCCTCGCCCACATATCCGGTAAAATGCGGATGAATTTTATTCGAATACTACCCGGTGATCGGGTAATGGTAGAATTATCACCATATGATCTCAATCGTGGCAGAATAGTATACCGTTTTAAATAGGCACCCGATAGCTCAATTAAGGAGGTAAGAGAATTGAAGGTAAAACCCTCGGTTAAACCTATTTGTGAAAAATGCAAGATAATAAAAAGACATGGAAAAGTAATGGTAATATGTGAAAATCCCAAACACAAGCAAGTTCAGGGCTGATTAACGGGAGGTGAATAAAAATGGCAAGAATAGCAGGGGTTGACTTACCCAGGGATAAAAGGGTTGAGGTTTCTTTAACATATATCTATGGTCTGGGCAGGTCTTCGGCTCGAGAAATTCTGGCAATAACCGGTATAAATCCGGATACCAGGGTGAAAGATCTAACAGAGGAAGAAGTAAGCAAATTAAGAGAAGTAATAGAGAAGCAATACCAGGTTGAAGGAGATCTGCGTCGGCAGATCAGCATGGACATAAAAAGACTAATGGACTTAGGTTGCTATAGAGGTTTACGGCATCGTCGCGGTCTGCCGGTACGCGGTCAGAAAACCAAAACCAATGCTCGTACCCGTAAAGGACCCAAACGCACTGCCGGCGGAAGGAAGAAATAGCAAATTAAGGAGGATAAATGAGTGGCACGGAAAACTTCCACAAGAGTTAAAAGGCGTGAAAAAAAGAATATCGAATCCGGAATTGCGCATATAAAGTCTACTTTCAACAATACCATGATTTCTATTACCGATAAGAAAGGCAATGCTATATCCTGGGCCAGTGCTGGAACGGTAGGCTTCAAGGGCTCGAGAAAGAGTACTCCTTATGCTGCCCAGCAAGCTGCTGAAAGCGCTGCCAGGGCCGCTATGGAGCATGGTTTAAAAGAAGTTGAATGTTATGTGAAAGGGCCGGGTGCAGGTCGGGAGGCAGCTATCCGCTCTTTACAAGCTGCAGGGCTGGAAGTAAGTGTGATTAAAGATGTCACACCTATTCCGCACAATGGATGTAGACCGCCCAAAAGAAGAAGAGTTTAAGGAGGTAAATAGATAAGTGGGAAGATATACTGATTCGGTCTGCCGCCAGTGTAGAAGAGAAGGAGAAAAACTCTTCCTCAAGGGAGATCGCTGTTATTCAGAAAAATGTGCAGTGGAAAGAAAGCCTTATCCACCTGGAGCCAATGCTCGCAAACGCAGGCAAAAACAGAGCGAGTATGGGTTGCAGTTAAGAGAAAAACAAAAAACCCGTAAAATTTATGGAGTGATGGAAAAACAATTCCGTAATTATTTCAAGAAGGCTGATAGACAAAAAGGCATAACCGGTACCAATTTGCTGGTTTTGCTGGAGAGAAGGTTGGACAATGTAGTCTATCGCCTCGGTTTTGCCTCCTCTCGGGCTGAAGCCAGGCAGTTGGTTAACCATGGACATTTTACCATCAACGGCAGGAAAGCCACTATTCCATCCATGCTGGTTAAAGTAGGGGATATAATTCAGGTTAAAGAAGGCAGCAGAGACTCGAACAAATTCCAAGAAATCAAAGAGCAGGCTGCTTACAAAACCCCACCCGAATGGCTCAGTGTTGATGTAGAAAACCTGTCCGGCAGTGTACTGGCCTATCCGCTTAGAGAACAGATAGATACCACTGTCAACGAACAGTTAATTATAGAATTGTACTCTAGATAACACCTCTAAAAACAAGGAGGGGATAAAATCTATGCTAGAGATGGAAAAACCACGCATTGAGTGTGTTGATAAAGATGTAGAAAACAACTATGGCAAGTTTGTTATTGAGCCCCTGGAGCGCGGATATGGAACTACCCTGGGCAATTCCCTGCGTCGGGTTTTATTGTCATCCTTGCCTGGAGCAGCAGTAACTTCGGTGAAAATAGACGGGGTATTGCATGAGTTTTCTACTATTCCCAATGTAGTGGAAGATACCACTGAGATGATACTCAATATCAAAAGGATGGTATTGAAATACGAGGGCAATGAACGCAAATTGATTCGTATATCCCAGCAAGGCAAAAAAGATGTGAAAGCCGGGGATATAGAACAGGATGCGGAAGTTGAAATTCTAAATCCGGACCTGCATATAGCTTCCCTGGATGAGGGGGGCCGGCTGGAAATGGAATTGACAGTGGAGAGAGGCCGGGGATATGTAACTGCTGACCAGCAGCCCATAAAAAATGAAGAAATAGTAGGATTGGTTCCTATTGATTCTATATTTACCCCGGTTAATCGGGTTAACTACACTATCGATAATGCCCGGGTGGGAAAAAGAACTGACTATGACAGTCTCACCTTGGAAGTATGGACCAATGGCAGCATTAGCCCGGAAGAGGCTATCAGCTTATCGGCACAAATACTTATTGAGTACTTAAAACTCTTTACTCAGATAGACGATACTTATGCTGAAGTTGAAATACTGGTAGAAAAAGAGGAAGAAAAGAAAGATAAGGTTTTGGAAATGTCCATTGAAGAATTGGAACTGTCAGTTCGGGCTTCAAATGGCTTAAAGCGGGCCAATATAAACACGGTAGGAGATTTAATTGAAAAAACCCGGGAAGAAATTAGCAAAATCAGAAACCTGGGACAGAAATCCCTGGAAGAAATCGAGAGAAAACTAAAAGAGTTGGAGCTCGGTTTTAAGAAACCCGAAGATTAGAAAGGAGGAGACCTTTGGTGAGTTATCGTAGATTTGGTCTCTTAAGCAGTCATAGAAGATCTATGTTGAGGAATTCGGTTACTTCTTTATTAGATAAAGGAAAAATTACCACCACCGAAACTCGGGCTAAAGACATCAGCCGTATTGCGGAAAAAATGATTACCCTGGGCAAAAGACGTGACCTGCATGCCAGGAGACAGGTAGGCTCTTACCTGATGACCGACGCCGTAGCGCATAAAGTCTTTAATGATTTAGCACCTCGCTTCAGCAACCGGCAGGGCGGATATACCCGGATGATAAAAGCAGGTTTTCGCAAAGGCGATGGCGCTCCTATGGTAATATTGGAACTGGTGGATTAAAGTTCCAACATTAAATAAGTTCCGAGAAAATGAGCTTTTCATATAGCCTCTGCTTTATATTGAAGGCTATAAAACATGCTGAGCCGGTATGTTTATTAGCACTTTGGTCAGCAAGAGTTCCGGAAAATGCAGCTTATATATGCTCTTTATCTACTCAAATCAGGTGCTTGTTATGGGAAAGCTTGGTAGGCTTATTGTTTCCAGAAAAGGGATACTATTATCTGGAAGCGTTGAAAAAAGATAAGGCCTTGGGTCTTAATAACTAAAATAGCCGGCCAATGTAATACGAAGCGGAGTTGATAATGCTCTTAAACTATTATCCATGGAGGATCTTGCTAAATATCCTCCTTATCTTTTGTCCACCGGGCAAAAGTAAGAATTTATGTTGGCAGGTGGCATTCCAGGGACAGCTCCTTATAGCATCGGGAGGAAAAATGAAGAGAATTAAAGCGGTATTGGAATATGATGGCAGTGGCTATCATGGCTTCCAAATCCAGAAAAACGCAATTAGCATACAAGAGACCATTGAAAGCAGTATTGAAAAACTAATTGGTTATAGGGTCTCCATTATGGCTGCAGGTAGAACTGATGCCGGAGTACATGCCCTGGGTCAGGTTATTGCCTTCGACACCAATTCCAGTATACCGGCGGATAAATGGAAGTTTGCTCTTAACAGTATACTCCCTGCTGATATCCGTGTAATATCCAGCTGCCGGGTAGACTCCGACTTTCATCCCCGTTTCCAGGCCCTGGACAAAAAATATATATATTATATTTACCGTCGGCAGCGGGGAAGGGTATTTTACAGCCCTTATGCTTATTGCAACCAGGAAAAATTAAATATGGAAGCAATGCAAGAGGCCTGTAAACTGCTTCTGGGCCTGCAGAACTTTAAATCCTTTTGTGCCAGTGGCTCTTCGGTGAAGACCTTTGACCGTCATATCAAGGAATGTCAATTAAGCCAGAAAGGTCCTTTTATACAATTTGAAATTTGTGCAGATGGATTTTTATACCATATGGTAAGAATAATAGTAGGAACCCTGCTGGAAGTAGGACGCTCAAATCTGGAACCCCAGGATATTGCCAGGATAATCCAGGCTCAGGACCGGAATCAGGCCGGTCCTACCGCACCCCCTCAAGGCTTATATTTGCATTCCGTAAATTATGGAATGTAAGAGTGTAGGGGCGGTCTTCGACCCCGGGACAGTACGAAAACTATGGATTAACTTTGTAATCAACCCACTTTATGCCGATTATTTACTATTTTTAGGGCTGAAGCTTGCTTTTTGGCCTTGAAATAGCATCATAATCCACTTTGGAGGTCGAGCTTTTACTTTTTAAGGGTTTTCGGACTTGTGGTCGGCTAGAACCGGTGATGTTCCAGGTTCTAAGTAGGGGCGGTTTTTGACCGCCTGCCCGGGCTTAATACCCAATATGCGGAATAGACACCGATTTCATGCGGGTTTACAATGTACAACAATATATATCTTAGTTAAATAAAAACCCTATAAATATTGTTAATTTCTTGACAAGGGGCTAATAAGTTAGCTATCATTTAAAGGTAGTCTATCTATTTCCAACTGGTTTCTGCCCCGTTGCCAGATGTTGAAATCAGACTAGATACCATTAGTTGATTATACAGGAGGGAACAAAGTGAAGACATACATGGCCAAACCTGCGGAAGTAGAACGCAAATGGTATGTTATAGATGCCAGTGGTCAAACCCTGGGCAGATTGAGTTCAGAAGTAGCCTCCATTTTAAGAGGGAAACATAAAGCTGATTATACTCCCCATGTAGATACTGGTGATTATGTAATAGTAATAAACGCCCAAGAGATAAAACTTACCGGAGATAAGTTAAACCAAAAAATGTTTCGCTATCATACCGGCTATCCGGGTGGCCTTAAAGAAATGGATTATAGGACCCTGCTGCAAAAGAAGCCCGAAAAAGCCATAGAAGCAGCAGTTAAAGGCATGCTTCCACATAATCGACTGGGCAATAAAATGTACAAAAAGCTTAAAGTGTATCGGGGAAGCGAACATCCCCATCAGGCCCAAAAACCTGAAATCAGACAGCTCAGAGGTTAAGGAGGATTAGATATGGAAAAGGTTCAATATTGGGGAACTGGTAGAAGAAAAAAAGCAGTGGCCAGAGTGAGATTAGTTCCCGGTGAAGGCCAAATTACCATTAACGATCGGGAATTTGGGATATTTTTTCCTAATAAAACCAGCCGCTTGATAGTACAACAGCCTCTTAGTATGACTGATACTGCTGGAAGATTCGATGTAATCTGCCGGGTACATGGAGGAGGCGTGACCGGACAAGCAGGAGCAATACAATTAGGCATTGCCCGGGCTCTGCTGAAAGCTAACCCGGAATTAAAAAGCGTATTACGCCGGGGCGGCTTCCTTACCAGGGATCCGCGCATGAAAGAAAGAAAGAAATACGGGCTGCATAAAGCCAGAAAAGCCCCACAATATTCCAAGCGTTAAAGAGACCGCCTTCACAAGAGCCAGGGATTCAAATCCCTGGCTCTTTTTTACTTACCGTACTGTCTTGCCTGGACCAAATAATAATAGCCAGAGATTTGGCATATATAAGAATCAACAGTGTTTAAGGCGGAGGAATGAAAGCTTAATGAGCAGGTGGGTGGTAGTCAAGTCAGGCCGGTGGTCTAAATACCGAATGCTTTTTATCCTCCTGGCCGGATTATGCATAATAGCAGCCAGGGGAGTAGATACTGGGGAAAAAGAGGTAATTTCATATGGATTGGCCAACAAGATAATAGTAGTGGATGCTGGCCATGGAGGTGCTGATCCCGGTGCGATCCGGGGCAACTACCAGGAGAAAGACATTACCTTGCAGGTCAGCCAGAAACTGGCTGATTATTTAAGCCAGGCCGGAGCCCTGGTAATTATGCTGAGGGAGGATGATCGGGATTTGGCTCCCAATCAACAGGGCTCCTTGGCTGAGAGGAAACGGGCCGATCTAAAACAGCGGGTTAATATAGCCAACCAATCCGGAGCCCACCTATACCTTAGTATCCATGTCAATGCCGATCCCAACCCCAGGTGGTCAGGGGCTCAAACATTTTACCATGCCGGCAGTGAGCGAAGTAAGGTAAACGCAGTGTTAATCCAGGAAGAATTGACCCGGATTTTGAAAAACACCAAGCGCAAGGCCAAAGCCGGTGATTATTATATATTAAGTCGAACCCAAATGCCCTCGGTAATAGTGGAGATAGGCTTTATATCCAATCCCCGGGAAGCACGTAATATGCTGGATGAGGATTACCAATCCCGGATAGCCTATGCCATTTTCTCAGGTATTGCCAAGGCTCAGATTCAAGATTATGATGAAGATATAGAAAAATACCCTGTTTATTAAGGTATTGGTTCCATATCCCAGGGAAAACCTGGGGTTAAGCAGCCGACCAATCCTTGCTTATATCCGGCTGCTCTTCTCCCCCTGGATAGGCCTGAATCCATATAGCGGGTTAAATGGGACTGTTGTCCTGTGGGCTTCCTTATAAATGTTGAGCCTAGCGAAAATGGAATTGTTGTCCTGTGGGCTTCCTTATAAATGTTGAGCCTAGCGAAAATGGAATTGTTGTCCTGTGGGCTTCCTTATAAAT
>JAAYNQ010000177.1 GCA_012520725.1 Syntrophomonadaceae bacterium | reverse complement strand
CTGCTGCTCCAGCTTACATTCTTGTTAGTGGCATCCTCAGGTTCCACCACAGCAGTTAGCTGGATGGTCTGGCCAATCTCTAATTCCTGATTACCTTCGCTTATGCTCACGCCGCTAACAGCTACTGGCGGTGGAGTGATAACCCCATCCTGCCAAGATCCCATCAAAGGATAGTTATCCATATAGCTGGCAATGGTGGTGTATGGAGTATCTCCTATACCGTCGCCATCGATATCTGCACCGGTATAATTGCTCCAGTAATTGCCGAGTTGGTTGTTGTACTGAGTACCCTTGTAGGTGTAGCTTATTACAGTTGAGGAATTCCAGGAGTTTTCGGTATTGCCATTAAATCCTTCATTCACTTGAGTTCCATTGTTTATAAAATTATTAAGATAAAATACATTTCCAACTGGTTTGGTAGCCAGCTCAATTCCGACGGTGTTATTGGATAAAGTATTTGCAGTTATGGTATTATTATCTGCGGCCTTGACCCTTATACCCATACTATTGGAGTCTGCGGTGTTGCCGCTAACGGTATTGTTATCAGCATTATCTGCCAGATAGATCGCATAAGCATAACTGCCATTGATGTTCGAGCAGGTATTGCCGGTTACTGTGTTACTTGTTGTATTGTTTAGATTTATGCCATAGCTACCGCTCAGAGTGCAAGTATTATTGTCAATCGTATTATTAGAGCTTAATATTGATATTCCCTCGTTATTATTTGTGCACAGGTTATTGGTCACAGTACAGTTGCCACTGGGCTGGCCAGTGACTCTTGTTAGGAGTATACCCGTTTTACTGGTTGATCCGGAGATGGTAAACCCATCAATCGTAACATTCTCTGTAGTTACCTTGAATACATCAAGGTTAGTGGCAGCTGCCTGTACCAGAGTCTGGCCGGCTCCATTCTCGGACCTAATTACCAGGCTCTTGTCTACAGTAATGTTTTCGGTATAAGTGCCGTCTTTTACGATGATGGTGTCACCAGCCTTGGCTGCTGTGACGGCATCCTGTATTTGGCTAAAGTCAGCTCCGCCAGAATCATCTACATACCAGGTCTTGGGCGCTGGATCTGTAACCGTTATGTAGTCTTCTTTTATTTCTTCATCACTGCCCAGATCATTGCTTACAGTAAGTTTGACCGTATATGTTCCTACTGCGGTATATTCATAGGAAGGATTCTGTTCGGTGCTATCTACTACGCCATCATTGTCAAAATCCCAGGCCCAGGAAGTAGGATTTTCAGTAGATTCATCGGTAAACTGGACCGTAAGCGGTGCTGGACCACTGGTTTTATCAACAGTAAAAGCTGCCACCGGTCCACTTGCCATTGACTGAGTTACGGTAACCATGCTGTAACCCTCTGCGATAACTGCTATATTGTATTCACCGGCTTGGTCAAATACATCTGCAACTATGCTGATTTTCCCCGGGCTGAGCGAATAATTTTCCCCATCTATTTCTCTTCCGTTAACCCTAATGCGGCTAATAGCAGTTCTCCAGTCTTCATCATCAGTGAAGGTTATATCTACTGCCTGACCGATTTGATTATCTTCTGTATCAGCAGTCAGATCTGGAGGGGTGAGTACCGTCTCATTACTGTATATGTTTATGGAAGCTACGTTTTGTACTGATAAGCCGGTAGTAGTGGGATATATCCCGCTATAATAGTACCAATATTCAGGATCTGCAGCCTCACGCCATTCCCAGTTGCCAAAGACATGATAATCCCCGGAAGGTAAACCCGCAACATCAGTGGGTCCTACTTTAGACGAAGCTGCGGCAAACCAGACCAGCCGCATGCCATCAGTATAACCGGTATCAGGGTATAGACCATCCTTGTACCAGCATACTACCATCGGTCCTTCACGATCTGGATCGTAATTGTAAACGTTTTTATAGGCAAATTTTTTGTTAAAGCCATCAGTAGCTTTGATTTGTACCTCGTCGCTTTCTACCATACCTCCTACCAAATTACAGAGGTCTTTCAAGTTATTACCCTTTACGGCCCCCATATCTTTGGTATCCCAGTTCCTGTCTTCTTCCTCGTTCCAGCGAAGCCGCTCTAACTCTACTGGATCATCAGCAGGTTCATCGATAAAGACCGGTCCCTGATGATAGTAACGAGTTGTTCCATCTCCCAGTACTGGTATATTGTCTGAGTCCATCAGCCAGTGATAATCAACTGTAAGCTGGTCAATTATAGTTTTACCATCCCCGGCATACTTGGTAATAGTAAGCTCAGTGCTGGCCGCATTGGCTGGTTCAGGCACTATCATGCCTACACACTGGAAGAGGAAGGTAAAGATCAAGGCTATAGCTAAAAACTTTCCCCATCCTTTTTTCTTTACCAGCATTGTTTCAACTCTCCTTTCCCCTATTTCTTGATAAGCATACCTGCTTTACTTATTCCTTCACCAAAGAGTCCATTTAGTATCAGCAAACCATAAGTTGGTTTTGGGTCCTTACCAGACCCTGCTTCTGAGCATCAGTCAATCCAGGTCCAATACCGTAATTACCTGGAGATTCAATTATCCAATCACTCCTTTCGAAAAACCCACTAATGCTCTGGTCTAGTCCAGCCTATTAGTCAGCCTCCTTTCTTTAGCTCTATACCCTACCACACCCTTGCTGCATTTATGTTCATAAAGCAAAAGCCTTATATCTTATGGGGTTATTTTCAGCTTCAACTATTATATAAGCTGAGAACTCCCCCCTAAGAATCCAAGCTTCTTAGCAGAACAGTAATGGCTTCCCCCCGGGTAGCCTTATCCTTTGGTTTAAAACTCTTATCGGGATAACCGTTAATTATGCCCTTACTGCTGGCAGCGGCTACCGCCTCTCTGGCCCAGGGGGAAATCCTTTCCTGATCAGAAAAAGTTCTGGTCCCCGTCACATTCCTTAATTCAGCCGCTTGAGCCAACATGACTGCCATCTGCTCCCGGGTAATATAATCATCGGGTCCAAAGCGGGTATCATTATAGCCTTTAGCTATCTGCCGGGCATAGGCTACGGCAATATAATCCCGGGCCCAATGTTTAGCGGTATCGGCAAAGGTTTTGCTCCCGGCTGTTTCCCATTGGTATGATTTGACCAGCATAGTTACAAATTCCGCCCTGCTTATATGATTATCCGGCCTGAAACTGCCGTCAGGATATCCGCCGATCACCCCGGAAGCATACATTTCCTTAATATATGGAGCTGCCCAATGGCCTTCGACATCACTTAAAGCTGTTGGTGATGGAATCGGGATGCTAAAAACAGCAAAACGGGTAAAATGATCGACCTGTACTGAAATAATGGAACCGGACACCGTTCCTCCTATATTTATCCACTTAGACTGGGACTCATCATAGTAATATATGGCAGCTATCTCATTCTCTCCTAGCAAAGCAGGGTTAAATTGCAACTTGATAATGATGGGCTGATCAAAATTATAATTGCTCTGATTTCCCACCATAAACTCATAAACTGAGCTAAGTAATTTACTATCAGCAGGAAGGGATACTGTAGCATCGATCTGCTGCACCTTAACCGGCAGCTCAGTATTTCCTTTCAAGGCATTAGCTGGAATCTCTATTATAACCTCCTTACCCAGGCTAACACTTCCGCCCTGTTTGGGGTTAATAGCTGCGGTTCCGCTTTTAGGGGTCCCACTGGCAGAACTGCCTCCAGGAGATTTGGAGGTAGCGGGAACCATATTTTTCACAGTCTGCTGATCAAAATCCTCTAGTACACCATGGTCTGCACTTTGAACTGTTCCCCTGGTATAACTGACTTTAATTATGTCACCATGCTTTACCGGCTGGCTCAGGGTAAGATCAATACGGGCCGGGTTTTGATTCAAAGCTACTTTAGTAACCGGATTGATTTTCCCATTGACCAGGACCGTAAACTGTTCATGGCTACCGGCAGGATCAGCCATAAGCTGGTTAAACTCCATGCTGATCATGCTTCCAGCTTCATTGGTAAAAGCACTTAGCAGTAGCGGTACTGCTCCGGGTTCTCCCACGGTAAGAATCTGACTGGCAATCCGGTTGCCATAACCGGCATTTACTATCAATTCACTACCCAGAGGTAGATCAGGTACTACAAAGATAAACTGGTAATTGCCTTCAGGGTCTGATTTGACCGCATCGAACAAAACTATATTCTGCTGGCTGTCAAGTATTTTTAAGCTTACCCAGGTATTGGATTCGGCCTGTCCTAAGGCTGAAATACTATTGCCCGGCATGGCACGATTGCTACTTAATTCCAGGCTAACTTCAGCTGCCATCCCTCCTTGGGGCAAAAGGAAAAGTGTTAACAACAAGATGATTATTGTCCATATGGCTTTCCTATTATGTACCATTAACATCACCTCCTAAAAATCTGCTTTAATCAAAAGACTTGAAAAACGCCATCCCTTTCCTTAGTTAGTCTATTTCTTAATTGCCTTTAAGCTGCCAATTCCTTTTCCTCCTATGCCACAGAAGCAAAGCAAAGCCCATCCCCAGCATTAAACAGATCCACAGGGGATGGAATGAGATATATGCCATTACAATAAATGGGATTAATAGAATTCTGACCAGTGCTTTTAAAGGCTCGCTAGCTGCAATGTAATTAGCCAGGGGAGGGGAATTCTGGTAGTAGAACTTCACCAAAGCCTGGCCCATATTATTGTTCAACAGGTATTTATCACGAAAGGCACGCAAAAGGGCCACTGATGGCTCGAATTTAGAACCAAAAGCGGCAGTAGCAATAAAACACTCATCAAGCTCTGCTCTAATGGTAATGCTCCGACTAGCGGTATTATCACCATACCCGGCTATTATCTTCAAACTTCCTGCTGCCATCTCAGGTATGATTAAATCCAGACTGTAGTTGCCGTCCCCATCCGCTTTTACAGTATCAAAGAATAGTATGCTTCCCTCCTCATCTACTGCCTTGAGCGCTACCCAGCTATTGGGATCGGCCGTGCCAAAAACAGTTATACTGTCACCTACTATTGCCTCATAGCTACTCAATTCCAAACTGACCTGGGTGCTTAAGCTACCTACCAGCAAGGTTTGGCTGGCTACATTGGCCCCTGCTCCGGCTATTATCTCCAAACTTCCTGCTGCCATCTCAGGTATGATTAAATCCAGACTGTAGTTGCCATCCCCATCCGCTTTTACAGTATCAAAGAATAGTATGCTTCCTTCCTCATCTACTGCCTTGAGCGCTACCCAGCTATTGGGATCGGCCGTGCCAAAAACAGTTATACTGTCACCTACTATTGCCTCATAGCTACTCAATTCCAAACTGACCTGAGTGCTCAAGCTACCTACCAGCAAGGTTTGGCTGGCAATATTATCACCATACCCGGCTATAATCTCCAAACTTACTGCTGCCATCTCAGGTATGACCAAATCCAGGCTGTAGTTGCCGTCCCCATCCGCTTTTACAGCATCAAAGAATAGTATGCTTCCTTCCTCATCTACTGCCTTGAGCGCTACCCAGCTATTGGGATCGGCCGTGCCAAAAACAGTTATACTCTCACCTACTACTGCCTCATAGCTACTCAATTCCAAACTGACCTGAGTGCTCAAGCGGCCTACCAGCAAGGTTTGGCTGGCTACATTGGCTCCTGCTCCGGCTACTACTGTTAGGCATCCTTCGATGTTTTCCGGAACAATAAAGCTGTCACTATATCTTCCATATTCATCGGACTTTACCGCATTAAAATAAATAATGTTTTGCCCTTCATCCAATACCTTGATAGAAATCCAGCTATTGGCATCTGCCTGGCCTGAGATGGTAATACTATCTCCGGTCTTGGCATACTCGGTACTCAATTGCAGATCAATGGAAAAACCATAACAGAATACGGGTATTGCCAGTAAAAACAGCATTGAAAGCACTATGGTTTTTACAATTCGCTTAAGCATTACGATCACCTCTCCCATGAATTTGTCCTATCCCAGCATGACTGGAACCCTGCACTATTCCCCCAATAATTATCCGCCCCCAGTAATCTGTTGTTTTTCCGCCCCAGCTTGCCTGCTTAACTGCTCTTCCTCCTATCATTTCACCCTTCCAAAAAACAAAAAGCTCTGCAGAAAGCAGAGCTTTAATCTTGATAAACACCTTAATCAGAAATGGGTAAGTCAAGAAGAGCATGACTTACCCATATAAAGCTAGCTTCTCCTTTCCACAATGGGAGGCATATCTGTTTCCGGATATACCCAGTGGTCTAGAAACCTTACCTTTGACCTTAGGTTAATAGACTCGGAGTTTTTTTCAGTTATTTCTATAATATTACTAAATATAGCTCTTCGCCAAAATTACGCTTTTTCCTTCTTTTTTATGAGGATTTTTCTCAAGATTAGACCAGCAGGGGTATGGAGCTGCGATTAGCAATAATGTGTTAATTTACTATCTTTGTTATGATCTTGCATTTGACCCCATCTCCAAGCAGGCTATATAAATGAAGGCAGCATTTAGCGGCGGGACCATTTGTACTTATCAATACCACGGCTCTTTATCCATTGAGCAGTATCATTCAGTATTATCACTGGCTTCTTTTTGATCTCCTCCAGGTTAGCAGCTCCAGTCATCAGGAATACCGCCTTTAAGCGATACAACCAGGCTGTGAGTTCCCTCTCCAATTCCTGGGAACCATGATTGAGCAAGATTTTCAATAAGGATCCAGCCATACCCACCATATCAGCTCCCAAAGCCAAAGCTTTGGCCGCATCCAAAGCTGACCTGATGCCTCCGGAGGCAATGATTTTAATCGGCAAATCCATACTTAAAGCTTCTATTAAGCTTACCGCAGTGGGTATGCCCCATTGATCCAACTCACTGCCGAACATACCCTGGCGCTGGTCTTCTATGGTTACAAAATTAGTTCCTCCCTGACCACCAATATCGAAAATACTAACCCCGCTTTGATAAATACGCTCAATGCTTTCCCGAGAAAAGCCAAATCCTACTTCTTTGGCAATAATGGGGACGGGGCAGTTTTCCTTGATCTCCTTTACCTGTTTAAGTATGCCCTTAAAAGAACGGTCGCCCTCAGGCATGGCCAATTCCTGAGGTATGTTGAAATGCAGCTGCAAGCCATCCGCCTTTATCATCTCCACCGCTGCAATAGCCTCTTTAACCCCACTGGCAGCTGATATATTGGCCAGTACTATGCCATCTGGATTGGCCTCCCGTACCAGGGCAAAAGTATATTTTAGACCTGGGTCCTCTATAGCTATGGTTTGTGAACCTACTGCCATAGCTATTCCCTGGCGGGCAGCCAAGGTGGATAAGGCCTGATTAACCTGGGCTGCTTGCTGGGTACCTCCGGTAATAGCATTGATCAGTAAGGGGAATTTTATTTTTTTACCTAGAAAGATGTACCCCAGATCGATTTCCTCCAGATCTAGTTCTGGTACCGAATCGTGTATAAGGTTTATATTTTCAAATCCGCTGGATCCTGGTCCATCGGGGAGATGTTGGGCTAAAAGCAGGTGTTCATCCTTGCGTTTTCCTCTTATTTCCCTATCCTCCATACATTTCCCTGGCCCTGATCAGGGCCGCCATATCGTTCACATTGAAGAACATGGTTTCCAAATTGCCAAAGGGCAATAATTCTTTCTCGCTCAGGTAACGGGAATTAATGCTCTCTACAAAGCTGATTAATTTCAATTTGTTATTATCCAAACAGCTGATCAGCTCCGGCATACAAGAAGAATTGTACACCGCCGATAAGGGCTGTAACTTCCCGTTAACGACTGGAACCACACAATCATATCCGCTCCCCTGGCTCAACATATAGCTGGCCAATTCCATGCTAAAGAAGGGCATGTCACAACCTAACAAAAAAATGCTTTCATATCGAGAATAGTATAAGCCGGCATGAATTCCGGCCATGGGACCCATCTGGGGATATAGATCGGTATACACCGCCGGTCCCATGCCTTTATATAATTCAGGTTCATTGGTTATGATCATCAAATCATCGAAGCATTTGCTTAACTTATTGATGATTATCTCCAGTACCGGGGTACCAGATATTTCGGCAAAAGCCTTGTTAAAGTTCATCCTGGAACTTCTCCCCCCTGAAAGTATGACTCCGCTGGCTGGCATAATTCTCCCCCTATGCATAGGTCTTGGTCGGTGGTATAAAAAAAGCTGCCCCAGGCAGCCTAGTACTTCACTCTTCACCCGCCGCTAAAGCTGCAGGTGTCACATCTTTCAGGTGCAGCCGCACTTCGCTTACCCCCGGTGTTGAATAGAGATAAAAGTTGCTCTACTCGTGAAGATGAGCATTGAGGGCATTGTACGTTTTTCCTTTCCGAGTAAGATACTAAAAGGTCAAATTGTGTACCACAATCTTCACATTTGTATTCAAATATCGGCATAAAGGTCACCTCAAAAGCTTATTTCTATTCCTGTTGTTCCAGGTATTCTTCTACTTCTTGCTCTTCCATCTCCCTTTGAGCTTCCTTGATGGACAGACCGATTCTCTTTTCATTGCCGTCCACACTCAAGATCTTTACCTTAACCGGCTGGTTAACTGAAACCACATCTTCTGGTTTCTCCACCCGATAATCAGCCAACTGGGATATGTGAACCAATCCATCTACTCCTGGATCCAGTTCGACAAAAGCACCGAAAGGAGCAATTCTTACTACTGTTCCATCTACAATATCGCCTTCTTTTAAGGTTTCCAAGGCTATCTCCCAGGGGCTCTTCAATAACTTCTTGCGGCTTAAGGATACTCTTTCTTTCTCGGTATCCACACCCAAGACGAAAACCTCCAGCTCATCGCCTTCCTTCAATACATCAGCCGGATGTTCTATGCGCTTATGGTCCAGCTCGGAAACATGAAGCAAACCTTCGTAACCGCCTAAATCAATAAAAGCACCGTAATCTACTATTCTTTTTATTTTGCCCAGGCGAATTTGTCCCTCTTGGATATTATCCCAGAACTCCTGTTTCTGCTGCTCTTTTTCAGCCAGTACCAGTTCCCTGCGTGATAATACTACTTGCGAGCCCCGCCTCTTATTGCGATTAAATTCAATTATTTTGAAGTTAAAGGTCTTGTCTTTGTATTCTTCCAGGTTTTTAACATAGCCATCCTCTATATGTGAAGCAGGAAGGAATCCAACTACCCCTACATCCACAATCAAGCCACCTTTGACTATATCTTTAACCGTACCTGATACCGTTTCTCCTTTTTCAAAGACTTCTTCCAATTGATCCAATACTTTTTTGGAATCGACCCGTTTTTTGGACAGCAGGATAGTGCCGTCATCGTCCCATTTCAGTATCATAACCTCGATTTCGTCACCGACGCTTACCAAATCCCGGGCGGAATCCACTGCCGCCAGGGAAAGTTCTCTTAATGGAACAACTCCTTCCGACTTGCCGCCTACATCAACCATTACTTCATCATCAAGTACTTGGACAATGGTTCCCTTTATAATATCCCCTCGGCCTGGGGTTTCATACTCTGCCATTTCTGCCTCCATGCGGGCAAATAATTCCTCATTGGCTTCTTCAGCCGGCCGCTCATTGCTGCCAGTCTCCTCCTGCTGGGGCTCGATCACAGGTTCTGGAACCTGTTCCTGCATTTGTTCCTGGACCTCTTGCTGGATATCCTTTTCCTCATATTCTGTCATCCTACACAATACCTCCTTAATAATCCAATCCGGAGTCGAAGCACCAGCAGTAATGCCTGCTATTTTCACCCCTTTTAGCCATTGGGGGTTTAGATCTCCTGCATCTTGAACCAGGTAAGTTCTAACTCCGGTATTTAAACACTCTTTATAAAGAGTAGTAGTATTGGAACTAAATTCCCCTCCTACCACAATCATTAAATCTACCTCTTGACATAATTCCAAAGCCGAATTCTGTCTGAGCTGGGTAGCGTAACAGATGGTGTTAAATACCCTTAATTCGTCTGTCCGGCCTAAAAGGCCTTTCACTACCTCATAAAACTCTTTTTCATCTCTGGTGGTTTGAGACACTATTCCCATTTTACGAGAATAATTCAGGTTTTTTATATCATCCAAACCGGACACCACGGTGGCTTCTCCGCCGCACCAACCCAGAATACCCTTAACCTCCGGGTGCTGGGGGTTACCAAATATCACGATATCATATCCTTCGGCGGCCAAAGTCTGTACAATTACATGTACCTTTTTGACCAGGGGACAGGTGGCATCTTTAACTTGCCAACCCCGATTCCTGGCTTCTTCTATTATTTCAGGAGCCACTCCATGGGATCTTATAATCAAACCGGCTGGTTCAGAAATATCGTCAATATCTTCTATTGGACGTATTCCTTGCCGGGAAAAATAATCAACTACCGTTTGGTTATGCACCAGCGGTCCCCAAGTATACCATTTGCCTGGATGGCCTGCCATCTCTTCTGTCATTTTAAAGGCCCTTTTTACTCCGGCACAGAAACCAGCATGACTGGCCATAATAGTATGCATATTTTATCCTCACAAACACTTATATATCTTCAGTATTGGCATCCTTAATTCCTTCTTTTATTAATATAAAAGCTTATTAATTTCCCTTATTATTTCCTGGCTTATTTGATCCAGGCTGGCTGAGGTGGTTTTCTCCTGTCGATATGCGGTCAGATTTAGTGGTTTGCCGTATCTTATCTTCAAGGTACTACGACCCCATCCCCAGGGAAAACGTCCCTTAGTTCCCAAACATGCCGCTGGAATAAGCTGGGCTCCGGATTTAAGAGCCAGCATTGCTGCTCCCGCCTGGGCTGCCTCCATCCCAACCTCCTTTTTTCGAGTTCCTTCCGGGAAAATTCCTAAAACTTTTCCGGACTCCAGCAGTTTAAGGGCTTTACGAATAGCATTTCGATCAGCCTGACCTCTTTTCACTGGAAAGGCATTCAATGCATTCAGAAGTCGAGCTAGAATCTGGTTTTGGTATAGTTCAGCCTTAGCCATGAAATGCACTGGCCTGGGTGATCCCACTGCTACTAGTAGGGGATCCCAAGCACTAACGTGATTGGCTACAATAATGACTGCACCCTTTTTGGGTAGGTTATGTATTCCTTCAAATTTCAAACCCAGAAATAATAAGACAAATTTGACCAGGCCTCTTACCAAATAATAGAACATCTTTAATTCTCCTTCAGGTAGGACTTTAGGACATTTATCACCTCATCCACCTTTAGATCACTGGTGTCAATGACTATTGAATCTTCCAGCACTCTTAAAGCTCCCATTTCCCGGCTGGAATCTCTTTGGTCCCGGTCCATTATTTCCCTGGCAATTGTTTCACGTTCTATATCATATCCACTGGCTTGCATTTCCTCTAACCGACGCATAATCCTTTTTTCAATACTAGCGGTTAGGAAAAACTTGTAATCCGCATCTGGTAGCACAAATTCCCCGATGTCACGCCCATCCATCACTACTGATTTATTTTCCGCCAGTTTCCTCTGCTGGGCCACCATTACCCCTCGCAGCAATGGTTTAGACGCTACCCGGGAAACTTCTGCGTTGACACGCGGAGATCGAATATAGTCGCTTATATCACGATTGTCACATATTATTCTTTGCCCGTGGGAATGATATTGGAAGTGGATTTCAGTATTTTGGGCCAGCTGATAGAGAGAATCTTCATCATCCAAGTCCAGAGACTCCTCAAGAGCTTTGAAGGTCAAAGCTCTATACATAGCACCAGTATCAATATATACAAATCCAAGTTCTGCAGCCAAGCGCCTGGCCACCGTACTCTTTCCAGCCCCTGCGGGACCATCAATGGCAATCTTCATCCTTTAACCCACCTGTAAGTTTCCTCTATAATTTTATCATATCTTCTTAATTGGTTAAAACTGATAAGTTGAAAACAGCTAATAATATTTGCTACCTGTCTTTTTAAAGCTAACTTAAGTCCGGGGAGAAGCTATGCTAACTCCCCGGCAGCCGACTTCCGAACCCCCGGCCAGGATCCGGATAGCATAAAACCTATATCACAGGATCAAACATATCTGAGCCTGCTCCACACACCGGACAGATATCAGGAGGTTCCAAACCTTCATGCACATAGCTACATACCCGGCATTTCCAGCGATTGGCCTGTAGTTTGCCGGCAGCATCCCGCCCCAGGGAGGTAATGGTAGTAGAGGCATTTACTTCAGGAGCAATAACGATTTCTCCTAACAAGACCCCATTTTGTAGAAAGCTCTTTTTATAGTAGTTTTCCACTGGATCATAAGTCTCGGTTATCCTGGTTTCCTCCAGTGGCAGGTTGACTTCTCCCATGGAAAATACCTGCATATCAAAGGCGGCCAGCATAGTAGAAATTTGCGGTTGCTTATATTCCAACCAATCTCCGGCCGCATTGGCACCTGCTACCCGGCCCATCTCCAAGGCTATAGGCCATAATCCAATTACTTTTTCTTCATACTGAGCTACATCACCTGCCGCATAGACATTATCCATACCGGTTCTCATTCCCGCATCCACTACAATTCCTCGATCCACCTCAATGCCTGCGGCTTGCGCCAATTCGATATTGGGTTTTACTCCGGTAGACAAAAGAACCAGGTCCGCGGCTATTACCTGACCATTGCTTAGTTTGACCCCCTTAACCTTATCATCACCCTCTATGGTATCCGTTCCCAGACCTAAATATAGGACTGCACCCTTATCCTCTATAATCTTTTGCAATCTCAGTGATGAACTTTCATCCAGCTGTCGGGGCATTAGACGAGGAGCAAATTCTACTACCGCAACCTCCAAGCCCAGATCCAGCATTTCTGATACCGCTTCCAATCCCAGCACCCCACCACCGATAACTACTGCTTTCAGGCCCTTTTTTAAAGCTGCCTTTAATTCTCTGGCATCAGCCCATTGGCGCAGGGCATATACTCCCTTTTTATCAGCTCCAGGAATGGGGGGTATATTGCTCCGGGCTCCGGTAGCCAGAATCAGCTTGTGGTAAGGAATTGTTTCACCGTTTTCCAGGGTCAGCTGCCGCTGGCTCCCATCTATGGCTTTCACCCGGCAAGCAGTTCGCAGTTCAATCTGATTTTCATCATACCAGGATGCAGCTTTGATAAACAAGCTATCTATAGTCAGGTCCTCGCCCAGGTAATCTGAAAGCATAGGCCGGTAGTAGGGTTTTTCCTCCTCTTCTGTCACCATAATTATCTTAGCCGTCTGATTCCTTTGGCGAATAGCCTCAGCAGCTGAAAGGCCTGCTATTCCGGAACCGATTATTACAAAACTCTCTTCGCTATCATTCCTGTATATCTCCTCCTGGGATTGCTTAACGAAGTTTTCCGGGCCCACTCCACAGGCCGGACAAATATTAGGAGGCTGTTCTCCCCTATGTATATGACCGCAAACCAGACAACGCCATTCAGTCTCCGATACATCCCGCTGCTTGGCCAATACCTGACGAGCAAATTCCATACCATAGTTAAAGGCATCTTCCAAAGCCCTGGAATTAGGCTTAAAATTAACTCTAAATCCAGGCAAAACCTGCATGCGCAGCATATTAAGGCGGTTTTCGATGTTGGGTACCGCCTCTCCGCTCCATCCATAAGCTCCAAAAGCTCCAGCCACCATCCCTCCATGAACAATGGGAGAAAGGCTGCTTAACAATTCCCATATATTGGGTAAGGTGTCGCCATTTATAGTAGGAGAGCCAATAAGCAGCCCGTCGGCCTGGGACAAGTCTTGCAGCACCGTGCTTACCGGAGTATAAATCAGGTCGTATTTGCGGAAATCAAAGTCCCCGATCATTGATATTCCTTCTTCGATACTCTGCCCTATCATTTCCGTATAGCCATAAGCGCTAACATAAGCCATAACAATGATGGGCTTATCTGTAGTGCGGGGTTTGGGAGTAGACCACTGGCGGTAGAGATCCATATAATAGTCCAGCTTGGTTCTCAAAACTGGCCCATGTCCGGGACAGACAATGTCTATTTCCAAGTCCTTAATCTTATCCAGGGCTTCAATAACATAAGGTTTGAAAGGTCCGATTATCTCATCAAAGTAATATTTAAAAGCGTCAGTAAAATCGTATTCTATTAAGTCATTGAAAACCCGCTCGTCGGAATAGTGACTGCCCAAAAAGTCACAACTAAACAGTATTCTATCTTCCTTCAAATAGGTAAATATGGTATCAGGCCAGTGCAAAAAAGGAGCGCTGATAAAGTGAAGGGTTTTGCCGCCCAGATCCAGTTCTTCTCCCCCTAGGAGTTCCTTGGAATTAAAACTTGAATTACTTATTTCTTTTAGAAAAGTTAATGCGGTAGGACTGGCCATAACTACCAGCTTGGGATTCAACTGCAATAGTTTTTCCACCGATCCAGAGTGATCTGGTTCCGTATGATTTAAAATCAAGTAATCAATTTCTTCGACCGGACATAACTCTTTCAAATCGTTTACGAATTCATCAAAGAAATTAGCCTTGACTGCCTCGATTAACACGGTTTTATCCTGACCTCGTATCAGATAGGAGCCATAACTGGTACCGTATTCAGTAGTCATGATGATATCAAATACTTCCAGTTCCGGGTCCTGAACCCCTACCCAATATACCCCATCTTTAATAGGGATTGCCTGCATTTTACCCACCCCCTAAAATATAATGCCACATTGGTTCCTACCATAATAATGCATATTGGGGAGACAAGCAATATATACTCCAGCTCTTTTTACCGGTACTACCCGAGGCCAGACCGGCCGGTTTTTCCATTCCTATTATTTTTTGCTATCCTTGGCAGCCACGCCAGCCCTGAATAGGACTTGGCATAGAAAAAAGCCTAATTAATAGGCTTCTCTGTTAATAGTCCCAATGAATTTAGATTTTCTTATTATCCAGTTCTGCCAGCTTCAGTATTTGATCTCTTAAACTGGCAAAATTTTCCGGGGTTAAAGACTGTTTTCCGTCAGATAATGCTTTATCCGGGTTTTGGTGTACTTCCACCATAATCCCATCCGCCCCGGCAGCAATAGCCGCCCGGGCTACCGGAGCCACCATTCGCCAGCGCCCGGTAGCATGGCTGGGATCTACAATTATGGGCAGATGGGAAAGCTGCTTGAGCAAAGCCACTGCACCGATGTCCACAGTATTACGAGTGTAGGGCTCAAAGGTTCTTATACCTCGCTCACATAGAATTACCTGCTCATTGCCGCCGTTTAAAATATATTCTGCTGCCAGGAGCCATTCTTCAATGGTAGCGGAAAGACCACGTTTCAGCATAATAGGCCGTTTAATCCTGCCCATTTCCTCCAGCAGGGTAAAATTTTGCATGTTACGGCTGCCCACTTGCAGGATATCCACCCGGTCATGGAGCAGCTCCAAATCCCTTACATCCATTATCTCAGTAATTACCGGCAAACCCGTAATCATCCGGGCCTGGTCTACTATATCCATACCTTCACTACCAAGCCCCTTGAAGGAATAGGGAGAGGTACGGGGTTTAAATATTCCCGCTCTCAGGATATGGACTCCCAAATCAGCCAGTATCCGGGCTAAACTAAGGTATTGCTCAGCCCCCTCCACTGCACAAGGCCCGGCAATAATAGTGCAGTAACCTTCTCCCAGGAAGACTTTTTTAGCGGAGCTACTTATTTCGATTATAGTATCCTCAGGCTTGTATTCTCGAGAAGCCAGCATAAATGGCTTCATAGCTATCATTCCTCTGCTCTTTCTTATTTAGCTCGGTTTTTAAATCGTCCCCTTTTTTTTCTATTCTTGCCTGGGACTAGTATAAGGTGTAAACAAATATTAATTATAGCAAATACTACATGATGTCTGGGAACTATTATCAGTATATCATTTAGCCCCGGGATATTAAAATAGCCTGAACCCCTTGGAGCCTATTTCTGCTTGGATAAAAAGCTTCCATTCTCGGACTAAAATCCCTCCAAGCTGATCAATGCTATAATCCGAATCCGGCAACTCTATACCAACCCGCACAGGAATAATGTGCTAAACTCAAAGCATGATATAAGGGAAGAATACAGAAAGGAGTCAATAAGGGTGAGAAAGAGTTTGTCTATTGCCTTGTGTCAAATGATGAACACTAGCAGCAAAACCGGCAACCTGTCCCGGGCTGCTCAAATGATCCAATCCTCCGCCAGCCACAAAGATATAGACCTGGTAATACTCCCTGAGGTTTTCAATGCCCCCTATCAACCCGATTTATTCCCGGACTATGCCGAATACTATCCAGGTCCTACAACGGAATTTTTGGCCCAGATCGCCTGTGAACAGGGAGTGGGGGTAATAGGAGGTTCAATTATTGAACGCTCTCCAGAAGGCAGGCTGTATAATAGCTGTTTTGCCTTTGATGAACATGGCAATTTACTGGGTCGACATAGAAAAATACAGCTCTTCGATGTTGATATGCCAGGAAGAATAACTTTTCGAGAATCTGACTTTTTGAGTCCGGGCCATAATATTACCCTAATAGAATACCACGGTATTAAAATTGGCATATTAATTTGCTATGATATCAGGTTCCCAGAACTATCCAGAGCCCTGGCCCTGGCCGGGGCCGATCTGATTATAGTGCCGGCGGCATTCAACCATGCATCCGGGCCTTTATTCTGGGAATTGGTCCTGCGCAGCCGGGCTGTAGATCAACAGCTTTTTGTGGCGGCAGTATCTCCTGCCCCCAACCCCCAGGCTAGCTACCAGGCCTGGGGACATTCACTGGTAGTGGACCCCTGGGGCCGGATAATAGCCCAGGCAGGTCAGGAAGAAGGGATATTATGGGCTGAGTTGGACTTTTCATTAAATGAACAAATCCGGCGGGAAATACCTTTTTATAAGCACCGGCGCCGGGATTTATATGAGCTCAGTTATAAGAAACCGGGCCCTATGGAAATATAGAGGAGGAAAAATAATTGAAGTTTCATACCGAATTCCTATGAGAAGCCTGGGCAATATCGGGTCTTAATTGGCGAGCTTGCCTGAGGTATATATGCTTGATCTCATTTTGTTTTTTACTCGTGTTAATATGTATAAGCACCCGTATACACAAGGGTAGCGATTCCCTGATTTCTATTTCCTGAAAACACATGAGAGGTACCTGAGTCCATCCCAAGTCACGAGCAGCCCGGGCAGGAAAGACTGATTTAATATCTGCCGTGGTAGTGAATAAAACACTGGCGATATCTTCAGGCAGGACCTGGTTTTCTTCTATCATGATTTGCAGTAGCTCCCGGGTAGCCTCCAATACTTGCTGATCCTGATCCTGGTCTACCGTTGTAGCACCTCTAATTCCCCGTACCGGCATATCTTTACCTCTGATAGCTAATAAGATACTGCCCGGTGTCCGAAGCCGATACTAACCTCATCCAAATGCAACAGCCCTATACCTAAAAATATGGCTACACTGACATGATCCTGGTGCCGGGCTATGCCAATTTTTCCTCCCACATTCAAGCCCAAAGCTTTGGGCATAATCTGGCTGATGGCTTCCCGGGTGGCTCCAGCCACGGCTCCCTCTTCAGCATGGGTGTCCCTAATTACCCCTTCCCGCTTGGCGGCTACCACAGCTCTCTCAACTATTTTGCCTACGGAACTGATAAACTCTCCGCCATAATCTACCGCTACAGATTTCACTTCACATTCTTTTGCTAATTGTTTTTTAAGAAGGTTCTCTTCCTCTCGGGATAGAGTAACTGCCATTTTAATGGCTGCACTGGCCACTATCTTACTGCCTACTATCATTTCCTGCCTCCCAGTCCTTTTTCCTCTCGGTTCAACCTGTGTGTTTATTTTACTACAACTTTACCAATCATTACTACATCATGATTGCAAACATATATTTCGTCCTTAACTGGATAAGCAAGATTATCCGATACTCCCTCTACTTTGAAGCGCACGGGGAAATTGTAAGCTGAAGCATCAATTTCCACCACGTCTCCAGCTAAAAGCTTTAATTCCAGTTCTTTCTGCTCAAAGGCAGCATATTCTTCCCCATTAACTAAAACGGCAGCCCTGGGTAAGGATGTATATTCTTCCAGGCTCAAGCAGAGGAGGGCATAAGGAGAATGGACTGCTCCCATTTCTTCCTGGGGCGGCTGGGAATGAACCGGATAGTCAATGGACTGCCCTTCCAGGCGTTCACCCAGGCTTAGATATAAACGCATATCATCATGGGTCATCAAACCCTGAACCACAATCAGAGCAACAAAAATGAGAGCCACCGAACGGATGAGATATTTTTCAACCTTTTCAATGAACCTCTTCACCATCATCCCCCCGCTCATTATTTCTCCTCTATATTATGCCCCGGCACTTAAGAATATCCATGAAAATCTTGAACTCAGGCCTATAGATGAAATAAAAAAATTTAAACGGGTAGATGGTAGAAGTGATTATTTGGCGATAGCTCTCAGACTATTCTTAATTACCACTGCCGGCGGGCATATTCAACTCCAGCCATAAAAGCAGCCTTGTTCTCTTCTATCACCTTTTCATTCTTGCCCTTAAAAACCACCCCAAAGTAATCCAGGGCTTCCTCAACTTCGATCAATCCAGTTTTCTCCAAATAAGCCCCCAGGATAATCATGTTGGCTCCTTTGCTATTTCCTATTTCAGCAGCGATTTGATTCACCGGCATTTGCAGTACATTTAAGTCTTCTCTTTCCGGAAGGCGATCTACCATGGATGAATTGATAACCAGGGTACCGTTAGCTTTAATCCGGCTTTCATATTTATCCAGTGAGGGTCGGTTCATTATTATTGCCGTCATGGGATTTTCAGTAAGGGGTGAGCTTATCTCTTCTTCACTGATGGTAACCAGACAATTGGCGGTACCTCCCCTCATTTCCGCTCCATAGGATGGCACCCAGGTCACTTCCTTACCTGCATTCATGGCGATATGGGTTAAAAACTGTCCCATGGAAAGAACTCCCTGACCTCCAAACCCTGCAAACAAAACCTGCTTTTCCCGATCCATTCTACTAATCCTCCTTAACCTTAAATTCTCCCAAGGGATAATAGGGAATCATATTGTTTTCCATCCATTTGAGTGCCTCTACTGGACTCAAGCCCCAGTTGGTAGGACAAGCAGATAGGATTTCCACCATGGAGAATCCTAATCCTTTTTCCTGCACCTGCAAAGCTTTTTTTATAGCCCTCTTGGTTCGATTTATATTAGCCGGATTATTTACTGCTGTCCGGCAAATATAGGCCGAACCCTCATTACTGCTCAGCAGCTCAGCCATCTTCATAGGGTATCCCTCGTTTTCTACCTTACGCCCATAAGGGGAGGTAGTTGTGACCTGTCCCAATAGGGTGGTAGGAGCCATCTGCCCCCCGGTCATGCCATAGAGGGTATTATTTACAAAAATCACGGTGATTTTCTCTCCCCTGGCCGAAGCATGAACGATTTCCGCCATACCTATGGAGGCCAAATCCCCATCACCCTGATAGGTAAATAAATACCGGTCCGGCAAGAGTCTTTTTATGGCCGTGGCAATAGCTGGAGCTCTACCATGGGCAGCTTCCAGCATATCACAGTTGAAATAATCATAGGCCAAAACCGAACATCCTACCGGACAAATACCGATAGTCTTTTCTCTGATATTCATCTCATCCATACATTCAGCCAAGAGCCGGTGAATAATACCATGGGAGCAGCCTGGACAATAGTGATTCCTGGCCTCGGTAAGGCTTTCCGGCCTTTGAAACACCTTTTTCATTATAACCCCTCCCTTGCTGCCAGCCGTATGATCTCTTGCAGGATTTCCTCCGGATTGGGGGTGAATCCTATTCGGCCATAGAATTCCACTGGAACCCGCCCGGCCAGGGCTAATTGTATGTCCTGTATCATCTGCCCCATGCTTATCTCTACTGATAGAAACAAACGGGCATGCTCAGCCGCCTGTCGAAGGTCTTCATCCGGGAAAGGCCATAAGGTGATTGGTCGGACCAGGCCGGCCTTGATTCCCCGTTTGCGGGCTTCCACCACCGCCTTTTTTACTATCCGGGCCATTATTCCAAAGGCTACCACCACCAATTCCGCATCTTCTACCAGGTAGCTTTCAGCCCTTTTCTCCTGGGCTTGTATAAGCTTGTATTTATTAGCCAAATGCAGATTGCGATTTTCCAACTCTTCGCTTCCCAGATGCAAGGTGTTGATTATATTGGGCTTTCTACCCTGGCAACCTGAAATAGCCCAGGGTTTATCCACCTTATTAAGTACCGGTTCTCTCATCACTATAGGTTCCATAAGATTGCCCAAAGTACCCTCGGCCATAATCATGACTGGGATTCGATACTTGTCCGCCAGTTCAAAAGCTTCAATAGCAAAATCCATCATTTCCTGGGACCCGGAAGGAGCTAAGACAATGGTATGATAATCTCCATGGCCGCCACCCCGGGTAGCCTGAAAATAATCCGACTGAGCCGGCTGAATACCTCCCAAACCAGGCCCTCCCCGGGAAATGTTGACAATTAGACAGGGGAGTTCAGCTTCGGCAATAAAAGATATTCCCTCCTGCTTGAGACTCAGCCCCGGACCAGATGATGCGGTCATTACCCGGGCGCCGGTAGCTGCCCCACCATAAACCATATTGATAGCAGCCAATTCACTTTCTGCCTGAACAAAGACCCCACCAATCTTAGGCATTTTTCGGGCCATATATTCTGCTATTTCACTGGAGGGGGTAATGGGATACCCGAAAAAACCCCGGCATCCGGCCAGGATAGCCCCCTCCGCCAGAGCTTCATTACCCTTCATTAATACTCTATCCATGCTATCACACCCTTTCCACCTCTATAACCAGATCCGGACAAACTACGGCACATATAGCACAACCGGTACATGATTCGGGTTTAAGATCCTTTATGGGATGATAGCCCAGCATATTAATAGTCTCTTCATCAAAACCCAGCACATCTTTAGGGCAAAACTCTATACAAAGCCCACAGGCCTTACAGCGTTCGGGAAATAACCTAACCCTGCCCTTAGCCATCCTTCTTTCCCTCCTCCAACCCCTTTATCCAATCGGGGCGTAAAAATAGTTTAATCCTTTTAAGTATAGTTCCGTATTCTGAATAAAGCTCCTGATAGAACCTGTCCTCAACGGCCAGATATGCTATAGGAATCCCCATTTCACCAGCAAATCCCATTACCCGTCGATGTCCTTCTCTTATTAATTCCAGGCTGGTATCTTCAACCAAATTGGGATTGCTGACAATGCCGCTGAATTTGACTCGGCCTGCCATTTCCAACAACTTTCTTAATTCATCTACTTCATCCAGGCTGGAATAAAAAGGACGAAAGGGATTAATGACCAAAAACATCTCATAATGAGCTCGGGCTTTAATATATGGGCTTAGATACCCTAATACCAGGGCTCCATATTTATCCCCGGCCAGGTCTACTATTATTTCGTTATCGGCTCTCAACTGCCCAAGAATTTCCGCCGGCAGGTGGGGTATGTCAGCTTGGGCTAATTCTCTTCTCGGAGCCAGAATATGTACTTTTTTTCCTGCCCGGCCCAAGAGTTCTCCAGCATCTCGCGCTACAAAAAATGTATTGGCCGTATCCAGATCTGCCAGGAACACCTTATTATACTCAGTACTAACCGCCCTTTCCAGGGCATAGTTGAGTGCAATCTCTGTTTTTCCGCTGCCGAAGGCACCTGAGAATATGCTTATATGGCTCAAGAGCCTCTCCTTTCCGGGACTTAAAAAACAACAACTGTGTAAAAGTATACTTGGTATAGAACTAGATATCAATTAAATTTGTGTTAATTATAACTAAAACCGCTACTACCCAATTACAGGTAGCAGCGGCTTTTACCCGGACTCAATAAATCACTTTCACTATTGGCTTCAATTATAATGTATGCTCTCGGTGTCGTTTCCGCAAGCCAGCTAAACCCGTCTATTTACAGCAGATATCTATGCAGCAGCCTGGCTTAATTACTTCCAATTTTCCATTCTTCGCTCTAGAACCCGCTTGAAATTGAGAAGCTCATCATTAACATTCTGTACTAATCTAACTGTTTCCATCTGCGATAATGTAATCTGCTCAGGATCAAGCATCTCTATGGTTCTGAACTCTTCTTTCATCGTAAATCTCAGCGCATTTTCCAGTGAATCTGCACTAAACAAAATGTATACTGGTGCATAATAGCTAAGCTTATTGCTGTATTCATCAATTATGGTGTAGATTTCATGATCCATATCAATCTGCTCAATAATGATGCCCTGAACTGGGATATTGCGCAATAAGCTTACCTTTTGCTCACGTAGCTCCTCGGCCTGTTCAACTGAACCTTTATTGCCAAAAAAGAGTCTAGCACTTTTACTCTCTGCTACAAAATCTAAACGCATTTTAAATCTGAGCCTGGCCAATGCCTTACCTCCATCCATGAAGAGTCTTCCACTGAGGAATTTTGTCTATTATATCCTATTTGCTTGATTTTCGCATTCCCTGGCTACTATTAATAGAAAGTCTCCACTATTCCTGCCCGGAATGACTAAAATATTGATGAAATCCGGATGCTTAATAAGAAAGTAGCTTATTTTACACTGAGTGAATCGGGATTATTTAAAGAGCCTTCTCCCCATCCCAGCTTTATTTTTCTGGTACCCCTGATTGAGCTAAATCCAGCAAGCCCTTAACCTCATGGGGATCTAAGTGACGGTATTGGCCTTCTTCAAGATTTCCCAAGTCCAAAAAGGCTATAGCGGTTCTCTTTAGACTGATAACTGGGAAACCTACTTGAGCCAGCATTCTCTTTACCTGCCGCTTGCGTCCTTCGTGTATGGACATTTCGATTAAGGTAGAATTAGTATTGGTCTGTAATACCTTTACTTCCGCTGGTGAAGTCAATCCATCTTCCAATTGGACTCCCTTTCTTAGCTGTCTTAACGCCTTTTCGCTGAGCTGCCCCTTGACCAATACCTGGTATTTCTTGTCCACATGATAACGAGGATGAATTATCTTGTTGGTAAACTCCCCATCATTGCTTAAGAGCAAGAGTCCTCTGGTATCTAAGTCTAAACGTCCCACCGGATACAAGCGACCTTGAATACCCTTTAATAAATCCATTACTGTTGGCCGGCCATGAGGATCATAGGTACTGCTTAGATAACCCGCCGGCTTATTCAACATAAGGTATATTTTTTTCTGGGGTTTAAGTATTTGTCCATCAAAGTCTATTATGTCCAGATGGGGGTTGATTACTCGTCCGGGCTCAATCACCAAGACCCCATTGACTTTTATTCTCCCCTCGACTATCAATTGTTCTGCCTTACGGCGCGATGCCGCTCCAGCAGCGGCCAGGTATTTTGCCAGTCTCATTTATCCATCCCTACCTGCCTTCACTTTTTCTAGGGAACGTATCAAATAGGCTACTGAATGGTATTAGTTTATTTTAAGCTCTTTCCTTATATCATTATAAAAAAATAAGTGAGGTAGATTAATACCTCACTTATTCTCAGCCATCATTACTATTTTTTCAATGATTGCCAGATTACCTCGGCCAGATCAAATACTTTGGTCTGATCTTCTACTTCGGCGCCTTTTACCCCGTCGGAAATCATGGTCAAGCAGAACGGACAGTTGGTTATAATCATCTCGGGAGCAGGCTCTAATAGTTGATCAGTTCTGGTATCATTAATACGCTTGTAACCTTCCACCGCATCTTCTTCCAGCCACATCCGTCCACCTCCGGCTCCACAGCAGAAGCCAAAGTTTTTGGATTTCTCAATTTCAACCAGATTAAGACCTGCAGCGGCCATTACCTTTCTGGGTTCATCATATACGTCATTATGACGACCCAGGAAGCAGGAATCGTGATAAGTGATCTTGGCTCCCAGCTTGCCTGGTTTTAACTTGCCTTCAGCAATCAGCTGGGCCAGGAATTCACTATAATGATATACTTCATACTTGCCACCCATCTGAGGATACTCATTCTTCAAGGCCGTGTAGCCATGGGGACAGACTACGATAATCTTCTTAACCCCATAGTTATTGAATGATTCGATATTCTGAGCAGCCAGGGTCTGGTAAAGGTACTCATTCCCCAGTCTTCTAGCCGAATCGCCGCAACAGTATTCTTCTGTTCCTAAATAACCGAAGGAAACTCCTGCTTCATTCAGCAGTCTGACCAAGGCTTCTCCGACTCTCTTATAGCGATCATCAAAGGATACCGCACAGCCGGCATAGAGCAGGTATTCAAATTCTTTACCATCTTCAGGCAAGAGATTGACTAAATCCCTGACTCCTCTTTCATTGAGCCATTCAGCCCTTCCAGCCCAGCCTACCCCCCAGGGATTATAGTTACGTTCCATATTGGTAAAGGCCATTTGGGCTTCACCAGGCATATCTCCCTGCCACATCACCAGGTTTCTGCGCATTTCTACAATCTTAGGAATATGCTCAATAAACATAGGACAGTGTTCCATGCAAGCCCGACAATTGGTGCAATCCCAGATTACTTCGGTAGTAACCACATCATAAAGCAGGCTCTGCTCCATGGGATTTACTGCTTCTTCGGCTTCTTCGGTCATGGCTACCATCTCCGCTTCATCATGGTGCGCATCCTTGGCAGCAATCAGATATGGAGCTTTGGCGTCCAAATGTTCTTTCATATGCTGTATAAGAGTAATTTTGGGATTCAGATGTTTTCCAGTATTATAAGCCGGGCAATTCTCCTGGCACCTTCCGCAGCGTATACAGGCATCTAAATCCAGCAAATCTTTCCAACCAAACTCTTCAATGTTCTCAACTCCGAAAGTTTCAGCTTCCTCTATATTCTCTACCATGCGGCATGCAGAAGGTTCCAGATCCCGGAAAGTATAATTCAACATGCTGGCAACTATGTGCCACAGTTTGGTAAATGGCATCAGGGCAATAAACAGGAAGGCTATAGCCATGTGGAACCACCATAAGATACGATGCCATACAAGGATTGATTCCAGTTGCCCATTTACAAATGACTGGGTGTCTACAAACCATTGGGCGAAAATCCAGCCTATAGGTGAGGCCTGTTGTTCATAAGCAATCTGGGCCAGAGTGGTGGACTGGATAATCTGCGCTGCTATTCTTAATCCCTCAATAAAGAAACCGGTTAACAGTATAGCTATTATGAGTATCAAAACCCATCCATCAGAGGTCTTGGTATCATTAAGACGATCAGGTTTCTGTACATAGCGAACCACAGCCAGAACTATAACTCCAACCAAAGCCAGAAAACCTAATACGTCAACAACGGCTGAGAAGTAAATATATGAATTGCCCTCAATATGTGGAAATCCCAACCAATAATGAGATGCGTCCACTCCAGCCGCCAGCGCCAATACTAAAAAGCCCCAGAACAAAAGAAAATGCATCCACCCGGCCAAGGGCTTTTTGATAACTTTAGCCTGAGCAAAGCTGTATTTCAGTAATGAAATCAACCTTTCGCCAACCCGGTCATTGCGATGCAGTTCACCTTTAGCCAGGGTCCAAACCTGGAATCTCTTATAAAAACCAAAAAGAAAAATACCAATGGGTATAAACATAAATATATAAATCAGCCATTCGTAGGGAATGTTTGCCCCTACCATACGCATAGGGACATCATAGCCACCTTCTATTGGATGAAATCCAAAAATCATTGTACAATTCCCTCCTTAAATACAGCTGGTTTTACTGGATATACCATCAGGTATATCCAGTAAAAACCTTTTCCTCACCCCTGCCAGAATGACTATTTTTTCAGTTCTGTACAAAGTGCAGGTATTACTTTAAATAAGTCTGATACTACTCCAAAATCCGACACGTTGAATATAGGAGCTTCTGGGTCAGTATTGATGGCTGCAATAAATTTGGAGGAGGACATACCAGCCAAATGCTGGATAGCACCGGAGATACCGGCTGCGATATACAGATTGGGGTTAACTACTTTTCCGGTCTGTCCAACCTGTAGTTCATGTCCTAACCATCCGGAGTCGATCGATGCACGGGATCCACCAACAGCGGCTCCCAGCATGTCAGCCAGTTGCTCAACCAGCTTAATTCCGTCTGGACCTTTACAACCACGTCCACCGGAGACCACAACCTCAGCTTCAGTCAGATCTGGGCGGGCGGAAACGGTGGGAACAAATGATTTAATACTCTGGTATACATCGGCATCGGTAGCTGCTATAGCAGGCTTAACCACTGCTCCAGCACCGGCTGCTTCAGCTACTTCCATAACTCCAGCCCTAATGGTAGCCAGAATGGGGGAAGTAGTCACTTCTACCTTGGCCAGGGCTTTACCGGCATAAATAGCCCGGGTAAAAACGCCTTTGCCTGCTGTTATTTCAGCAGCTATAGCATCTGTTGCCAAACCGGCTTCCAGTTTCTGAGCCAGACGGGAAGCAAAATCACGACCATTAAAGGTGTGAGCAAACAAAACTGCATTAGGCTGATATTCAGCTATCATAGCAGCTAATTGAGCTACATAAGCTCCAGTATTGTATTCGGCAAATAAATCGCCTTCCACTACGTATACTTTGTCAGCACCGTATTTAGCAAATTCGGGAGCTAGGCCCTCTACGTTCTTTCCAAAAACTACTGCACTAACTTCTTCGCCATATTTTTTAGCTTCCGACAGCATTTCGAAAGTAACCTTACGAACATTACCATCCCTTTGTTCTACAATAATCCATGTTCCTGGCATCAATTACCCTCCTTTTATTAATAAGTTATAGGTATACCTCAACTATTTAACTTCGATTTTAACGGTATTTAACATCCAGTCTGCCAACTTAGCAGCGCATACATCAGGATCATCCTCGATCTTTACTCCAGCCTGCTTGGCAGGTGGCATAGCATACTCGATAATTGTAACCTTGTTGTCAACTGCTGCTGCATCTTTAGTTGCAACTGGTTTCTTCTTGGCCTGCATGATACCCTTCATGGAAGGATAACGGGGTTCATTCCAGCTTACCTGGGATGAAATAACTGCGGGCAGGGCAACTTCTGCTACCAGAGTACCGCCGTCAGCTTCACAGGTACAGGTTGCTTTACCATCAGCGATTTCCACATTGGTGATAACATTGATATGCGGAATTCCTAAAATTTCTGCAATACGGGTGGGAACCTGTGATGAACCATCGTCAGCGGCAACGTGGCCAGCCAGTATGATGTCAGGATTCTCTTCTTTGATAGCTGCAGCCAGAGCAACTGCTCTTGCATATTCGTCTGCAGCGGTGTCCTGCTTCAGTAGAATACCACGGTCGGCGCCCATAGCCAGGGCTGTGCGAATAGCATCCATAGCCTTGTCGGATCCGGCAGATAATACAACTACTTCATCTACTATTTTCTTTTCCTTTAATTGGATTCCACCTTCTACAGCCACTTCATCATAGGGGTTAATGATTAAATTAATCCCTGCATCTGCAATTTTGCCATCCTTTAATTCAATTTTGGCTTCGGTGTCGAATGTCTGCTTAACACAAACTAGAACCTTCAAGTCCATTCCTCCTTTTCATCTGATAATTGATCTTTTATAACTTTCTACTTACTCCAGAGTGCCGTGATAGTATCCATCACCCCCAAGAAAATAATATATATATTCTTATTGCCTACGGCAGTTTACCGCCAGGACAAAAATAAACCCATATCCAATTATTATTTCGATGCCCATAGCGCTTTTCCTGCTTATCCCGGTATTTCGACTTTTTTTTTAATATTTCTGGGCATTCTCTATATGAGTGCTGTGAGCTAGGAACAATCTGACTTAGCACCATCTACCATCATGGATATGCTCTTGATCTTTGATCCGTATAGATGAACTTGATAGAGTCCATAAAAGCCCCCCCTGCTTCTTATGGTATCAAGCTATCTTAAACCTTGACTTGGTAAAAATAATATTGCTGAGCTGTCATAATACGATGCCATTCTTCCCCTATCACTACTCTTTTTTGAGCGCTGCACAAACGCCCCTTCGTTATCAATATTAATCCAGATGGCTGATATATAATGCTTTTTCTACTGCCTGCAGGGTTTGCTCAATATCTTCTCTGCTATGGGCAGCAGAAATAAAACAAACTTCAAATTGTGAAGGTGGGAAATATATTCCTTCCTCTAACAATACCCGGTAAAATTTACTGAAGCGCAGGGTATCACTACTGGTAGCAGTGCTATAATTTCTAACCGCTTCCGGGGTGAAAAATAACGAAAACATTGAACCCCAATGGTTTAAGCTGTAATCAAGGCCCTGAGTACGCAAGATCTCTTCAATACCCCTAACCAGGTACTGGCCCAGTTCATGCAAATCAGTATAATAGTCATTATCTCTTAGAACTTTCAGGGTGGCCAAGCCGGCCGCCATGGCCAGTGGATTGCCGGATAGGGTACCCGCCTGGTACACATCACCTGATGGAGCTACCCGTTCCATGATATCCCGGCGCCCTCCATAGGCTCCAACCGGCAATCCTCCACCAATTATTTTGCCCAGGGTGGTTAGGTCCGGTTTAATGTCAATCAAATTCTGATACGCTCCATAGCAAGTCCGAAAACCGCTTATAACTTCATCAAAGATAAGTAAAGTTCCGTAATCTTCTGTAATTTTACGCAGTTCCATCAAAAATACAGTATCCGGAACGATTAATCCCATATTGCCGGCTATGGGTTCCACAATCACCGCCGCAATATCCGGGCCCCATTCTTCGAATACAGTCTGCAGGGAATCCAGGTTATTATACTCAGCTACCAGAGTGTTTTGGGCATAATCCCGGGGAATTCCAGGACTGGTAGGAACCCCTGCTGTTAACAAACCTGAACCTGCTTTAATCAAGAAAGAATCGGCATGTCCATGATAACAACCCTCGAATTTCAGAATCTTGTCTCGTCCGGTAAAGGCCCTGGCCAACCTGACCGCACTCATAGTAGCCTCAGTACCGGAGTTTACCATCCTTATCTGCTCAATTGAAGGTATAGCCTCAGATATGGCCTGGGCTAATTCAAGTTCCTTTTCACAGGGAGCACCATAACTGCTCCCCCTTTCTGCCGCCTGGCACAGAGCCTGTACGATTTCGGGATGGGCGTGTCCCAGAATAAGGGGTCCCCAGGAGCAAACATAATCAATATAGCTATTACCGTCAATATCATATATCCGTGAGCCTTGAGCTCTATCAATAAAGACCGGGTCCAGTCCCACCGCTTTAAACGCCCGGACCGGACTGTTTACTCCACCTGGCATTACTTTCCGGGCTTCAGCAAATCTTTGCTTTGATTTAAGGATCTCATTCACCACTGCCTCATCTCCTTTAGCAGATGCTTAATCACTCTTTCGCACTTATTGGTCATGAAAGACGGCCAAACATGGACACCTGCTGCTTCTACCTCAAGTTCCATGATAGGAGTAATTAATAATATCGCATACTGCTTTTCTTTAATTCTTTTATGCTTTTTAGCACTTCAAACTCATCTATGCCAGTTTCTTCAACAATTCTATCAATAATATTCTGCAATTCTTCCTCACTTCGGGCATGAATCATGGTAAATAAAGGATAGTTAAAACTGGGGGGCACTTCCCTCCAATAACAATGGCTGATCTCTTTATAAGCTGCCATTATTTCTCCGACCTTATCGGCACTGGATTCTTCTACTTTCCAGGCTACCATGGCATTTACAGCATAGCCTGCTTTCTGATGACGTAAAACTGCCCCCATCCTCCTAATTATACCTTTTTTCAACATTGTTTGGATCCGAGCCACTATTTCTTCTTGGGAAATCCCCTGGGCCTCAGCCCAGCTCCTATAAGGACTCCGGGATAGGGGCAAATCGTCTTGAATAAATTTAATTATATCTCTATCCAACTTTTCCATATTCATCAATTTCAATCCATTCCTAAAACAACTTTAATCTTATAGGTTTTAACGGCGGGCATACATATAATTATAATATTAAATTGCTCCTGCAGTTCATTGATAATTCTTCCTCTTTCTTCTTGGCTGGGGGTGGTCAGGGTAAACCATATATTTAATTCATGGTCCCGGACATAATTATGAGTTATATAAGGTATATCATTAACTACAGCAGCAAATTTATCTATGGATTCTTCCAGCATGGTACAGGCACAGAGGGTAGAAGTATACCCCAGCTTTTTGGCATCAAAAATCGCTCCTATTCGCCTAATAATGCCGCTTTCCTTCAGTCGTTGGATTCTTTCCCCTATTTCATCCACATCAGTCTCCAAAGCTTCTGCCAAATCATAAAAGGGATCCGGGGTGAGGGGAAAATCATTCTGCAGCATTTCCAGCAATTTTCGATCCAGCATAGCCAGCTTATTCATGCTTCCTGGCCCCTTTCGGCCTATACAGACACCACTCATCTTCGGCCATATAATCCTTGTTGCTGTAATAGTAAGCCCTGGCCCGGCATCCGCCACACTTCAGTTTATATTCGCATATTCCGCATTTACCACTGTAATCCATGGTCCTTAGATCCAATAAGAGCTGATTGTTCTGCCATATTTCATCAAAAGCTTGGTCCCGTACATTGCCCAGGGGGATGTCCAAATAGGCACAAGGCTGTACGTCTCCCCGGGGACTAATGATGCAGTAATTGATTCCAGCCAGACAGCCCCGGGTGAAACGGAGCTTCATTCCCATCATCTCAGCAATCCTGATAAACTGCGGAGCACAGGTGGGCTTAATCTCAACATCCACCTGTTGCTGCTTTTTCATCAGCCTTTTGATAGTCTTTTCATAAGCCTGTACTCTTAATGCTTCTTCTTCCATATTAATAGCCCGTCCGGTGGGAACCAGGAAAAATACGTGATAAGCCACGGCTCCCAATTCGATAGCGTAATCGCACAGGGCTTCTATTTCATCTACATTCCAATCCATTACCGTAGTATTTATCTGTACCGGTATACCAGCTTCCTGCAGGTTTTTTATGCCCTTTATGGTCATATCAAAGGCCTGGGGCAATCCTCTGAATCTATCGTGTTTATCAGCATCCAGGCTGTCCAAACTAACTGCAGCCGCCATTATGCCTGCTTCTTTTAGCTTGACAGCTACATCGGGGCTTATCAGGGTGGCATTGGTACCCATAACCGCCCTGAGACCAATTTTGCTGGCATAAGCAATCAATTCATAGATATCCGGCCGCATTACGGGCTCCCCACCGCTGAATATCATGATTTTAAAGCCTGCCTCCTTGATCTCCTGGATCATTTTACAGGCTTCGGCGGTGGACAGTTCCTCCTCCAGGCGGGCTCCAGCATCCCGATAGCAATGTTCACAGTATAGATTGCATTGATTAGTACTGTTCCAAGATATTAACATAAGTCTCTGATAGAATGACTACCAGAATTCACCTCCGCCCCTTTACACTAAGACACTATTGGCCTAAATGTTTTAATATCCGGGCCGCATCTTTAGCAGCATAAGTAAGAATGATATCAGCACCTGCTCTTTTAATAGAGCTCAGGATTTCCATCATCACCCGGTCCCCATCCAGCCATCCATTCTGGGCTGCGGCTTTTACCATGGAATACTCTCCACTGACGTTGTAGGCAGATACCGGGCAATCAAAACGTTCCTTCACTGCTCTTATAACATCCAGGTAAGCCAAAGCCGGCTTGACCATAACCAGGTCTGCACCTTCTTCAATATCCAGTTCTACTTCCCTTAAGGCTTCCCTAATATTAGCCGGATCCATTTGATGGGTCCTTCTATCCCCAAACTGGGGAGTAGAGTCAGCCGCATCGCGAAAAGGGCCATAGAAGCCGGAGGCGTATTTGGCTGCATAAGACATTATAGGTATATTACTAAAAGAATTCTCATCCAGGCATTGACGGATATAAGCTATGCGCCCATCCATCATATCCGAGGGAGCTACCATGTCACAACCAGCCTTAGCATGGGATAAAGCCTCCCGGGCCAAAAGATCCAGAGTCGCATCATTGTTTATGTTCCCATCAGCATCAACTACTCCACAATGGCCATGATCGGTATATTCGCACATGCAGACATCGGTAATCACTACCATATCAGGACTGCAATCTTTAATTAATCGGATGGCCTGTTGTACCACTCCATCATCCTGAAAACCGCTGCTGCCGATACTATCCTTATACTCCGGAATACCGAAAAGGATAATCGCTGGAATGCCTAGCTCTTCAATTTCCTTTATTTCTTCTTTAAGTCTGTGGTCCACTGAAAACTGATACACTCCCGGCATGGACTTAATAGGGTTCTTCTGGTCTCGTCCATGAATTACAAACAAAGGATAAATAAAATCATTGACCGAAAGAATAGTCTCCCGTACCATTCTGCGCAGGGTTTCACTTTTCCTCATTCTACGCATGCGGTTAACTGGAAATGCCATTAGTTTTCACCTCGCTTAATCCCAAGCTCAACACTGTATTTCACTATCTTTTACTTCTCTTCGCTGGCCGGTAGCATCCTGGATAATGGCCTGAAGCAATCCGTCAATGGTATATTGACCAGCAATAATATCTACCTTGAAACCTAGTTCTCTGGCCTTACCGGCCGTAATGGGTCCTATACAGGCAATTTTTACTGAGGAATTCACGGGCATGTCCCTGCCCATCATCTCTACAAAGTTACTAACCGTAGACGAACTGGTAAAAGTCAGGTAGTCTATCTTTCCTGTTTTTATTTCTTCGAGCAGCTGGGGGTTATTGCCGCTGCTTAAAACAGCCTGGTACAGGGGTATTTCATCAACCTCAAGTCCCCGCTCCCTAAGGGTCTCAGGCAATATCTTTCTGGCTCCCTGAGCCCGGGGCAGCAAAACCCTCTGTCCCTTAAGCACCATTCCCTTTAGGACGTCTAAAATGCCTTCTGCCCGGTATTCTCCGGGCATAGCTTTGACCCTCAATCCTCGGACCTGCAACTTCTGCCCGGTAGCTGGACCGATGGCGGCTATATTTATTCCTTTAAGCTCCCTGATATCTATTCCCATTAGATCCATTTGCTCAAAAAATATCTCTACTGCGTTTACACTGGTAAAAATAATCCAGTGGTATTTGGTGATTTCTTGCCAGGCCGTCTCCAAAGGTTTTAAATCTGCAGCTTTTTGGATGCTTATAGTGGGAAACTCCAGCGGAGTGCCTCCCAGTTCCCTGATTTTTTGCACCAGCTCACTGGCCTGAGCCCGTGATCTGGTGACTACTATCCTTTTTCCCCACAGGGGTTTCTTTTCCAACCAAATTAATTTGTCCCGTAGAGCAACCACTTCTCCTACTACAATTACTGCCGGTGGTTGAAAATTCTCATCTTTCACCCGCTGTACAATATTATCCAGGGTTCCAGTTAAAACCTCCTGTTTAGATAGGGTTCCCCAGCGTATCAAAGCTACCGGGGTATCTGCCGGCCGGCCGTTTTCCATCAAGCGGGAAACAATATAGTCCAGGTTTTCCACTCCCATTAAGAAAACCAGGGTTCCAATCCCGGTGGATATTCCTTTCCAATTAATAGAGCTATTCTTTTTGCCGGGTTTTTCATGGCCGGTAATAATAGCCAAACTGGAAGTAGCTTCACGATGAGTAACAGGTATACCCGCATAAGCAGGAACCGCTATAGCTGAGCTGATACCAGGAACCACTTCATAGTCCAGGCCTTGCTCCCTTATGAAAAGGGCTTCTTCTCCTCCTCGGCCAAATAAAAAAGGGTCCCCTCCTTTTAACCGAACTACCCGTTTGCCTTCTTTGGCCTTTCTTACCATCAAGAGGTTTATTTCGTCCTGGGTGAGGGCATGACGGCCTGACTCCTTGCCCACATAGATTAATTCTGCCTCAGGAGAAGCATAGGACAGGATTTCCTCCCCTACCAGACGATCGTATATTACTACTTCCCCTTGCTCCAAGAGCATTTTCCCTTTAATAGTAAACAAACCCGGATCACCCGGTCCGGCTCCGATTAAATATATTTTGCCACTTTTCATTCCCTTGCTCCCGTGTACTTTATTCTATTCAGTATGGGTCCGGCCCCGGCATCCAGGAGAGACTGTCCTAATTTGCGGCCTAATTCTGCTGCCTGATTGGGGCTGCCGCTCATTTCCAGGCTGATAAACTCCTGTCCATCCAAAGATGCTACCAAACCTTTAATCCTTAATTCCTGACCTTGGAGATCCGCTATGGCTGCTATTGGAACCTGACATCCCCCTTCCAGCCGGGCCAGGAAACTCCTTTCAGCTTCTACCTGGACCCTGGTGGGTTCATGATCTATCTGCCCTACTATGGCTAAGACTTCAGAATCTCCGGCTCTGGTCTCAACTGCAATGGCTCCCTGCCCTACTGCCGGCATCAGCACCTCATAACTCAGATATTCGCTGATTAAATTTTCAAAGCCCAACCTTTTTACTCCAGCATAGGCCAGTATTATAGCATCCAGATCCTCTTCCTGCATCTTCCTGATCCTGGTTTCCACATTGCCCCTTAATTCCACAATTTTAATATCAGGCCTTATATGCTTGATCTGGGCTTGCCGGCGCAAACTGGAAGTACCGATCACTGCTCCTATAGGCAATTCTAACAAATTTCGATTATATTTGCTGATTAGTACATCCTGTGGATTCTCCCGGGGCAAAACTGCTCCTATCACCAAATCAGGCCCTATTTGAGACGGCAGGTCTTTCATGCTATGTACCGCTATATCTATATTGCCCTCCAAAAGCTCTTTTTCAATCTCCTTGGTAAACAGGCCTTTATCACCAATCTTGGACAAGGCTACATCCAGAATCTTATCCCCAGTAGTCTTAATTACCTCGATTTCTACTTTAAGATCAGGTACTGCCAGTTCCAGGGCTTGCTTAACGTACCCGGCTTGCCACAGAGCCAGTTTGCTGCCCCGACTGCCCAATCTTAACTTCTCCAACATTAATTCCCTCCAAATCCACTGGTAAATCGAAGAGCCTTTTGCTGACCTCCGCATATAAATGTCCCTGATTGCTGCAGGCCATCTCTTTTAAACTGACCATTGGATGGTGCAAAAGCTGATTGATAATATTGTGGGCCAAGGTAGATACCACCTTTTTTTCGCGCTCACTCAGGTCCAGCCTATTGAAGGCCTTTTTTAGCTCCTGATTTTTTATTGCCTCAGCTTTTTCTTTCAGAGCCGATATGACGGGAACTACATACAAGGAGGCCAGTTTTTCATTGAATTTATCCAATTCCTCCAGTATTATTTTTTCAGCCTGCCGTGAAGCCTTTTTCCGCTCCAGGAAGTTTTCATCTATTACGTTCTGCAACTCATCTATGTCATAAATCTGTACCCCTTCTATCTCCCCTAATGCCGGATCCACATCCCGGGGTACCGCAATATCAATTATGATTATTCTTCGTCCCTGGCGAGCCTTTAATATTTCCGAAGAATTTTGCCAGTTTAAGACATAATGACTGGCTGATGTACAACTGATGACAATATCCGCCTGGCTTAACTGAGCCGGTAATCGATCGAAACGCACCGCTCGACCTGAAAACAAGCGGGCCATTGTCTCAGCCTTGGCATAGGAACGATTGGATACAATAACCGAGCTCACACCATATTCCATGAGATAGCGAGTAGTCAACTCACTCATTTCACCGGCCCCAATTACTACCACACTCTTGTCCTGCAAAGTGCCCAGTTGACTGCGGGCTAGCTCTACCGCCACCGAACTTACGGAAATTGGATAACGATCTATATCGGTTTCACTGCGAACCTTTTTGCCCACATTTATAGCTTGTTGAAAAAGGGTGTTGAGCACTCCATCGGAGGCGTTTTCCTCCCGAGCCGTTTTATAAGCCTCTTTAACCTGGCCCAGTATTTGAGATTCTCCTAAAATCATGGAGTCAAGTCCCGAAGCGACTCTAAACAGGTTCAATATAGCATCATAACAATTGGGCTGATACAAATACTCTTGCATTTCCTGGCCGCTAAGCTGGGAAAACAGCTCCATAAATTGCTTTAAAGCCTCCCGGCCCAACTCTATATCCCGGGCGGTAGCATATACCTCGGTCCGATTACAGGTATGGAGTATAACTGCTCCTTCTAAATTCTCTTTCTGCCTTAAATATTCATAGGCCTGGCTGATAGTACCATCGCTAAAAGCCAGTTTTTCACGAATTTCTACTGGCGCGGTGCGATGGTTTATTCCAACCAATAAGACATACATTGAGTAACCTTCTCCCTAGCTTTTTCTTTTTCCCCCGCCTTGAGTAAATCAAGTACATCTGAATAAACCAATTCTTCAAATATCTGCTTTCGAACTGCGATGTCCTCAATGCGTTCTTTAATTAATTCCCTCTGCTCTCCCAGTATATCAACGAATTCACCATAAGCAGGTGTGATAATTTCTTCTAACTCCTGGCGCAGCCGGCGCGCGAAAGCCGGACTTTTTCCCCCCGTGGAAATTGCCAGTACCAGTGAATTGCGCTTTAATATAGACGGGACATAAAAATCACAATGGGGTGGATCATCCACTGCATTTACCAGGATCCCCCGTTCCCGGCACATTTTGCTTAGCTCGGCATTTACTTGCTCATTATCAGTAGCAACAAAAACTAGAAAAACCTCTTTAAGATCCGAAAGCTGAAATTCCCTCTGAAATAGCTGTATCAATCCTTGATGAGCCCAACTCTTTATCTTATCTTCTACCCCCAGGCTGACCACCTTTATGGAACAATTATAATCCAGCAGCTGTTCGATTTTACGTTCAGCTACTTTACCTCCTCCAATTATGAGACATTTCCTATCCTTCAGATCAATGTAAAGTGGGTATAAATTCTTCATCACTGCCCCCAGACTTATTAAAAAAGGTCTGAAGCCAGACCTATGACCTATTCATCTTTCTTCTTCTCTGCCAGTTCTTCTATATCTTCATCTTTAGCTTTTCTGAAGTTTTGCAGAGCCTTTCCTACCGACTGCCCTACCTGGGGCAGCTTCCCCGGACCAACTATAATTAGAATGATAAGCAGAACCAGAGCTAATTCCCAGGGACCAAAATTACCAATTAAAGCGAACAAGGCCTTCCCCCCTTTACCTCGAATAGTTCGTAATATATACAATAAACACTATTATTTTAATTTTTATTTAATTTGCTCCTCCATACATACTGATATTATGACAAAAAGGCCTTCCTTTGTAAAGAATTTGACTAAAGCTAAAGCTAAAGCTTAGTGACAGCTACTCTTCACGGTATACTTCCTCGGATCTCTGTCGCTTCTTGCGTCCCGCCCATTTGGATATCCAGATGCTGATCTCAAACAATAAATATACCGGTATGGCCATCATCATCTGGGAAACCGGATCCGGGCCCGGGGTAAGGGCTGCGGCCAGAACCACTATAATCAATAGGGCATATTTGCGATTACGGGCTAAAAGTTCATGTCTAAGGACACCTATTATGGTAAGAAAATATACTATTACTGGCAATTCAAAGACCAGCCCGAAAGGTATGGTAAAGGCAATAACGAAGGCCACATATTGGTCCACTTTAAACATGGTTTCCAGGTTCTCGCCGGCAATATAGATAAAGAATTTTAGTACCAGGTTCAGTATACCGAAATAGGCAAAAAGAACCCCGGAGGCAAAGAGCAAAAGGCTAACTGGCAACAAAACATATATATATTTACGTTCCGATGGATACAGAGCTGGTTTGAAGAAACGCCATAAGGACCATAAAACTATGGGAGAAGAAAGAATAAACCCGGAAAGAAAGGCCAATTTCAGTTTCACAAAGAAAGCTTCGGTAACCCCGGTTACTACCAGGTTTTCATTTAGGTCGGTTAATGGCGAGGTAACTATGGCTAAAATCTCTTCATTATAAGAAAATGATAAGACCGCAGCTACAACTATGGCTATGACGCTGATTATCAATGATTTGCGCAGTTCCTCCAGGTGTTCTAATATAGTCTGTTTGTCTTCCGGTGATAGATCTTTTAAGGCCATAAATGTACCCCCATTGCTGAGTGCTTATTGCTTGAGATAAAATCTAATACTCACGGGCTGAGATAAAATCAGCGATTTCATATAGAGTGCTTTTTACTGGTTGGTCCGGGAGCCTATCCAGCTCTTTTCTGGCTTTACCGGCGAAATGCTCGGTTACCCAGTAGGCATAATCAACTCCATCTGAACTTAAAACTATGTCCAATATGCGCTCAGATTGGGTTGAGCACAAGCTGGGTGATGACAAAAGATATCTCAACTCCTCTTTATCCGGACTGTGATGTAAAGCATAAATAGCTGGAAGGGTAATAACCCCCTGCTTGATATCGCTTCCGGTTGGTTTGCCCAATAACTCTTCATCGGCAACAAAATCAAGTATATCATCGGTTACTTGAAAGGCCATCCCCAGGTAATATCCATACATTTCCAGGGCCCTGATCTGGGCCGCCTGAGCCCCGGCAATCATAGCCCCTAACTTGCAACTGACTGATATTAATAGGGCTGTTTTCCGTTCTATGCGGCGCAAATAATTCTTTAGCCCTACATCTACATTGTAGGAACTCATCATCTGGTATATCTCACCTTCACAGATCTTCATACTGGCCTGGGCCAGTACCTCAAGAATGTCCCGGCGCTGATAAGACGCACTTAAAGCCAGAGCTCTAGCAAAAATGTAGTTGCCGGCATTAATAGATACTCGATTACCCCACTGTTGTTTAACAGTATAGGTCCCTCTCCGCAGTACCGAATTATCTATTACGTCATCATGGACCAGGGTAGCCAGGTGAGTCAATTCCAGGGCGGTAGCCATAGGTATAACCTGCTCCAGGTTATCCAGAAAAAAGCGGGCCGCCAATAAGGCGAAAGCTGGCCTAAGCCTTTTCCCCCCCGCTTTAGCCAAATGCATGGAAGCCTGGTTTAAAACATCTACCCCTGAATCTATATTTTGATTTAGATTCCCTTCCACCATTTCCAGTTCCCTGCGCACAGGATTAAAAATTTGCTTATGCATTTTTCCCTCTCCAAAAGCGAATTAAAATATATTATATACTATTTCAAACAGATTCCAATAAATTCTTATTGCTCTTCTTCATACTGGTATCGCTGGTAAATATTGTGCTCGATATTCAAGGCATCCATGACCTTGCCCACCATAAAAGCAATTATATCTTCCAAAGTCCGGGGGTGATGGTAAAAAGCCGGCATAGCTGGTATTAGATGAGCCCCCAATTCCGACAGTGTCAACATGTTGCGCAAATGAACGGAATGCAAGGGGGTTTCCCGGGGTACCAGGATCAACTTGCGCCTCTCTTTCAGCATCACATCAGCTGCCCTTTCTATAAGGTTTCTGGCATTTCCAGTGGCTATTCCAGATAAACAAGCCATACTGCAGGGCATAACAATCATGGCCCGGCTTATAAAAGAACCGCTGGCCAAAGGGGCGGCAATGTTCTGATTATCATAAAAGTACATATGGCCTGAGGGTAACTTGGATCTTAGAACGCCCTCCAGCGATCCAGATAAATCCCATCCCAACTCATGTTTAATAACCAGTCGGGCTGGTTCACTGACTATAATATGCACTTCTTGCTCTCTTATTAGCAGTTCCCGGATCAACCTTATCCCATATACTGATCCACTGGCACCACTTATTGCCACTATATATTTGACCAAAGCAATATCCCTCACCATTCTAAGTTTATACTAGTATGTCCATCATTGCAGCAGCAAATATTATCAGACCCACATAATGGTTTATTTTGAAGGAAGCAAAATTAACCCGGCTCAAATTTCCCGGTTTCACGATTATATGCTCATAAGTCAGAATGGCCCCAGCCACAGCTACCCCCATAAAATAGAACCACCCCAGCTGAAGTACCAGACCGTTGGCAATCAAGAAGATAACGGTAAAAAAATGAAACAGGGCGGAAAATCTCAAAGCACCAATCTCTCCGAATCGAGCTGGTATGGAATGAAGATTATTGGCCCGATCAAATTCAATATCCTGGCAGGCGTACATGGAATCAAAACCGGCAATCCAACAAGCTACCGCCATACCCAGAAGCAAGGGCTGCCAGTCCAGAGTACCGCTTATAGCAATCCAGGCTCCAACGGTGCCGCTGCCGATGGCAATCCCCAATATGAGATGACACCACCAGGTAAAGCGTTTGGTATAAGAATAGCCCCAGAGTACTATTACCGCTAGTGGTGCCAGTTGCAAACAAAGGGGGTTTAGCTTAGCGGCAGCCAGCATCAATAAGCCCAGGCACAAAAACACGGCCAGCCAGATAACCCCCAGTGGTAATTGTCCTGAGGGCAGAATCCAACCGGCAGTTCGGGGGTTAGCTTTATCAATATGGCGATCAATAAGACGATTTAAGCAGAGTGCGGCAGTACGGGCCGCTATCATGGCTATAGTTATCCAGAACAAATGATAAAAGCCAGGTATGGCTCCAGCGGCCAAAATGGCCCCTAAATAGGCAAAGGGCAAACCAAATAAAGAGTGACTAAAGTCTATCAACTTGAGAAACTTAGCGATTTTATTCAATGCCGTAGTCACTCCATTTTGCATTTACCAGTTCAATAATATCCCGGCTCATAACTATATCTCGAGGCCACTCCCGATCATGACCTTCTTCCGGCATTTTCCGGGTAGCGTCTATACCCATTTTGGATCCCAGCAGGGGCAAGGGGGCAGAATGATCCAACACTTCCAGGGGTCCATCTACTATCATGGTATCACGCCGGGGGTCAACGTTGTTAAAAACTTTCCACAATACTTCAGAAACATTTTGCACATCCACATCTTCGTCCACTACCACAATGAACTTGGCAAACATCATCTGCCCCATTCCCCATAAGGAACTCATGATTTTTCTGGCATGCCCGGGGAAACTCTTTTTTATGGAAATGAATACGCAATTATGAAACACTCCTTCCATGGGCAAGTGCATATCTACCACCTCGGGTAGTTGAAACTTCAACAAGGGTAAAAAGATGCGTTCTGTAGCCAAAGCCATGTAGCAATCCTCCTGAGGCGGTTTGCCTACAATAGTAGTTGGATATACAGCATTTTGGCGATGAGTAATGCAGGTGAGGTGAAACACCGGATACTCGGCGGCCAAAGAATAATAGCCGGTATGGTCACCGAAGGGACCTTCAATCCTGCGTTCAAAGGGATCCACCCTTCCTTCAATAATTATCTCGGCATCAGCCGGAACTTCCAGATCCACCGTCTTGCATTTGACCAATTCAACTGGTTTTTTTCTCAAAAAGCCGGCAAAGATTAATTCGTCAATATCCCGGGGCAGGGGGGCAGTGGCGGAATAGGTAATAGCTGGGTCCCCGCCAAGAGCCACAGCGACTTCAGTAGCCTTTCCTGATTGGCAGTTCAAATGATAGTTATGTGCCCCATCATGATGTATATGCCAATGCATGCCAGTAGTTTGGTCATCAAATACCTGCAGTCGATACATGCCTACATTCCTCTTACCTGTGTGGGGATTCTTGGTGTAAACCTGCGGCAAGGTGATGAATCTTCCTGCATCTTCCGGCCAGCATTTTAAAATAGGCAATTTATCCAGGGAGGGTTGGTAATCAACAACTTCCTGGCAAACCCCATTCTTTACCGTTTTGGGCATAAAGGAAGCAAGCTGAGCCAAACGAGGCAATATTTTTACTTTGTCCAGCATAGAAGAGGGCACATTGTCCGCAATTTGTATGAATTCCACTATCTCCTGGGCTATATCATCCAGATTTTCCACTCCCAGGCTTAAAGCCATACGCTCCCGGCTGCCAAAAGCATTGATCAACACCGGCATCTCTGATCCCTTTACATTTTCGAACAACAAGGCTGGACCATATTTTTTGCTAACCCGATCGCTTATTTCAGTAATCTCCAATTCCGGATCAACCTGGGTTTTTATTCGAATTAGTTCACCCTTACTCTCCAGCACCTGAATAAATTCCTGCAAGTCTTTATAGGCCACCATTATCCCCCCGTATTGATCTCTTTCATAAATAAACGGCATGCTCTTCTATCCAGCCTGCCATTCCAGAAGCTCTGAATATTTATTAGCTCAGAGCGGATCTCCTCCTAAAACTCAATCAGCACGTCCCCCTCCTAAGGGCGACTCTTGCTTAAAGCAAGAAATCCCAGGATATATCTTTCTCTTCCCAAGCTTAAAGACGAAAGTCAAGCTGTTGCTCTATACTGCCGCCACTTGATCAGGAAGAGATAGCAGTCCATGTATTTCCTGGTAAATAGGTCCCATAAAGGTACTTATACTAGCATGGGGCTCAGCCATTAATAGACTGATACTGGCTTCCAAATAAGGTAAGGCCGCTCCCCTTAATTCCTCTTGATTCAAAAACTCTATCGCTATCCCCAGCTTATGTCCTGCCTCCTGGCAGGAAATCTGTTCTTCCATATCCTTTCCAGCACAACAAGCTGCAGTCAAAAAGGCACTTTTGTATAAAGAGGCCCGGCTACTGGCTATATATTCACTACGGCTGCTGCCCAGTTTATATCTCCTTACCATTCCTTCATTAATTTCACAGATCAAATCAGCAAAGAATGGTAATAGCATGTCCGCTTCGATTTCAAGCAACAAAGCCATAATACGGCCAAACATATAATCCCCAATAAGTATTGAAAACTGCATCTCTTGATTATATTCCTGGCCCTCTTCATCATCATGTATGGATTCATGAATAAAGACTGATAAATATAGTATCTTATAAATATTGGCCATAGACAGGCTGAATTCTTCGTTTAACCCCAGGCCCCGGTAAATACTGAATACAATAGAAGGCAGGGTACGATAGGTGTGATCCTCTTCTATCCATTCCAAATAGATTTCCATATCCTGTCCCCAGGGTTCAATGCTTTTATGGAATAGAACATCCAGTTCCTTCATTTCATCGCTTAAATTCCGGCTAAATTGAAAAACCATTTAATATCCCCCTAAGATCCTCCATCCGTCTATTTCTCCTCCTGAATCTATTTTATAGCCGAAGGCTTGATTCTTCTCCTTGTATTTTCTTCCTGATTGATTCCATCACAGGTATTATAGTTATCATTTTTTTGATATAGGACTAATCTTAATTATCATTATCATTATTTTTCTGGGTATAGGACTAATCTATATTATATAGGAAAAACCTATTTGCTTACATATAATTTAGATTCTTTAATTAAGTACCAATAAAAACAAGCCTTACTTGCAGTTACTTAGTTCAAGTAAGGCTTGTTAAGAATAGTTGATGCTAGATCTAAACCTACATCGGTCTACTAAAATAGTATCCCTCCTAAATATTTACCGCCAAGCGCTCTTCCTGTTTTGCTATTACTCCCCGCTTAACCTCTGAAGCATCAACATAATCAGCTTCAAATTTTTCCTGCAGGTATTGGCATGCATCCCACGGATTAACTGTGTCTCCACAGGTAAAGACATCAACCGCAGCATACCCCAGTTCGGGCCAGGTATGAATCGCCAGGTGGGACTCAGAAATCACAACCACTCCGCTCACTCCCTGAGGGCTGAACTTGTGGAATACGACTTCTCTAACTTCAGCTCCAGCCTCCAAAGCTGCATTAACCATGATGTCCTCAACCTTACGGACATCATTTAACACATCAAAACGACATCCGTACACTTCGGCCAGTACATGACGCCCTAAAGACTGCAATAATATCGCCTCCCTATATTTTTCTATTTCCCAAACCTCCTTTTTCGGAAACCAAGGCCTTAATCCTGATCATTTGGCACATGTAGAATTTTAGCATATTTCTGTCTCATGTCAATAAAGCTTAAACTTTTTTATAATCTTTTTATCAATGCCGCCTAAGCATCATAATAATACCTTGGTTTATTATATTATTCTTTTATAGAAAAGTGGCTACTATCCTGGGTAAACATGGCCAAGCAGATTCTTTTGTACTAGAATAATTAAGAAGAAATTTATTAGTAGTATTTGAAACAGGAGCAAATATGAGTAATGAAAATAGATTAAACCCCGGGATGAGGAAGCAAAAAAGCAAAAAGCCATTAAATATGGCCATAAATCCGGCTAATATTGGGACTGTGGTCTTATTGAGCTTGTTTTTTTTGACTATAACAGTTTCAGCAGCTCTGGCCTCCACAGAAGCAGCGACTCCGGGAAAGGTCTACCTCCTGCTCATTGATAAACTCTCTATCAACGATATTGACGAGAGTTCCACTCCCAATATGTACCAGTTGATAGAACAGGGAGCGGTTGGACTCTGCAGTACTCGTACCTTAACCGGTTATAATACCATGAATACCTATTTAACCATTGGAGCCGGCAATCTGGCTAAAAGCAACAAAACTGGATTAATGGCATTCAATAAAGATGAAAGTGTTCCGGGACAGCATCAATACGCAGCTCGATTTTATGCAAACATTACCGGCTGGGATGCAGGTGAAAGCGAATGTTTGATGGTAAACTTACCCGACATACTATTAGGGATGAAAAATGAGAGTGTGACTACGGTTCCGGGAAACCTGGGTCAGATCTTAGTCGATAACGGATACCGGGTGGCAGTCCTGGGAAATGCCGATAACGGTACTGAACATCTGCGCCCGGTACTGGCCGTGGGTATGGATAAGAAAGGGCAGGTTCTCCATGGAGACATCGGACCTTTAACCCGTCTTATCCCTGAAGACAGCATCTTGAGCTATAAAACCAACTACCAATACCTTAAAGAACGGAGCCGGGATTTCTCAAATCAGGTTGACCTTTTGATAATAGACCTGCCTGATTTATCCCGACTGGAAAACTCGCCCCTCACCTTCGATGAGATATATCAACAAGAGAAAAAGAACATATTGAAGGAAATAGATAGCTTTACCGCCTGGCTGAATTCCAGCCTGGATCCCTCCCGGGACCTGCTATTGATAGTTGCCCCTTCCTGCTCCCGAGCCGAAATTGCCAGGAAAAACAATTTCGCCCCGGTTATAGCCAGTGGCTATGGAATAAAATCAGGCTATCTAACCTCTCCTGCCACCCAGCGCCAGTATATAGTAGCCAATACTGATATAGCTCCTACCATACTGGACTTCTTTCAAATAAAGAATGCTGATAATTCCATGATAGGCCGGGCTATACACAGTATAGGAGTTGATGAAGAATCTACCCTGGAACGGGCCCAGCAGTTGGCCCATAGCACCAGCACTACTACCAGGCTGAGAACTCCTCTTATTAAGGGCTATGTAGGTAGCTTAATCATAATATTGCTTTTAGCCTCCATCATCATACTCAAATACAGATCATACCAATTCCTGCTTAAGCCAGTGATAATCGCCATGGTTTCCTTCCCCCTGGTTTTGCTGTTCCTGGGTCTCTTGCGCCTGCCCCATGACTACTTATACATATTTGTTGCTATTGTGGCTACCATCATTATAACCATCCTGGCCCTAGCTTTAAGCCGGGGCAATGGTTTTCGAGCTTTTATTGCTTTGAGTTTCATAACCCTCTGGGCTATAAACCTGGATGTGTTAACCGGCACCACTCTAATTCAATGTTCTGTACTGGGTTATGACCCCATGGCAGGAGCTCGTTATTATGGAATCGGAAATGAGTATATGGGGATACTGCTGGGAGCTTCTATAGCAACAGGAGCCGCTTTATTTGAAAAGTATAAGCATAAATGGATCTTATTCTTGCTAGCCTTATTCTTTTTATTCGAATGCTATTTGATTGGAATGCCTTCATTGGGAGCTCAATCCGACGGAATGATTACAGCTCCACTGGCTTTCCTGGTCAGCCTCTATTTATTTAGTGAAATCAGATTGAATCTCTTAGGCTGGTCCAGCATAGGGGCTATAATCTTATTTACTATACTTGGGGTAAGCTTTTATGATATGAGTAGGCCGACCGAGTTACAATCCCATATTGGGCGGGCGGCCCATCAAATTATCAGCGGAGGTTGGCAGGAAGCCTTAACCATAATAATAAGGAAATTTCAGGTAAATGTAAAACTCATAAAATATACCATTTGGAGTCGAGTATTCATTGTAATCCTACTAGTTTTGGCCACCTTTATTTACTTCCCGGTAGGAGCAATGAAAAATCTATTGGTTCGCAGACCGGTAATTCTAAAGGGTTTTGTAGGAATAGTAACCGCAGCCTTGGTGGCCTTGATTGTAAATGATTCCGGCATTGTGGCCGCTTCCACCACCAGTATTTACTTAATCATGCCCTTTCTCCTGCTGATGATGGAAGAGGAGAGCAGCCGACTTTAAGAACTCTAATTATTCCTCAATCCCATTGACGATATTGATTAAGCCATGGATAAATTCTTTTTGATTACCCTCTCCCAATAAATCAAATAACAAGGTATTCAGGTCTGATATTATAATATCTATCTTTTCTGCCATTTCCAGGCCGGCCTCAGTAATAAATACCCTAATAGCCCTTCTATCATGGGCATCCAACTGCCTTTTTACCATTTGTTCCTTTTCCAATTTATCTACCAGTACGGTCATGGAAGAACTATCAATTAAAGTACGCCCCCCTATTTCCTTAAGAGTCAAGCCATTTTCCTCCTGCAGGCAAAAAAGTATAAATGACTGTGGTATACTGATCCCTATCTCCTCTAATTGGCGGCTAAACAAACGGTCAATCTTTTTCATAGCCGCACGCATGTTAAAACAAATATATGCATTCAATCTATCCATTTTCCCTACTCCTTTACCTAAAATAGCCTTCCTTTTTTACCGTTCAAGTATTATTTGCCTGTAAATAGTCTTTAATCATAATATTATATAAGAAGATTATTTGCAACAGAATTCACAACTGTATAAGTCAGGTTAATATTACTTTTGATAACTAAAGTAGATTCCTCTGAGAAAACCCAGCCCCCTTGTTTGAGCTTCTATTTGGTGTTTTGGCAACTCCCCGGCCCGTATGAACTTCCACCTTGGAGTCTTATTGGCTTATAGCTTGCATTATACTATAGATAATGGTATTTTATTAACGTCAATAATTTAAAAGCAATGAAGAAAAGTAGTAGATGGGCGATTATGGTCACAGAGAGCCGGAGTGCTGGGAACCGGTACCATGATTCATCGAATGGACTTCTGAGCTGCTCCTTGATTCCATCTGGGATTCTGGAAGCCGGTTACCCCCGTTAAAAGGACCAGAGCGGACATTATTGTCAATAAGGGTGGTACCGCGGAAAGCTTATAGCCTCCGTCCCTTGGTGGATGGGAGGTTTTATTTATTCTTTAGCAGGAGGAAGATATCTAATGCAGCAAGGCAAAAAGCGTATTCTTACAGGAGACCGGCCTACCGGAAATTTGCACCTGGGTCATTATGTAGGTAGCTTGGCCAATCGGGTAAAACTACAAAAGGAATATGACAGTTTTATTATCATTGCTGATGTTCAGGCCTTGACCACTCATTGGGAAAAGGATGAGAACCTGTCCCGGAATGTATATGGGATTACTTTAGATTACCTGGCCGCAGGAATAGATCCGGAACAATCCACTATTTTTATTCAGAGCATGATACCGGAAATTCATGAACTAACCATGTATTATTCCATGTTTACCTCAGTGAATGTTCTGCGCCATAATCCTACGGTTAAGTCAGAGGCCGCGCAACATGGATTTCAGGACATGACCTATGGCTTTCTGGGTTATCCGGTCAGTCAAGCTGCAGACATCAGTATTTTTAAAGCCCACCTGGTGCCGGTAGGAGATGATCAAATACCCCATATTGAACTAGCCCGGAAGATCGTAAGACGTTTCAATGATCTATATCGTCCGGTTCTGGTTGAACCTGAGGCATTGGTAGGAGATGTACCCCGTCTGGTAGGTCTGGATGGCAAGGCCAAAATGAGTAAAAGCCTAAATAATGCTGTATTCCTGTCTGATAGTTCAGAACAGGTCGATCAAAAAATCAGAAATGCAGTTACTGATCCAGCCCGTATACGAAAAACTGATCCCGGTCATCCCGAAATCTGTACTGTTTTTGAATACCACCGGGTATTTAATGCTGGAGAAGCTGCAGAAATTGAATCCGATTGCCGTAGTGGCAGTATAGGTTGTGTGGCCTGTAAAAAACGTTTAGCCCATCAGCTTAATAGCATGCTGGAACCCATGCGGGAAAGAAGGGGAAAATACCAAAACAATCCTAAGCAAGTAAAAGAGATTTTGATGGAGGGCACCCGTAAAGCACACTCAGTCGCCCGGGAAACCATGGTGGAAGTGCGCCAGGCCATGAATATCAATTACTTTGATCACGAAATTCACCTTTAATTTAAACGACTATCCATAAAAAGGCGGCCGATCTGCTTTGACCGGCCGCCTTTTGCTTCTGCATTGATTAATTATTTAATTCTTCGATGGAGTCAATGTCTACATAGCTGGGAACTACCAAACCTATTCTGGCTCCTTCATAGCTGGGTCCCAAGTCCTCTACCTTATCTCCCACTTGCTTCATGTATTCTCCATGGGTAAGGGGTAGCCAGGCGGTGAAACATGCATCCCCCTGTCCTGCTGCCAGACCTTCATACATAGCGGCTGCACCCACCGACATCAGCTCAACCTGGTAACCCATTATATTTTGCAGAACATCAGCCATTACATGGGTTTCTGCCCGGGCACAAGCCCATTCCACATACAACAGGGTTATCTGTTCTTTGCTGGGCTTATCAACCGTGCTTCCAGCGTCGTAACCCTGGGGCAACCAAGTGTTAACCAGGTCCTGATTCTCTTCTACCCATTGCCGGGCTGCCAATACATCATCACCCAACTCATCGGCTAGGCCCATGGCTGAACCGATATCTGCATCGCCCCAAGCAAAATTATCACAAATCTCATATACTTCCGGCAGATCCTCTTTAAGGCCCTTACGAACTATAGTATTGATGGTTTCCGCTTCTCCGTAAACCCCCTTGGGATCATCCAGGAATTTTAGGTCCCAGGTAGCAAATTTCCAATGAGGGGCCCAACCGGTAACAACTACCCATTTATTATTATCAATAGCCTGCTTTAAGGTAGCAACCATGGTAGCATCGCTACCTTCCACCAGTTCATAGTCCAGTTCATACTCAATCAAGGCCTTTTCACTGGCCGCCATTATCCCTGCTCCAGGGTCAATTCCAATTATCCTTCCCCCCAATTTGTCCTTTACACTCTGCGCACCATCTGAAGGCTCATTAGTATCTGACCCTCCACATCCAACTACACTGACCAGGGCGAATACCAACACAGTCAGGATCAAAACCAGTTTTTTCTTCCTCAACAAACTAAATCGACTCCTTTCCTTTTTTTGAGCTGCCTAGGTTCTGGGTTATTCTATCCAGGATTATTGCGATGATAACGATTGCCACCCCGGCCTCAAAGCCTGCCCCCATGTTAAGGGTTTGTATGGCTCTCCATACTATTCCGCCCAAGCCCTTGGCCCCAATCATGGAAGCTATAACCACCATGGACAGGGATAGCATTATACATTGATTAATACCTGCCAGCATAGTAGACCTAGCCAAGGGGAGTTCAATCTTAACCAGCATCTGCCAGAAAGTGGAGCCAAAGGATTTGCCCAATTCTATCAACTCCTCTGGTACCTGTTTAAGGCCTAGATCAGTTAACCTGATAACCGGGGGCATAGCAAAAATTATGGTAGTAATTACCCCGGGTACTACTCCCAATCCAAAAAAAGGAATAGCCGGCAACAAGTACACGAAAGCGGGCAAAGTCTGCATAAAATCAAGGATGGGCATTATAATACGATGAGCCGTTTGACTCTTAGCCCCTAAAATGCCTAAGGGTATGCCGATCAGCATACAGAGCAGGACTGCTGATATTACCATGGCAATAGTCTCCATGGTCACAGCCCATAGGCCTAGATTGTATATAAAGAATAAACCCAGCATAGTGAATACGGCCACTTTCTTTCCGGCCAAGCGCCAAGCCAGGAGTACCAAAACGATTATTATCAATTCGGCTGGCGCCTCGATCAATATACCCTGCAGTCCCTTTATAAATCCCTCTAATCCGTCGGCAAAAGCTTGAGTACTGGACCCAAAATTATTCTGCAGGTAAACAATAAAGGTATCGGTCCACTCCGCCAGCGGAATTCTGGGTATTCTATCCATTAATGCTTTCCCCCCTTCCACCGGCCAAACCGGCAATAACAGAGCCCCTAACCAGAGTTCCCTGTAGCCTGCCTTCTTCATCGATAACCGCTATGGGCACTTTAGTATAGGCCATTACATCCAGTAGATCAGCCAGGGGCGTCTCAGGATTGGCGGTAGGCATATCATCCTGTATAATGTCAGCCAAATCCTTTATTCCTCTGGAAGCCAGCTCCGAAGCATCCTCGGCACTAATATAGCCCCTTAATTTACCGAAGCGATCCAGGACAAACAAGGTAGACAATCCGTGCTTCTCCATAAAATTAAGAGCCGTCCGGGGACCATCTTTGGGGTGAACTACATAACGGGGCCTAATCATTACCGAAGCTGCAGTAAGGGCCAGAGAACGGTTAACATTTTCCACGAAACGGGCTACATAATCACTGGCCGGGGAAAGAAGTATATCTTCCGGAGACCCTATCTGAACGATTTCTCCGTCCTTCATCAAGGCAATATGATCTCCAATTTTAAGAGCTTCATCCAGGTCATGGGTAATAAAAATTATTGTCTTTTGGAGCTTTTCTTGAATATTTATCAGCTCCTCCTGCATATCCTGCCGTATCAAAGGATCCAGAGCACTGAAAGGCTCATCCATCAACAAGATGTCGGGATCGGTGGCTAAGGCGCGAGCAATGCCCACTCTCTGTTGCATTCCCCCGCTCAGGTTCTCAGGATAGGATTCTTCCCATCCAGACAAACCGACCATTTGTATTACCTCCCGGGCTTTAGCCTGACGTGCCTCTTTTTTGACCCCTTGAACCTCCAAGCCGTAAGCAACATTGTCCAGGATATTGCGATGGGGCAAAAGAGCAAAGCGTTGGAAAACCATGGACATTTTGCGTTTGCGCAATTCCTCCAACTCTTTTGGACTCATGCTCAGTACATCTACCCCATCAATAATGATCTGACCTGCACTGGCTTTGATTAAGCGGTTGATGCATCTGAGTAGAGTAGACTTTCCACTGCCGGATAAACCCATAATTACAAAAGTCTCACCATTTTCCACTGTAAAACTGGCATTCCGGACTCCTACCACCTGCTTGGTTTTGTCTTTAATCTCCTGGTTAGAAGCACCTTTTTTCAGCATTTCCAAAGCTGCTTCCGTATTGTGGCCATAGATTTTGGTAAGATTCTTAACTTCGATCATATTATCATTCCTTTATAAACAAAGCATAAGCGTCATAAAATAAGTTCTTGTACACTGCATATTGGAGTTATTATTTCCGTGCTATAAGACAATTATCAGAATCACCGTATAGATTAACAGAAAAGCAGACGTGCGGAACAGCCAGTCCCTGTTTTAGTAAGGGTAAGGTTCAAAAGCCAACACTATTAACAAGGGAATAAATAAATGGGATATGAATGTGGATAGTTTAATGGGGAAATAATACTATGGTGATCGGAAAGATCTATTGAATATCAACTAAACTAAAAATACTATCCATTACTCCCCCTCATAGCCTACGAGGTTAGCTGACGGATTCGGGCTAAAGGGCCGCCCTATCCCGGCACAGACCGGGAACTCACCCCCAAAAACGGTTCCCCCGCTCCCCTGCATCTCATTAAAGATAGAAGAAATTCGGCTGATGAGAATGGTTTGTATATACCAACATACATTATATTTTGTTATTTAACATTATTATTATATTTTATTATAGTTTTCTTTTCAAAAGGACTTTTGAGCAGCTATTTTTAGAAAAATAGAATATCAGGCTGGAACTTAGAGATCATCTAAGCCTAGCCCTAAATTCCTTGAAATAATCATTTTTTTCCCCTAATTGAGCCCAAAACAGATTATTTATATAGACATGGACAATATCAAGACAGCAAATTTAGGGAGCTGAGGACTTCAGTTGTTAATTATCGATATAAAAGTTAAAATCAAATAAGATAAGAATTAGGAGTGATGATTTTGCCAGGTAGCAAAGAATTTAAACTCAATTTTCTAAGAATGGAACAACATATCCTCTTGCCCAATACCACCTCCATAATATTGGCGCAAAACCTTTATGAAATCTTATTCCAGTATGTGATCGATCCGGAAAAAGAAGCCCAACTAAAGTATTTTATCGAGAAACTGGAAAGTCATATTAAAAGCAAGCCCCGGGCCCCTTTCTCCATGCCCCTGGAGGAATTGGATTTTCTAGGTGAAGGATTGCAGGAACTAAGGCTCCTTAACTGGATGGAAAGCCGGGTGGCGGTGGTCGAGATCGAACTACTGGGGACTGTTAATAATCAAGAGGAGGAAATGGAAGCAATTTACGAGCTGCTCAGCGATTTATTTACCTTTAATAAAAAAGCTGACAGCAATATCATCTATGTATACTCCAAACACCTCACCATTTACTAAAAACAATAGACAGTGGGAACGATTCCCACTGTCATTTATTGTCTTACAAGCAAAAAGGCTTAGTTCCAGTCCCAATGAAGGGATCACTGTCATGATGGAAAATTTAGCGTTGAAACCCTCCCTACTGACCAGCAGCTCAATTCTTCTTAGCCTAAAAGGGCTTTTTTTCATAACCCATAGTTCTTGGCACTGTCCCAGGTAGATAATTGGACATTTGAAACGGCCGCTCAACTAATAGGCCAAGAGTGCCTCCCTTAATATCTTGGCAGCTAATATGGAGGTGATCTCGGAGTTGTCATAAGGAGGGGAAACTTCCACCAAATCAAAGCCCACAATATTAAGGTCCTGTATCTGGTGCATTAATTGCAGAACCTGGCGGGAGCTGAAACCTCCTGGTTCCGGAGTCCCGGTTCCAGGGGCAAAAGCCGGGTCAAGCACATCGATATCCAGGGTAAAATATACAGGACGACTGCCTATCAGCTCTTTAACTTGATCCAGTACCTCCAGTAAGACATCAACATAGATTCTGGTATGGGATTGGGCATAGCTCAACTCATCCCCGGTACAGGAGCGTATACCCAGTTGAAAAACCCGCCTGGGCCCCAACAATTCAGCTGCCTGCCTCATAACCGAGGCATGAGACAGGGTTTCACCAAGATAATGATCCCTTAAATCAGCATGGGCATCCAGTTGCAATACCACCAGCTCGGGATAGTGCTGGTGATAGGACTTGATTAAAGGCCAGCTAATCAAGTGTTCTCCACCCATGGAGAATAGTTTTTTCCCTTGTTTCAGGAAATAATGGCCTATATGCTCAATACGATTCATACATTCGATAACATTGCCAAAAGGGAGTATAATATCCCCGGCATCATAAAAATCCAGGGTTTCCAGCGATCGATCCTGGTATATGCTGTATTCCTCAATCCCCTCAGATACTTCCCGAATACGATAAGGTGCCAGGCGGGTCCCTGGCCTAAAGCTGGTAGTAGCATCAAAGGGAATTCCTAAGAGCACTTTCTCGCAGTTTTCTAATTTATTGGAGGCAGCCATGAACACTGCCTTGCTTTCCAGGTATTCTATGGCCTGTTTCATACCCTTCTATTCTCCATTCCCTATGAGTTGCTCAACCAATACCGGCAGCTGAAAAGCCGCCTTATGTAGCTCAAGGCTATAATACCTGCATCCTTCTTGGTGGCTATGACAGGGTTCTTGGGGATCATATTTCTTTGATCCAACCGTAAAGCTCCATAAACCACTGGGATAGGTAGGTATATTGGCCAAATAAAGCCTGGTCAAAGGAAATATTTCCTTGATGCCGTTAAAAGCCATTTTTACTACATCAGGATGGTAATAGGGAGAATCACTTTGTACCACCAACATACCATCATCTTTTAATACCTTATAAACATTGGCATAGAATGACTTGGAAAATAATTCAATAGCCGGACCTACCGGATCAGTAGAATCAACAATCACAATATCATAGCAGTTTTCATGTTCCTGAACATACTTGATGCCGTCTTCTACTAAAACCTTGCTCTTCTCATGGTCCAAAGCACAGGATAAGGAAGGAAAGAAGTCACGGGCTGCCTGTATAACTCTGTCGTCAATCTCTACTAAAGTTCCCTGTTCTACGGCTGGATGACGCACCACTTCCCTCAAGGTACCACCATCCCCTCCTCCAATAATTAAAACCTTACTAGGGCGGGGATGAGAATTACATGCTATCAGGCTAATCATCTCATGGTATATAAATTCATCTTTTTCAGTAGTCATAACCATTCCATCCAAGAGCAACATCCGACCAAACTGTTCTGTTTCTATAACTGCCAGATCCTGATAGGCTGTCTTCTCTGTTCTCAGGGTGCCAGTACTTTTACAGCTAAATCCTATGGCTGGAGTCTGATATTCAGTAAACCACAATTCCAAAGCGGCTTCCTCCCTTTGTTATATATTGAGCTGAACTAGTTTTAATACCATAAAGGTACTGCTGCAAAGGCACATCCAATTTTTTCTACTATATGTTCGGCTGAGGCCAGCTTAATCTCTTCCAAGTCCAAACCTCTTACTCTAAAGGCTTCTTTAACCATATCACTGACCTTTTGTTCTGCCTCTTCCTTGCTGCACTTGCCGGAAAACTCCATGATAACGCCAAAGCTGTCTTTTTTTATACCTACCGATACGGCCGCTGCTATCCTGGTCCCAGGCTCTTCACAAACGATTGATCCATAAGCAATAGGTAAAAGAGAACCTTCGGGAATTACCAGTTCCGGATCATATACACAGCCCGGCGGTAAAATGCTGCTGACCCTTAATAGATTAGTATTTCCTACCCGGGCTTTTAATAAAGCTCGGTCAAAAGCGGTCAACTCGGTTTCGCCTTCTGAGGCTGCAGCAGTAAGAAAAAACTTTTTAGGTAACGGTAACATCGGCAAATCCTCCCTAATTTATTATCCAAACAGATATATTATATACAAACCCTATGCAATTTAAAATAAAAATATTAAGTTGGGTAAAGCTACCCAACTCTAGACAATTCATATTAGCTTAATACTAATTTCCCTTTATATTTTGCAAGAACTCCATGAACTGTAAAACCGACTTGCGTCTTTTCTTCTGGTGGGGATAAATAATATAAAAATAACGCCTTGCACCCTCATCCGCTATTTTAAGGCTTACTATTTTACGGTGGGGATCCAAACGCTGAATAGCCCACTCCGATACTATGGATATTCCCATTCCGGCTTCCACCGTAGCCAGCACCGCTTCAGTACTGCCTACTTCCATATATATATTTATATCATCCATTTTCAGTCCACTGCTGGCAATTAATTCTTCCGCTATCTTCCTGGTGCCGGAGCCTTTTTGCCTGAATACCCATTTCTCAGAGGCCAGCTCGGATAGATGTACGTTCTCCCTTAAGGCCATTCTATGATGATCCGGCACTGTAATAACCAGTTCATCTTCAACCCATTGGAACCCATCTACCTTGCGATTGTTATACCAGGCCCCTACTACTCCGATGTCCAATTCCCTTTCCGCCACTTTATTGAATATTCTCTCCGTATCTCCTATATCCATGCTGATACGGATACTGGGATTATTATCTTTGAAGTTCTTAACCAGAATCGGCAATATATATTCTCCCGGTATAGTACTGGCTCCCAGGGAAATATATCCCCGGCGGCTTTCTACCACATCTTCCATGATATTCTCCGTCTTATCAATGGCTTTGATGATTTCCCGTGCACAGTGATATAATGCTTCACCAGCTTCTGTGGTCTTTAGCCTGCGGCCTGATCGCTCCAACAATAAAACCCCATAGATATCTTCTAGGGCTTGAATCTGCTTGGTTATAGCTGGTTGAGACAGACCAAACTCATTGGCAGTACGCGATAAATTTTGGGTTTCAACCACCCTAACATAAGTTTTAAATAAGTTTAGATTCATCCATACACCCGCCTGTCCATTTATTGTGTCTCAAATGGTTTAAAGCTAACGCAGGAATCCATCAATAATTATGTCAATCGCTTCCTGTTCCATCAATCCCAGTGACATCAGTTTGACCAGTTGTTCACCAGCAATCTTGCCTATGGCAGCCTCATGGGTTAATACCGCCTCTGAGTCCTCCGCTACTAACTGGGGAATAGAGCTAATCCGGGCTTTATCCATAATAATTGAATCGCATTCCACATGACCGTTGCATTCGGCCTGGCCTAAGAGGGCAGCCCTGAAGACTTGAACCGATTTATCCCGGGCTACTGAGCGGGATATGATTTGTCCACTTCCGCCCTTCCCTACTATATTTATCTGAACATCTGATTCTGCAGTCTGATTCCCCTCGGTCATAAGCCTTTCTACTATTTTTAGGTTAGCCTGATCCTCAATATAAGCAACAGTTGACCGGTAGGCATCATCCACCCCTTTTATCTGGGTCATCTCCAATTCAGCCGAAGCTCCACGGTGCAGGGTTATCTTGGTACTGGGATTCATAATGCGTTTTCCTTGCCCCGAACCTTGACCTAAGTGCTTCTCAACATATCGCAAACGAGCACCTGCTCCCACCACAAATTCATGAACCCCATCGTGCTTGGAATCACTGTGGCTGGGATTATGAATTCCGCAACCGGCAATTATGGTTACATCTGAATTCTCTCCAATATTAAAAGTGTTGTAAACGGTTTCTTTAATGCCCGCCTTGGTTATCAATACTGGAACATGAATGGTTTCCCGGGTTCCTGGTTTCACTTCCAGGTAAAACCCTCTCCCATCATCCCTGGGACTTATAGTAACCAAGGCTGAGGAATTTCGAACTACAGCTTCTCCATTTACTCGTATATTAACTGCTCCATCCGGTATCTGGGCTAAATCGCTTATAGTGTTTAACAAATCCAAACTCAAATTATCAAATTTCATAAGTTAACAACTCTCCACACTGTTCTTTCATCTTACATTCTACATCATCTTTAATCAAAGGCCATACCTCTTCTCGACTGCCCCGGGCCTCTACCATGCCATTAGCAATCACAATTATTTCATCACATATACGCAGGATATTTTCGTTATGGGTGATGATAATAGTCAGGGCATCGGGGTTGTCTTTGAACTTGCTGTATAAAATTCCGATCAGCTTCTGTATGGTCCAAAGATCCACTCCGGCTTCGGGCTCGTCAAAAATAGTAACTTCGGCCCCCCGGGCCAAGACCTGGGCTATTTCTACCCTTTTCACTTCTCCCCCACTTAATCCTGGCCCTACATCTCGTGATAGGTAGTCTTCCGGGCAGAGGCCTACATCCCGCATGGTACCCCTTAAAGCCAGTTGATCAATACCAGGCCGGGCAATTTTAATCAAATCTTCTATTGTTAATCCTTTAAAGCGTGGAGGCTGCTGAAAAGCATAGCTTATACCCCGGTGGGCTCTTTCACTAATACTGAGTTGGGTTATGTCTTCCCCGTTCAGGTAGATTCCGCCACTGCTAGGACTAAATATACCCATCACCAATTTGGCAATAGATGTTTTACCTCCTCCATTGGGACCGGTTATCGCATAGACCTTACCTTTTTCAAATAGCAGGTTAATACCGCGAATTATTTCTTTTGCCGGTCCGTTCTCATCATTTACGGTCATATACAGGTTTTTCAGTTCTAACATAATTAAGTCCTCCACTGCCAAGAGATTATTCGAATACATTTTATCATAACTGCAGATTATACGTCTAATAATTAATATACGAGAGCTGCTTTTTTCCCAAGGCGACACCAATAATTGTTATGCTCAGCCCATCATAAGTCCTGGTCTGGGATCAATTCCACCTCCACCATTTGGGCAATGCCTTGTCCCAAGGCCAGACGACTATTGCCCACCTGCAAGAGCAAAGGACCTTTAAAGGGGTGACGGGACAGGACCTCCACCCGGGTCCCAGGCACCAAACCTATCTCAAATAATCGTCTTTCGGCCGCGTGGCCTTTATTGATTTTGAGCACTGTTGCACTCTGTCCGGTTTTCAAATCTTTTAAATACATAATTGTCCTCCTACCCCGGCAAGATTAAATTTAATGCTGCACCAACCACAAAGGATGTAATAAATCCTAAGGCCAGTATTTTGGCTAATCCTTTAGCTCCTATCTCCCTGACTGTCATTACCATAACCGGCAAACAGGGCAGGGATAGGGATATCATGGCTATAGCAATGGTAGCTTCCCTGGGAGTTAAACTGGCATTTAAAAGAACTAGCGGGGCCAAGTAGCGCTGAAACATAGTAACCAATACTGCTACAAAAGCATCAGCTGGTATACCGAAAAGAGACCTGGTAAAGGACTCCAGGGCATAAAACAGCTCAAAAAACCCCGATTCGATTAAAGCCCGGATGATAATATTCATTACCAGCAATAAGGGCAATACTTCGCTAAAAAACCCGGAAAAGCGCATCCGTACTTTTTTCCAAACATTGTTCCAATCAGGGATCCGCAGAGGGGGAAGTTCATACACAAATAGCTCTTCCCGGGTTATGGATCTACTGGTTAAAAAGCCCAGAATAACCAAAACTGCCAGCATAGTAGTCAGCAGTACCAGCAAGGAAGCGTCAAAGGCGGATATAACTGCTGCCATAACCCCTATGGTGGCAGCACAAGGAATCACAATACTGAGGATAGTAATTACTATAAAGCGCTCAGCCATGCTGGGCATTAAACGGGTGGCCAATATGGCTGGAGTACGGCAACCAAAACCTAAGGATAGAGGTATTACTGCCTGTCCGGAAACCCCAAACAGCCTGCCCGCTCTTTCCAAGGCCACCGAATAACGGGGCAGAATGCCGGTATCCTCCAAGACTGACATTAATAAACTAACCATTAACATAGCCGGCATGATAATGGTAAAAGGTATAATAAGCCCTTCTGGAATAGCTTTCGATAAAATCGTATTGACCATTCCAGCCGGCAAGAAAGCAGCTAAGAAATTTTCAATAAAAATGTTCACAGGATCCAGTAGTGCATTTATGGGGCCTTCACTTAATTCAATAAATTTTAATAATACATAAAAACCCAAAAATACTAAAATCAAAAGAATAGCAGTACCCAATACCGGCTGATCCAAGACCTTTTCAGCTCTGTCAATCCAGTAGCGCTGGACTTTACTCTGCCGGTGAACTACCAGTTGGGTGGTATAACGAGCCATTTCTGCCCTTCTGAAATCATCCGAACCCAGACAACTTTCTGATCCGATGGAACAAGCACTACAGCCGCTGCATTGTGGGCATTCCAGACAATTGTCGTATTTCCAATAATGCTCTATGCTGCTGGGACGATTTAATTGTGCTTTATCCATCTCCAGCATCTCCATCAATTCCATTAAACCTTCTCCAGTAAGGGCGGAAAAGAATAGTACCGGGACCCCCATAATATTCTCCAAACGTTCACGTTGGATTTGTATTCCGATTCTTCTAGCCCGGTCGATTTGGTTGAGGAGTATTACCATAGGAAAACCCAGCTGTTTAAGTTCAAAACTCAAAAGCAGGTTACGTTCCATATTGGTAGCGTCCAGGACATTTAAAATCAGTTCGGGTTTTTCCTTTTCCAATAAATCCTTAATTATTCTCTGATCCTGCCCTGAAGAAATAATGGAATATATACCAGGAGTATCAATTATCTTGATTTCCCGGTTGGATAGCTTAAGGGTGGCTTCACTAAGTTCCAGAGAAGTGCCGGCATAATTGGATACAATAAAGTTGCTGCCGGTAAGACGGTTCAAAACCAAGCTCTTGCCCACATTTGGATTCCCTATCATTACTACTGTCATATCTGCCTCCTGCTTTAGCTTATGTATGGTATTTTTCTAGAAATCTTACTTGCAAGCAGGACAATAGCCGTAGAATTTCAACTCATGATCAATTATCTTATATCCCTGCTGCTCTAGTTTGCTCTCCAATTCATGGAGCAGATCACCTGAGACTTCGGATATTTGCCCGCAATTTAAACAAACCACATGATGATGATGATGTTTATCATCTTCTGCTAATTCATAGCGAAACTTATTGCCTTCAAACATGGACTTATGCAGAATATCCAGGTTGGCCAATTTCTCTAAAGTCCGGTAAACAGTGGCAATGCCGATATTAGGAAATTTCTTTTTGGCTTCCCACAAGACTTCTTCCGCTGACAAGTGACTCCCCTGATTTTCCAGCATTACATCCAAAATCGCTTTTCTTTGATCGGTGAGACGGTAATTATTTCTATCCAACTTGGAATGTATAACGTCCATAAAATAACACCTTCTTGTATAATGATAATAATTATCATTATTATATATGATAAGTTTTTGTTTTACAAGAAATTATTTGCGGTCAAATGCCGCCTGCTGCTTATAAAAAAAGCACTCCCCAAACCTTTAGTTCCGGGAGTGCTTTTAAACTACTATTTATTTTTTAGAATCTCGATAATCCTTAATATCCGCTTTATTTTTCAGGTCTTCTAGAAAATCATTAAAGGTTTGTATTTTTTTCTGCTGCCCCAGCTGTATTAAGATACTGTTCTTTACTGATTCAAAATCCTGGGTGGAGGCTTCCTTCCTCTCTCCAGCTTTAATAATGTGATAACCAAATTCTGTTTTTACCGGCTTTTCTGTCATCTGTCCAGGTTCCAGTTTGAGAGCGGCAGTCAGAAACTCTGGGACCAGTGCACTATCCTCATTAACTGTACCTAAATCTCCACCTTGGCTGGAACTTCCACATTGGGAGAATTCCCGGGCCAGCTGGGCAAATTCTTCTCCCGCTTTCAATTGCTTCAATATCTGCCCGGCTTCTTCCTCAGTGTTTACTAAGATATGGGAAATTTGAATGCCGGCTGGTTGTTTAAACATCTCCAGATTCTCATCATAAAAGGCCTTGGCCTCTTCTTCTCCTGCCTTCACATCAGCAGTAAGCTCCTGCTGAATTTTAGATACCAAGAGCTCCATTTTCATTTCCCTTCTAAAGGTCTCATCATTTAACCCGATTTGCTCAAGAAATTCCTGATATTTGCTTTCACTGCCTTGCAATTGGTTGTTCTTATAATCATTTATGGCAGCATCCAACTCATCATCTTTTACCTCTATATCTCTGTCCTCAGCTTCCTTCAGCAGCAGCTTCTGGTAAACCAGGTCATCAAAGGTCTGGGCCTGTATGTTTTCCAATACCTCAGCCGGTAATTCCTCTACTTCGGTACCGCTATAGGCCTGCTGTATCTTATAGCTATTCTGCATCAGTACATAACGTTCGTCATATTCCGCCTGGGTAATTTTTATTCCATTTACTTCTCCCACATATTCTTCAGTACTACTGGAAGAATTACTGCAACCATACAGCATAAAGCAGGCTGATATCATAAACAGAAACAATATAAAATTCCTTTTCATAAGAACCTCCTCCAAAAACACTATCATCATGGTGCAATTGTCATTATAACATAGAAATGTAATAGTAAGTAACTATAAGCAGACAGTTAGCCGTGAAACCCCTTTTCCTTTCCACCTTGGACAGTTGGGATGAAGAGCTTCCCACGAATTTTCTTGGGCTTGGGTGCAATATTGGCCTCAGACAGCAGTTAATAATGCATAGACTTTGGCCGCAAGTTAATCCACTCAATTAGTCAGCCTGACCCATAAGCTTAGCTCTTAATAGCTAAAACAAAGCAAAACTCCACTCTATAGTCAATAATTAATGGCAGATAAGAGATCAATGGGGAAGTGCCGGAGCAGATCCGGAAAGCAGATGGAAAGAAGAAAAATACCCCCACAAAAAAGGGAGAATCCGGATTGATCCTCCCTTTTTAGGGGCAAGTATAGCTATGGCCTACACAATACCTTGACTATACATAGCTTCCGCCACTTTGAGAAAACCTGAAATATTGGCTCCCACCACTAAGTTACCAGTATACCCATAATCATGGGCGGCCTGATAGGCCTTCTTATGGATGTTTACCATGATATCCCGGAGTTTAGCATCTACCTCCTCAAAGGACCAGGAGTAGCGCATACTGTTCTGGGACATTTCCAAGGCTGACACCGCTACACCGCCAGCATTGGCCGCTTTACCGGGACCAAACAATACCTGGTTTTCCAGGAATACTTTCACTGCTTGTGGGGTTGATGGCATGTTAGCACCTTCAGCTACTGCTATACAACCATTGGCTACCAGGGTTTTAGCCGCCTGTTCATCAATCTCGTTTTGAGTAGCACAGGGTAAGGCAATATCACAGGGTACATTCCAAATATGGCTACAACCATCATAATACTTGGCATGCTTATGGAGGCTCAGGTATTCTTTACATCTCTTTCTCTGTACTTCTTTAAGCAATTTGATGGTATCCAGATCAATACCTGCTTCATCAACAATATAGCCATTGGAGTCACTCATGGCTATCACCTGGCCCCCCAGCTCTTTAACTTTCTGAGCCGCATAAATAGCTACATTGCCTGAACCAGAGACTACTACCCTCTTGCCGGCCAGGGTTTCACCTGCCGTTTTCAACATTTCTTCCAAGAAATAAACCAGGCCGAAACCAGTGGCCTCAATCCGGCCCAGACTTCCTCCCCAGCTAAGACCTTTACCGGTAAGTACACCTTCAAAACGATTGACAATTCTTTTATATTGACCGAATAAATAACCGATTTCTCTTCCTCCAACACCGATGTCGCCGGCCGGCACATCGGTGTCGGCACCAATATGGCGATACAATTCAGTCATAAAACTCTGGCAGAATCTCATAATCTCCTCATCAGATTTACCCTTGGGATCAAAGTCGCTACCACCTTTACCTCCCCCTATAGGCAGTCCAGTCAGTGAATTTTTGAAGATTTGCTCAAAACCGAGAAATTTAATAATGCTCAAATTAACTGAAGGATGAAATCTCAAGCCCCCCTTGTAAGGTCCCAGGGCACTGCTGAACTCCACTCTAAATCCACGGTTGACCTTCACTTCTCCCCGGTCATCCAACCAGGGAACCCGGAAGATTATCTGCCGCTCCGGCTCAACCAGTCGTACCAAGATGCCGGCATCTATAAACTCGGGATGTCTTTCCATAAGCGGTTCCAGGGATTCCAGCACTTCCTGGACGGCCTGCAGAAATTCGGGTTCATGAGGATTTCTTTTGATTAAGCTCTTCATTAAATCATTGGTAGGTGATGACATTTGATCTTCTCCCCCTTTGGAATTCTTCTATAACCACCCCAATTATTAAGGATACAGCATCTCATGTAAATACTTTTGCCGGAGATATATTGTATTCATGATTACATACAATATTTTGCATGGAATGGGCTGCTGATCCCGGTGGAACCACTGTTGGCATCAACGTTTGGATAAACCAGCAGCCTTGTTAATCAGAGCAGAGTTTGAGAAGGAAATGATGGGGGAATAGCCGGTACTTATCTTAAGTCCTCTTGCACACTTTTTTGTATTATTTCCTGTACATCGTTAAACATCTGGATAAACCTAGCTTCCGCCTCAAAAAAGCTGGCTATTTCCCGATACTGATTGAGTTTGGCAAATTCCAGGGTAAGATTCTGAATTAACCCCGCAGCCAGTTCCTCTCCCAATACCTGGGCTCGGTTGATCTCCATTTGCTTTTCCCGTATTTGCAATATTTTTTCCTTATACTCAGGTTTTTTATCTATCTGTTCCTTGGCTTCCATATAATTACGGAATATATCGCTTTCTTTAATGGCACGGGCTAATTCATGAGCTTTATCATAAGGGTTGGTTTTAGACATTCTATCATCCACTTCCTTTGCATATGTTTTTCTCCCGGGCAATGGAGCTAAAAGCTGATTGAATACGCCATTCCTTATAGCTTGCTTCCATTAAGGATCATAGAAACTTTGATTATCTTAGCGTACAATTCCCAGGCCTACCAAGTAGATAAACAAGGCATAAAACAAGCCGCCTACTATCAACATCAAGGCACTTATGTGTTTCTTTTTCCTTAATTCCCAAAATATAAAGCTGGCTGAAGCAATAGCCAGCACCGCTACTATTAGGGCACTATGGGTTAATTGCCAGGGAGTAAGAAATATTCCCAAGGCCGGTATTAGCGAACTCTGGAACACCATGGCTCCGGTTATATTACCTAAGGCCAGGGTATCTTTACTTCTCGAAACCCATATAATGCTGTTAAACTTCTCCGGCAACTCGGTGGCAATGGGAGTGATGATAAGGGCTAATACAAAAGCTGGTACTGCATACATTTCAGCCACATCAGTAACCGATCCAACAAACATATGAGCCCCCAGGATAATAAACCCCAGAGCCAGCAGGACCTGTACTACTACCAAGACCAGAGGTGGTGAAGGGTTACTCCGGGCCAAATAAAATTGAGGCAATTGATGATCTGCATGTATATCCCGTTCCTGAAACAGCATTATTACTACATAGATACAGTAAGCCAGTACCATTATGACCCCGATCCCCACCTGCCAAGCCCTATAGTGAGGGGGTATCAGGCCGGCCAGTACCGCCGCTGCATATACCAATATAAAGAAGCCTAAATCCCTGGACATACTGTAATAATCGGCTACTACTTTAACACCGAAGGCCCTCCTGCGTCTGAAAATTACTACCGCTATCCCGGTAACGCACATGGCCAGAGTAGCCAGCATCAAAGGAGCTCCTAGTATGGCTCCAATACCAATTTCATGACCCTGGGCAGCATCGCTGAAAACTATGGCAATTATGGGTATAAGGGTTTCGGGCAGAGCGGTGCCCACTGCTGCCAGAACACTGCCCACAGCTCCTTCAGAGAGATTCAGCTTTTTGCCTAACCATTCAATTCCATTAACAAAAACTTCTGCACCAAGCAGAATTATACCCAGACTGATTACCAATATTGCAATGCTTTTCACTCGTCCATCTCCCAAACCATAGTTTTCACCGCTTCACTTCCACAGTGCAGCCGTATTAGCTTTCCTGCTCCTCTTGCTCAACCCTTCATCAATGCTGCTCTACAGAAAGACTCTCCTGAATCTGGGGTTGGGGCTAAAAATCCTTTTAAAAGAAGAGCGGGACCATTACCCGCTTACCTCTACTCCACGAAGCTATCTCCCGATAACCTGCAGCCCAGGCGGCCTGAGCTGCTTCCCTTACCCCCTCTCCCACCTCACTTGGATGGTGAGCATCGGAAGCAAGTGTTATCGGTATCTTCATTGAGGCCATCACTTTCAGTACTTCAGGCCCAGGGTACAGCTCGCCCACCGGTTTTCTCAACCCAGCACTGTTAAGCTCCACACACAAGTCGGATTTCTTAATCTTGTTCAAGACTTCATCATAATAATAGTTTAGTCGATGCCCAATCGGTCTATGACCCCATTTTTTAATAAGATCAAAATGGCCAACAATAGTGAATAGGCCAGAATCGACCATACGACCCAGCAGTTGGAAATAGCGCTTATAAACCTGATCAATATCCTTCTGCTCAAATCCATCCCGGTAATCAGGATGGTCAAAAGCCCAGCCGTCCAGATAATGGATGGATCCTATTATATAATCATAGGGATAGCTGCTCAGCAGCTGCTGAATTTGCTTTTCCCTTCCTTCCCAGTAATCAACTTCCAATCCTATCTTGATAGTGATATCGTCATATTCCTGGCGCAAGGTTTCCAGCAGTCGATAATCAATTTTAGCTGCGTATTCATCATGTTCAGTAAAGCCTATCTCACTCAACTGTCGGCTGCGGGCAGTTTCTATGAATTTCCTGATCCATGGGCAATTATATTGATACTCCCCATGGGCAACGGCATGAACATGATAATCCAAAAGCATCATCTTTCTCCCCTATAATCCTTTAAATATAACAGGATAAGCCACCGTCTACCATAAAGATGTTTCCGGTCAACCAGGCCGAATCTTCACTGGCAAAAAAGAGCATAACACCTTTCATGTCCTCGGGGTAAGCCACCCTCTTCATAGGAAATCTGCGGGTTAAGAGGTCCATTTTGCCTGACTTCTCCAGCCTTTCCATTTCCAATTGCATCATATCAGTTACTATATGGGAGGGACACAAACAGTTGACCCTTATTTCGGGGCCTAATTCAGCCGCCAGGGCCTTGGTCAACATCACTACTCCGCCTTTCATGGCACAATAAGCGCTTACTTTTTTTCCTCCCAGGACTCCCAGTATGGATGAAATGTTGATTATGCTGCCTCCACCATTTTCTCTCATTAACGGAACCATGTACTGGGAAACCAGGTATACACTGCGAAGATCTACTTGGTATATACGATCCAGGTCTTCTACACTGGTATCCAAAAAAGACTTGAATAGTGAAGATCCTGCATTGTTAACTAATATATCCAGTCTCCCGTAATTTTCCTGCACAAAGTCTTTTAATCGCTCAATATCTTCAACTTTGCTCACATCAGCAGGACAAGCGGCGGCTTTTCCTCCCGCCTGGGTTATTTCAGCTACGGTTTCTTCCAGGGGCCCTATCCGTCTCCCAGCCACAATACTAATCCCGCCTTCTTCTGCAACCATCTGGGCGGCGGCTTTTCCGATGCCGGTTCCTCCCCCGGTTATTAAAGCTACTTTACCTTCCAATTTCATGCGCAACTCCCACTTTCTTTAGTATTTTCTATTTATAATCTTGATTCTATTTCACGCTTGAACCAGGTTTCCCGGAGGTGAAATCAATCCTATTTCTTGCGGTTTAAAAACTCAGACATCCTGCTGATCATATCCTCACTGCCTACAAAATTTCTAAAACCCCAGATCTGGGTGCGGATAGCAGCTTCAGTATCCATTCCCGGTATCCGGTTGGTTTGATCTTTATTGGCTTTAAGGGCCTGGCGATCAAAGGCCGCGATCTTATGGGCCAGCTTTTTAGCTTCATCCAAATAGCTCTCTACGGGATAAACATAATTGGCCAGACCCATCTGCCTTGCTTCTTCCGCACTATAAATCCTACCGGTCATGGTCATTTCCTTGGCCCTACCCATCCCTACTATTTTCCACAGGGGATCATTTAAGGGAGTTAAAGCCCAACGTATTTCGGCCTGACCCACTTTAGCAGTCTGGGAGAAAATCCTGATATCAGCTAGTACCATAAGATCAAATCCTGCTGCAATGGCCGGTCCGCTAACCGCAGCTATTACCGGCATAGGATAGCGTAAAACACTGAGGAAGGCTTTTTCAATCAAGTCTACCTTTTGCATTTTGTCCTGGCCCAGTTTCATAACCGTATTCATATCAAAACCGGCACAAAAAACCTCATCAGATCCGGTGAGAACTACTGCATTTACTCCTTTATCCTGCTCCAGATCAGTAAATGCCTGGCTGATAGATTCTAATAAATCAAGGTTCAAAGCATTCTTAAGTTCAGGCCGGTCGATGATCAGCAGGGCAATATTACCTTCTTTCTCCACTTTAAGATTGCCGTACGCCATTAAGATACCTCCTTGCTTTGCTTCTTCCATAGTTATCAATACTATAATTGTCCAGTTTATTGATTTTGCTTTAATTCTTGCTATTAATATTTTTTTGTTAATACCTTAACTTGCTGTATGACTTAAAGCAGGCCAGAAAATGAGGAAAATTCCTCCTTGCTGGGAAAGTCAATCTGCTTTAAAAATAAATTTTGAAATTCATCTTTTTTAGCAATCTCTACATGACGGACCTTTTGGGCCACTAGTCCTGCTCTTTCCCAACTTGACCAGGATAATAATACCTGCATCACCCCCAAACCGGCAGCATTACCGATGCTATTTACAGCTGATACTGGAACCGGTGGCAACAGTCCTATCCTCAAGGCACTCAAGGGATTAATATAATTGCCAAAAGACCCGGCCAGGTAAATACAATCTATATCTTCATAGCTGATTTTAGCCTCACTTATCAGAGTATCAATAGCTGAACGAATAGCGGCTTTGGCCAACTGAACCTGCCTGATATCCTCCTGCTTGACAACAATTTTCAAGCCATGGGCGGTTTGATTCTCTTCCAGCAATACTATTAGGTCTCCATGGGGAGTGCTATCTATTGACAAGGGGCCGGATTCCTGATGCCTGATTATACCATGCTTATCAATCATAGCGTTTTCAAGTAAACAGGCCAGCAAATCGATAATTGCTGAACCGCATAAACCCCGGGGCAAATCATTTCCCAAGACATTATACTCCATTTTCCCCCCTGGACCCAAGAATATCCGGTCTATGGCACCTTCACCAGCCCTCATCCCACAAGTGATACCCCCACCTTCAAAAGCAGGACCAGCAGCGGCAGAAGCAGCCCACATTTCTTCCTGGTGTTTTAATACTATCTCTGAATTGGTACCAACATCAACCAAGAGGTAAGTATTATTCTGATCCATGGGAATGCTTAATAAAGCAGCAACCGTATCCGCTCCCACGAAACCACCTATTTGCGGTAGAATATAGCATTCCGCCTCCTGGGCTGCGCGCAGGCCCAGGCTTCGAGCTGAACATTGGAGCTGGTCGTTAAACAAGCCTACATAAGGGGCAGCAGCAAAACCGGCCGGATTTAACCCTAAGAAAAAATGCAGCATAACGGGATTGCCTGCTACACAAAAGGCATAAATATCCTCTACAGCAGTCCCTACTTGCAAGCACAATTCTTCCAGGCACCCATTTATGCTGTTAATCATTACCCGCTGCAGTGTTTGCATGCCTTCAGGTTTATCCAGCGCATAACTCAAACGAGCTAGTATATCGGCACCATAGGTCTTTTGTAAATTACTGCTGCTGATTACCGCTGACGTCTGCTTTTTTTGCAAGTCAAGCAAAGCTGCGTAAATAGTGCTGGTACCTATATCCAGTGCTATTCCATAAGCCTGGCATGATTTGGGGCCTATATATCGCACCCGCTTACCTGGGTACACCAAAGCTCTTAGCTCCAAGGAAGGCCGACCGCTCCTGTCCAATCGTGACAGGAAAGCCAGGTTTTCCATACTCAAATCCAGCTCATATTGGGGGAGAGACATTTTCAAACGACGGTGCAGGGAAACCGGGTTTTCCTTATCCATGCCCGGGATAAAAAATTGCTTTACCTCTATTAAGGCCGGTCCTGGATCCCAATCTTGCCAAAGGGTGGTATCGCCAGCTGCATATTCCGTCCTGGTATAATCGAAGTAGACCTTTAAGGGAGCCTGAACATTACAGTAACAAGCCAGACGAAATCCCTTCCTGATCTCTTCCGGCAACAGATATTCCCTCTCCTTGTCGGAGACGGGATTAGTATCACCTTCAACCCTTAGCTTACATTTACCGCATAAACCATTACCACCACAGCTGCCACCTATATCCATACCCGAGTCGGCCAAACTGTCCCATAATTTTTTCCCCGCCAGAGTCCATAAGTCATGTTCGCTCCCATCAACTTTAAGCAGCTTTATTTTCACCTGTTCATTCATGCATGTATCACCTGCAGTTACCTGTAATGATAGCTTCCGGATGGGAATAAATATTAAAGCGCTCTCCCCGGGCAAAGCCGATCAAGGTTATTCCAGCCTGAAGAGCCTTGCGTTGGGCCAGGCTAGTTACCGTAGCCCGGGCAACTACCAATTTAATCCCCATATAAATAATCTTTTCTATTATCTCATTGCTGATCCTACCACTGCTTAAGAATATCATGGAACTGCAATCCAGCTTTTTTTTCAAGCAATAACCGTATAGCTTATCTACCGCATTATGTCGACCTACATCCTCCCGGCTAAGCAGGAGATTTTGGCCCTGGCTTAAGCTCATGATATGAACCCCACCCGTCTGCTTATGAATATATGATGAATCCAGGTGCAGCTTCATGAGCCGGGTAATGTCATGAGCATGAACCCTGATACCTGCTACCGGTTTACAAGCCTTGTGGACGTCGGACTGCTTCTCTTTTATTAGGCTAACATATACCCGGTCGGCCTCCATATTAAAGCTCTTAATATCCTCAATGGAATTAATTATATGGTCAAAAGCCAGGGAGCCGATTACCAACTCATCAACGTAAATGGGTGAACAGTAGACCTTTCTGTATAGCTCCCCGTTAAGCCATATCTCAATGCCCTGTTCCACTACCATCAGATCCTCCAGTTCAACTATTCCCCCTTCAGATGAGTAGCGTTTTATTAAAGCATTTTTTACCGCTTTATCCACCGTTTTCCTCCCGTTTCCACTGTATTAGGAATATTATCTGCCAGACCAAAAGGTATTTAATCAAAAAAGGCGGCTAAAGCCGCCTCGATTTGATAGGCTAATACTTATTTAGTCTCCGCCATCAGGGCAAATGCAAAAACAAAAGCCCAGATAAGTGCTGCTAGCAAGGCTATACTGGCAGTACCCCAACCATTTCCTGCCTTTATAGCAGCATTCCCCATGCTATACAGAACATTAAACCCGACCAAACCTACGGCTGTCAGGATAAATATAGTCTTTTTAAATCCGCCCGAAAGCTCAAATTTTTTAGCCCAACCGCAGAACTTCACAAATATAAAAATTGATAATAAAACCCCCAGAAGCACGACTAAAGAGTTGGAAAATATACCTCCACCACCGGCAGCTGCTGATCCAAATGCTAACACCTTGTCACCCCCTCTTCCATAATTGCCTTTTTTGTATAAAACCCTTTAGAAAACAAGAAATCAAAGCTCTATAAAAACATAAAAAAATAGAAGCCAGCTTTCCTGCTTTCAACACTCTTTTTGTAAAATATTCTCTAATGATTTCTTTTTTCCTGCTGCTTAATTAATTATTTTTAAAAAACCTTTAGCCAGGGCAACTTTACTTTCTCCATTAATTTTACTATAATAAGTAGGCAAAATCTAATTAAAGTAAGTAAGTCAGATAGTCGCAGATATTAGGCAGGGGATGCACTTGGCGAGCACCGCAATTTGGGTTCGCAGGCTCAAAAGGATGAAGAGTGACACTGCTAGGCTCTTTCATCATCTTGCTTTTTATCTGAGGAAAGTCGGAGCTCCTTAGGGCAGGATGCTGGATAACGTCCAGTGGGGGTGACCCCAAGGCTAGTGCCACAGAAACAAACCGCCCGGTTTTTATGACCGGGTAAGGGTGGAACGGTGAGGTAAGAGCTCACCAGCGTTCAGGCGACTGAACGGCTAGGTAAACCCCATCCGGAGCAAGACCAAATAGGGAAACATTGAAGTGGCCCGCTTCGTTTCCGGGTTAGGTCGCTAGAGGTATCAGGCAACTGGTATCCCAGATAGATGACTATCAAATACAGAACTCCGCTTATAGATTTGCTTGCTTTAATTAATATAAGCATTAAGCTGGGCCTTGCAATATTGCAAGGCCATAAGTTTGCGATAGATCCCATTTTCTCACCGGTTATAATTTCAATCCATCGGCCTATCATGCAATTCTGCACGCATCCCTTGCAATATCGCACAGAAAATCCCTTTAAATTATTAAAACAACCCGTCTTTTTTTCGTATCATAGCTTTTATTTTATAATTTTTCGTTTTATCAGGCTGAAAAATAAGGCATTAATATATCCATTAGCAGTTTGCGGATGGAAAAGCTCTGTCCATGGCATATTATTTGCTAGCTTAATTTATTCAACTGGCTGGGAAAGGAGGCATTGTATTTAATACAGCAGTTAAAACCTGTACACAAAAATTAACCCCTATTATTGAAAATCCCCTAGAGAGAAGCCATAAAAAGCTCGTTTAAAGCTGGTAGCAAATCCCGCTTGGGAATGCTGTATCTCGGCAGAGCAGCTGCCGAGTCTTATGGAAGGAGTGTTATTTAGATGAAGGATATAGTAATGGTAAGCGCATGCCGGACCGCTATAGCACGTTTCATGGGTAGTCTAAAAGACGTACAGGCCAATGAGCTGGCCATCGCCGCCGGTAAAGCCGCTATAGAAAGAGCAGGTATTGATCCAACTATAATTGACGAATTAACTATGGGCCAGGTATATCCTCATGGACAGGGTTCATTACCTGCCAGACAGGTGGCAATGGCCTGTGGATTAAGATTTGACAGCACTGCCTGCAATGTTAACCAGAACTGTGCGTCTGGAATGAGGGCGTTAGAGATTGCCGTTCGCAATATACAGGTGGGTAAAAACGATGTAGCCCTGGTAATCGGAGTGGAAAGTATGACCAATGCCCCCTATCTGGCTCTGAAAGCCCGGATGGGGTATCGGATGAATGCTGGCCAATTGGAAGACGCCATGATTTATGATGGACTCTTTGACCGAATGGTACCTGGTCATATGGGTATCACCGCTGAAAACGTGGCTGAGAAGTATGGTATTACCCGGGAAGAGTGTGATGAGCTGGCCCTGATGAGCCATCAGCGTGCAACCCGTGCAGTTAAGGAAGGCACCTTTAAACGAGAGGTCATTCCTTTTGAAATCAAGAGCAAAAAGGGCAGCAAATTTTATGAAACTGATGAGCACATGATTCCAGACGCCAATTTGGAAGCCATGGCCAAGTTGCCACCTGCTTTCAAGAAAGGCGGAGTAGTCACCGCTGCCAATGCCTCCGGTATCAATGATGCGGCAGCCGCAGCTGTAATCATGTCCAAAGAAAAAGCTGCCGAATTAGGGCTGAAACCCTTAATGAAGCTCATCGATATAAGCCATGCTGGCGTAGACCCCAAACTCATGGGGCTGGGACCGGCCCTGGTTATTCCCAAGTCCCTGAAAAATGCCGGGCTAAAATTTGAAGATATCGAATATTGGGAAATTAATGAGGCTTTTGCTGCTCAATTCCTAGGAGTGGGCAGAATGCTGAAAGAGGATTTTGGTATAGAGTTGGATATGAACAAGTGCAATCTAAATGGCTCCGGAATCGCCCTGGGTCATCCGGTGGGATGTACTGCTCTGCGTATCATAGTATCTCTTTATTATGAACTGGAAAGACAGAACAAGACCCTGGGAGGAGCATCCCTCTGCGTTGGAGGCGGCTCGGGTATGTGTTCATTGTGGACCCGGGATATTTAGGTAAAACTAGAGCAGAAAAAGACTTTTTAGATTAAAGAGGGGGTATTAATTAATGGATTTTCGTTTATCGGAAGAACAAGAAATGATGAAGAAAATGGCCCATGATTTTGCAGTCAACGAAATAGCTCCATATGCTGGAGAATGGGATAAGAACCACTACTATCCGGAAGAAGTAATCAAGAAAATGCAGGAACTGGGGTTCATGTCCCTGGCCTGTCCGGAAGAATACGGCGGAGTTGGTCTGGACCATGTAGCTCAGAATATTGTAGCCGAAGAAATCTGCTGGGGTGATGCCGGTGTTGGTACCACCATGGTGGCTAGTGCATTGTTGTCCACCGACCCGATTCTGGTGGCAGCCAATGATGAACAGAAGAAATGGTGGTTTGGCCGGCAGAATGAGGGAGTTCTGGGGGCTTTCTGTCTGACCGAACCCAGCGCTGGTTCCGATGCAGCCTCTTTAAGTACCCGTTGCCAGAAGGTAGGCGACGAGTACATCATCAACGGGGTAAAACAGTTTATTACCAATGGGGGTATCTGTGGACAGTACACCCTTCTGGCTACCCTGGACAAGAGCATGGGGTACAAGGGCATGTGCGCCTTTATGATCGATAGGGATACCCCAGGTATCAGCGTAGGTAAAGTTGAAGATAAACTAGGTATCCGTACTTCAAATACTACCGAAGTTATCTTTGAAGATGTCCGGGTTCCGGCCAAGAATCTCCTGGGTAAGGAAGGCCAGGGATGGTACGTTGTCATGAAGACCCTGGACATATCCCGGGCCAGTATTGCGGCTATGGCTACTGGGGTGGCTCAAAGAGCACTGGATGAATCACTGGAATATTCCAAGCTGCGCACCCAGTTCGGCAAACCTATTTCCAGCTTCCAGGCCATTCAGTTTAAACTGGCGGACATGGCCATGCATATAGAAGCCTCCCGCTTGCTTTACTTGGAAGCTTCTTCCCTACAGGACATGGGAGTACCCCGTTTCAGTAAAGCCGCCTCTTTAGCTAAAGCCTTTGCCGGGGATACCGCTATGATGTGTACTATTGAGGCAGTGCAGGTATTCGGCGGATATGGATATACCAAGGAATACCCAGTAGAAAAACTGATGAGAGACGCTAAGATATTCCAGATTTATGAAGGCACCGGTGAAGTACAGCGTATGGTTATCGCCGGAGATCTGCTTAGGGGTTAATTATTAAATATATAGTTTCACCTCATAGAATGGCCAGGGTTAACCCCTGGCCCATTTTTTTGGGCTTAATACTGCTAAAGTTTAGGCCCAGCCAAATAAAAAAGGGATACGCCATGCGTACCCTTTTTTATTGGTCCTTATTTCTTTTTACTAGCTTTCTTTTTTCCTTTGGCAGCGGTTTTCTTTTCCACCGCAACTGCTTCCTTAAGGGATTTGCCGGGCTTAAATGCTGGAACTTTGGTAGCAGGAACTTTGATTTCTTCCCCAGTTGCCGGGCTTATGACTTTCCTTTCCTTGCGATCACGAACTTCGAAGCTCCCAAAACCTATAATTTGGACTTTATCTCCATTTGCGAGCGCTGTTTGAATAACTTCTACAGTGGCATCCAGTGCTTTAGCAGCATCCTTCTGAGTAATTTCCGCTTTCTCCGCCAAGGATTTGACAAGTTCCGATTTGTTCACGACATAGTCCTCCCTTTAATATTTTATTGAACTAATCTTACATTCCCCAAAAAAACGGCAATTCCTGCTAAATTAAATAATTTTTTTTTTTAAATGATTAAATATACCTTTTCTTATCTCCTATTTACATTTTGGCAAAAATACTTGGTTTTTATTCATCCCTTCCCAATTTCTCGGTCTCACTTTGATGTTAATGGCTGCAGCAGGCTAAATAAGGGCTACAAGCTGCTAAATACCTGAGGAGAATAAGCGGGTAGAAAAGTAATTTTCCATCCCTGTTTTTGTGAGGATTCCTCCAATAGACGGCACAGGAGAGAACTGACGATCTGTTCCGTACCCTGGTGACCGGCATCAATCAATGCCAGTCCTAAAGCCTGAGCATTCTTAGCTTCATGATACTTGATATCTCCGCTTATTAAAACATCCATACCCTGCCTGGCTGCAATATCTATAAAGCCGGCTCCAGCCCCACTTACCACCGCCACTTTCTCTACCCGTTCTTCCAAGCTCCCCACTACTCTAATGTTTTCCAAATTCAGTACCTTTTTAACTAATCCGCCGAATTCCTTCAGCTTTATAGCCTCTTTCAGACGTCCTTTTCGGCCCATGCTGAAGACTTGGTACTCATTTTTCAACTCATATACATCATAGGCTACCTCTTCATAAGGGTGAGCCAACTCCAGTGCCTTTACTACTTTTTTCAGCTCCCGTTCATATAGCACCATTTCCAAACGGTATTCATCAACTTCCTCCAAGCGGCCCTGTTCTCCAATGTAGGGCCGGGTTTCTGCTCCAGGCTTAAAGGTTCCCTTTCCTGGGGTACTAAAGCTACATTCACTATATTTTCCAATATGCCCGGCTCCGGCCTGGCTCATGGCTTCCCGCACTGCCTTAAGATGAGAAAAAGGTACGAATACTATTAATTTAAGCAATTGCTCCTGTCTGTAGTTGTCCAGGGGCTTAATCTCCTCCAATCCTAATTTTTCTGCCAGGACCTGACTTAGGCCTTGCTCTCCCGCATCCACATTGGTATGGGCTGAGTACACACTTATATTTGATTTTATCAAGCCCTGAATCAATGCACCCTGGGCCTGATCAAAATCAATGTTTTGGGGAGCCCGAAAAAACAGGGGGTGATGGGTCACAATCAGGTCTACCTTTTCCTGCCTGGCCAAATCCAGAATTTGAAGGTCCAGATCCAGGCTTATAAGCACCCGGTTAACCGG
>JAAYNQ010000176.1 GCA_012520725.1 Syntrophomonadaceae bacterium | reverse complement strand
TGTAATAGCTGGATGTCCAGTGTTGACCAATGTTTCTGTATGACGGTAGTCTTTAGCCACAGCATTGATATACTCTATTAACTCATCCTTTTTGTCCAGATAAGCTAGAGACTGAAGATATTGGAGATGCCGCGAGTATTCATGCTTTTGAGCAAGTAAGAGCAGGTTAAGTGATTCGATTTCCTCAATGTGCTTGCTTAATAACTTGATTTTAGTTTGATTCTGCACCTCTTCTTCAAGACTCTTAATAGACAGCATAGTCAGAATAAGAATAGCCACAACAATCAAGTTAACCCACGGAAGCAACGCTTTTAAGGTAGACAACTCCTGAGCGGAGAGAATGCAGTGATTGATAGTAATAACAACCAGACATTGCGTCAGCAAGGTAAACAGCACTATCAGACTTCGATTTCTCTTCATCTGGATGCACCCTTTTGATTAAGGTTATAGATATAAAAGTCGTGCCTGCGTATGAGTATATAAATCGCTGCAACCAACAATAAAACTGGGATAAAACAGGCTATGTTAAGCCAGGGATTAAGAGCTAAATCTCTAATTGAATGAGAAACAAGACTTAGAAACAGCGGACACCATACCCCTTCAATGACTCCTAATATCATTGAACCCAGCATCACAGCAAGGAAGTTGTATAAGATATTTCCCCTGTTGATTAAGGTGATGGAGATAACCATCAGCAAAATTATCAATACAGTATGTATCCCCGGTATTACCAAGGTTCTTCTTAACAAATAAGTAACTATACCTACCACTATTGCCACTATCAAGCATTTTCGTAAATCCATCCGAAGATTGAACAGATGAAATCCTAATAGAAGGATGAAGAACGTTTGAGGTATAGAAATTAAAAGAATGCTATACCATGGCAATGCGAACATAATACCACCAGATATATCCTTAAAATCTAATTAATAATATAAATAACAACAACTCCAGTTAGTTCCTGCCGCATTTTCGGATACTCATACCCTACTAACGGGATATCAGGCCATTGAAATGGGATTTGAGGGAATATTGGAAGGAGTTATCTGGGAGAAATGTAATTAAAGCATCATCACGCGCGATGATTATTATCATAAGGGGGGAGTTGAGTAGAGAGCTAATATCGAGGACTGGAAAACTAGGGGGTTCAGTGTACGGTAAGAAATTCATACCCGGTTCAGTTCTTACTGTGTTTCGAGTGATCTGGGATTCTTCAGAATTTGAAGAATAACCCGTACCAACCATGTTGATTGCTTCAAAGTAACGCTACTCGTATCAATACTATGTTAAAAGAATATCCAAATTATATTTACCATGGCGGAAGACAAAAAAACTTGCGAACTCTGCTGATGTAATAGCAGGGCAAGTATTTTTTGAAAGAAAGAGGGGAAATGAATATGAAAAAGAAAACATCAATTATTTTATTGATAATATGTTTTACGCTGTCAATGCCGTTAAGAGCATTAGCATCTCATCCGGTTATAGAACCAGAACAAGACAAACTAATGGAGCTGTATCTAGAACACTTAGCATCTGGAGAAAAAGACTTACCACAAATAGAGTGGGTGGAGGAGTCTATAAAAATATATCAGCAATCCTGTGAGAATAACCAGCAAATCAAGCCTACAAAAAAATGGTTAGAATTAACTGAAGCACAATATGAAGCAGATATGAAAAAAGTTAGACAACAAATAAATGAAGCTGGGATAGAGACATATCAATCAAAAGCAGTGACAAATGTTAACGTAGGCACCACTTTTACTTTTGGGCAGGCAGATTGCGGAGGTAAAGGGAAATCAGAATACTGTGATGATTATGAAGACGCAGGGAACTTTAGGTGTAACTGGGGTACATCTTCATATGGCTGGGCGGATGCACTTGCAGAAAATACTAGTACAATAAACATACATTCTGCATCAACTTGGGCTTGGGTAGGTAATCAAATAAAGGTTAATGGAACAGGTAATGCAAGAATTTATTTTAATGGTGATTGTGCGTGGTATGTCTTAGGGGGCATGAGTTATCCAACATGGGCGAGCGTTACTGTGAATGCTATAGTATACAATGTTACTAATTCTCAGGAAGTTGCTAGGAAAACTATCTTATATGAATCTAACTTTGCTCCCCTACCCAATAGTGGAAGTGATGATTTTAATGAATATATTGATTGTACTCTGCAAAATGGTAAAACTTATGCATTGAAAATGGAAGTTATTGCGTACATATCCGCTGGCAGTGAATCATCAGCTGACATGTGCAGTGGTCTCACTCCTGCTGCAGGCGGAGATGGGATAGATTATAATTATATTAGAGTAACTTGGAGATAACTCTGTATCGGCAGATCATGCAGGAAATTTTTCTAATTAGGGAGAATTTCCTGCGTCTAGTTATGATTGCGAAAAACAGTTTCTGTCATAACATCAATCACAGCAATCACTTTTTAATTAAAGGGGGGGAATCTTTTGCCAACTATTGATAGTTCCCAGTATGCCAATATTATTGTTAGCTTGGTAATAATAGGATTGGTCATAGATTTATTGGTACATCTGATCAAGCAGAAAAAACATACCGGCCGGTGGACAATTGATTATAGTAATTTAGCTGTCTGGGTTATAGGGGGTATGTTCATAATGAGCTATGCGACTTATGTGTTTCGCAATGAAATCGGTGCTGCTATTTTAATCGTTCTCTGGGCTTTATTGCCATGTTATGTGTTGTTGCGCAGTCTTAAAAAAGCATAAGTTCAGTAATTAAGGACGGAAGAAGACAAGAAAAACAAATATATTTATTTTTCCCAATACCCTTGTTTTATTCCTTGCTCATTAATTCCTTAATATCAGAAAACATATTTTACTGCTGTACCGAATATCCATTTGGTATTTCGCGTCTTGACAACAAAATTCCAGGAAATACTGGCAGGTGCGAATGTTATTTCAGGATAAAACCAACCTATTATTCGCCAAACACCAATAAGGTGTGTAATTATACTCATTCTGTGTAGTCAAACCTACCTATCACCAAGAAGGTAGGAAACAAAAACGTCAAGAAAACATCCCTGGTTAGAGAACCAGGATTTTTTATTCTTTTTTCGAGATTATCTCAATCAGGAAATAGGCTGCGGCGGAATATATAAGACTTTGGCTCCGACTTTTGAAAACTATTTATATTTTACCGAAAGCACTGGTTAAATTATAATACAGGAACCCACCGGCTGTAGTTAACAAATCCGGCAGTAGACAATCTTAAACGCAGGGTTGATGCCTCAAATTGCGAATTTATGACTACCACAAAGTTTTCGAAAACGAGGAATATAAGAACAGAGTATGACATTTTAGTAACTGATGAATATAGCACAGTAAACAACGGAGATATGATAGATATCTTAAAAAAAGCTACGTTTTCTTTGTTAATTCTGGTGGGTGATATATACCAGATAGAGGCTATTGAATTTGGTAACTGGTTTAGTGCCGCTCGAGGCTTTTGCCTCAAACATCTGTGTTTGAATTAAAATTAACAACACCATATAGAACCAACAATAAAAACTTGCTTAAGCACTAATAAGGATGAGCATGAATGATTAACGATAGGAAGGAGATTAGATTGATACGCTACCATTATCAAGGAGTCTGTATTAAATCGTTTCTTTCTAACGCGAGTCATTTAAGTAACAACAGTTTTACCTTTGGGATCAACCGTATGTTCTCATGCCTTATTACCAAGAACGGCAAAAAGTGGAGCTAAACAGCTTGGTAAATCGGCCATATTAGTAGCGAACCCAGATTAAATAGTAATGCATCTAGCAATAGAATCGAGTGAGGGCTACCAAACCGAGCTTGGCCATTATTCTGACTTTGGTTTTACCCATGGATAAATGCTTCAGGAGTATTATCATTCCCATCAGTGCATCCTTCAACTTGGCGCAATCACTTACATTATGTCCAAAAGCAGGAATATATTGGTTTTTCTCGAAATATAACCCCATTTAAGGCGAAAGAGAGAATATGATGCTGGCATCAGTAAATACTCTGGTTCTTACTGGGATTGAAGCCAATACCGTTCAAGTTGAGGTAGACATAATGAATGGGCTGCCGACTTTCGAGAAGGTGGGTCATAAAAACTTCGCAGGAGGTTAGCATTTAATAAGCCAGGATAATCTCTGTTTTTCGTCTCCTTGCTTGCGGTCAATTTATCTAAACAGCCGTTTATGCTTGCTGTAAGCAGATCTGCTCATAGGAACTTTTTGTGAACAACCTTGAAGTTCAATTTCATAAGTTCGGTCACTAATTTGTGTTACACTTTTGATTTGCTTTTTATTCACAATAAACGCTCTGTGAACTCTGATGAAATCAGAATTTAACTGGCTACCTA
>JAAYNQ010000175.1 GCA_012520725.1 Syntrophomonadaceae bacterium | reverse complement strand
TCAGCAATAAACCTCGAACCAGATATAACCTGACCGGGAAAGGGAAAAAAGAGTTTATAGACTATGTTAATGCATTGGATAAAGTTATTAGGCAGTATAATGACGGAGAGTAGCTTCGCCCTCACTGAATGGAAAAATGAATTCACATCAATAATTCACATCAATAGTGTGATAAAGCATTTCGTCACAATAGATGACATACCGACATCAAATTCACCTATACCCACCAAAAGACTAAGTACAGTTGTTTTATTTATCAGCCCAACATGATGCTATGCGCGCTTTTCCTTCAGGCCCGTATAGCCCTCACACGGGGCGATTATAAACGGGTTTTGGATCTAACCGGGAAGATCCACCAAACGGTTGAAAAAAACCGGTTGTACATCCTTATTCATACCGTTGACTTGTGTCAGGGGTTCATTAACGCCTGCCTGCAGCAAAGCAGCAAGATCCCGGCATGGCTGACAGAGGGCGATTTCAGCTCCAACCGCCTCTTTTTTCCGGCTAGAGCCTTTTACAATATCATATACGGCCGGGCTTTGCTCTTAAAAGGGGAGTAAGCCACGACAGGCTGGACCAACAGTGACGTAATGATTACAGCCACGGTCGCGGACTCTGATTCCGGTGTGGCTATCGTCAAATGGGCTGTCGGCGAACTTACGGCCGGAGACTTTGAAGCAGTCACAACTGCCCTTGCCTCAAGTACAGATAATTATGTGTTCGACGCTACAACCAACGGCTGGTATGGAGTAGTATCATTTTAGTTGAATACATGGTGCTTGATACTCTCATAGATTTGGAAAGTGCAGTTAATCTATATAAGAAACCCGGGTTTTATGAAATCGGACCTTATTATGAAAATCCGTCAAAAAACGTGATTTATATGCGAAAGGAGTTGTAACACTAAATTCATAGGAAATCTCTATTCAGAATCTTTTCAGCAAAACCGCACATAATTATGGGTGAGGTGATTTAAATGCCAAAGAATTATTTCAATTTGGGTCTTGATGTTCTGATCATCCTGGTTTTCTTACTGTTTACATCCAGCCTATTATAATAACGATCCCAATGCTCAATCATTAAAAAAATTACCAGATCCTTTTTGGTAGGGAAGTAATTATAAACCGTTCCCACTGATATCCCGCTGAGTTTAGCAATTTGCCTTATATTAAGCTTGGCACAGCCTTCCTTTTCCAGAATCGTTCTGGCTTGTTCCAGGATCTGATTTTTTGGATCCTCAATTAATTTGGGCATAAAATAACCTTCTTTTAATGAACTGCGTTCATTATATGTGTTGCCCTAAAGACTTTCAAATGGGAAAATGTGCTATGGCCTTTATTTCGGAATAAGGGTGTGCTTCCGAACGCTACGTACGGTGGTTGTGGGGGGCGGCTACTCAAATAATAGGGAGCCTCCTACCCGATTTTGCGTTGCTGGCGGTGTCAAGGGGGGGCCAGTAGTACTGGCTAGAAAAAATTTTTGCTGAGTCTTCCATCTGGAAGGTATTTATTATCAGAGGCAAGAATAATCTACCAATAGTGCTGCCGGATAAATTGTAAGGGGGAGTGTCGGATGAAAAAAATAGGTTCTTTGGTTTTCCGCTATTGGTGGTATTATTTGTTTCTGGGCGTATGGTTTTTCCTTTTAGGACTAGCCCCGCCTGCACCGGTTTATGGCTTCGATTATGCTGATGCGAGTCTTTCTGAGATTGTTGTTAACTGGGGTACGGGGGAACAGTCTTTTACTCCTGGTTCACAAATTATGCACTGTATGGTTCCCAATAATGCTGCCCAGGTAACAATTAAATTGGTTCCGGTCCAGGAATATATCGATTGTACGGTATTTCGATTGGAAAGCACTGCGAAGGACGGGAATGCCAGGATAGAACGACCAGCAATTTATGATAACCACGATTTGAGTTCCCAAACTCCACCTGTAAGTGTTGACCTGAGTATAGGTACCACTCAATACGAAATTGACACCTATGCCACAAATGCTCTGGGTAGCGATAGTGATGAACAAGAATATGCCTTACTGATTACCCGCACTCCCCAGGTAAATCTTGAACGCCCCGCCCTTAACGGGCAACCCTATATTGTATTCACCGGAACTTTCACCGGCAGCTTTTTCGGCGAACAACTGGGGCAATATCCAGTACAACGCTTCGACCCGCAGTATTATCAGCACTACTTTTTTGGCTTTTTGACCTTGAACGATATAGTGTGCACCGCTACCGAGGTAAGTGGGTTGCCCAGTTTGGAAAATGTTCCTCTGGAGAATATTCACTTGACTATGTCCAACCGGTTTTTAGACTATGATAATACTTACTATTATTATAATGGAGACTTTTCTGACTGGTTCTGGCATGAAGAGTGGGTTGGCACCCAAGATCCCGAATTAACCTTAAAGGTGAACGAGAATGTCCTGCTGTCCAGCAACCACCTGGTAAATGTGGCGGATAGTGAACTCAATCCTACGCCCGGGTGGATTGAAAGCTGGTTCATAACTTCCTATGCTGAGGGAGATTTAGAGCCTAATGCCAACCCAACCTTCTATGATGAGTTTACCGGAGGGGTCGGGGGTGGCTTCCGTATGGAGTATTTGCCCATCGATGGGTATAGTAATCTTGAAATAGTAGGAGAACCGGCTCAAGATTATATGGAGAACAACAAATATAATTTTAGTTTTACAGTCTTGCTTACCGCCAATCCTCCCAGCCCATACCGGGTACCCTAGGTGTTGACCCTATCCAGGCTACTGCCGGTCAGAGCGATTACGATGTTAGTTATACCTATACTACCGGCCAGGCTTTGGACAACGGTAGTGTGGAAATACATTCGGAGCTTACCACCTTCAACCAATTTGATGAACTTCTTATCAACAACCATCCCCCCGAAGCTTCACTCAACCAGGAAATCAGCGGGGACGGCCAAACCATTACCATTAATGGTCTTACTCTGAATGCCGGGGATACTATTGCTGTCATTCAGCCTGGAAGGACTCTGCCCTCCGCAGGCCAATATACAGTGTGGGCCCAAAGCGATGCCGACGGGGAAGGGCAGAAATGGGCGGCTTCGCCGGGTACCGGTGAGGAGCAAAAAACAGTCTTCCTTACGGACCCAATTGTTACCCCGACAACTCCGGGTACCCTGGCAATATACCCGGACCCGCCCACCGCCGGCCAGAGCGATCAGGATGTTGTATATACCTACACCTGCGGACAAAACCTGAGCAATGGTACATTTACTATTACTTCGGAATTTACCAGCTTTTCTGTTTACAATGCGGTTAAACTGGGGGAAAGCAATTGGCGCGATCTAACCGCCGACGAGATCAGTGATGATGGTGACCGGGTGACTATAAAGGATATATACCTTTCTGCCGGTGAAGCTATTCAGATTGGCCAGGCCGCCCAGACCATGCCTGCGGCGGGTAATTACTCTATTACCGTCAGTGTCGATGCTGATGGAGATGCTTTAGCTTATTTACCCAGCAGTGAATCCTTTTCCCTGCAAGTGATGGAGGGCGGAAGTTTTATTAACGGTAAAGTAAACTACATTGACGAACCGGTAGCAAATATACAAGTTGTGGTTCAAGACTTTGAAACCACTGATTTTGTAAGCCAAACATTTACAGATTCCGACGGGGAGTTTAGACTGGAGGTTTCTCCGGGGACCTACCAGGTAGTGGTTGAACCGGGGACGGATTTCCCATATGCTCGGTCCTGGTATGATGGCCAGGGGGGAACCTTTGTCCGCCAGGAACTAATCCCGGTTACGCTAAGTGAGGGTCAAAGCGTTACCCTGGAACCCTTTTTCCTGGAACCGGGTGCTTGTATTTCCGGCTTGGTAACAGATGCAGCCGGCAATGGTTTGGCGGGAATAGGTGTAGTTGGGGAATGGCTTCAGCAGAATGGCGGGGTTGGAACCGGGGCTGAGACCGGACCTGATGGCAGTTACATCCTTACCGGACTCCGCTATGGCCAATACAAGGTGTGGGCCCCCGGACGGTGGATGCCCAACGATAATTACTGGGCGCAAACCTTTTATGACGGCAAATCAAGCTGGGATGAAGCTGATATTATTACGGTCAACGGGGCCAGTATAAATGGAATAGATTTGGTCCTGAGCCCGGCCGGGGTAATCTCCGGCTATGTAATGACTGCCGATGGTGACAATCCTATTGCCAGTTTACATGTGTTTGCGGTTGATTATGAAACTGGTTATTGGATAGCCGGCACCGATACTGATGATAATGGGCTGTATAGATTGATATTACCGGTGGGGAAATACCGGGTCAGAGCTCAGTCTTCCCAAAACCACCAACCCTTTATAGATGCCTGGTATAATGCGGCCGGGGGTACCACGGATTATGAACTGGCTGAACCGGTTACAGTCAATACCGGGGCTGGCACCGAGAATATCAATTTTCGCTTGCAGGGAGGTTTTTTCATAAGCGGACAGGTTACTGACCAGCAGGGGAAGGGTATTGAAAACCTTCATGTTTATACAGAAAATGAACTGACTGACCAGTGGACCAGCGGAACCGAAACCGATGATGAGGGCTATTATAGCCTGGTGGTACCCGCCGGAGAATACCGGATACACGCACTGCCATTTGCAGGGCAGCCCTATGCTGCTGTCTGGTATAACCATGCCGGGGGAAGTATTTTCGATAATGCCATGGAAATAGTAGATGTTTCTGCCAATGTATCCGGTATAGATTTCATTTTGCCTCCGGGAGGGTGGATTTCCGGCCGGGTCGTAGATATGAACGGAAATGGGCTGGCCGATATTAGTCTGGATGCCTGCCTGGATGAGTGGTGCAATGGGAGCAGGAGCGAATTAGATGGCAGCTATACTATAAGTGGTCTGCCCTATGGTTATTATTTAGTAATGTGCCCCAGCGGGGGACGCTGGTCACCTGCCGACAGCTTTTGGCTGCGCAGCTATTATGACGGTCACAGCGCCCGGGAAGATGCCGATATAATAGAACTGGGGCCGGCTGTATATTCTTATGATAACATCGACTTTACCCTGCAATCCGGGGGAGGAATCAGCGGGCAGGTGCTGCTTGGGGATGGAGAAACCCCTATGGCCGGAGTTCATGTTTACGCCCAAGACTATTCCACTGGTATTTGGGGGGATGGGACTGAAACTGACGAAAACGGTTTTTTCAGTCTAATTGTCCCGGCAGGATCTTATCGCGTAAAAGCCGTGCCCAGCGCCAATGGCTGGCCGTATATGGATGAATGGTATAACAGCGCCGGCGGAAGTGGAATACCGGAGCAAGCCCAGCCGGTGGAAGTCAGCCTAAATACTGTCACTGATGACATAGACTTTACTTTGGAGCCTATGAATACTCCTGTGGTAAAAGTCAGCAGTGCTAATGGGGCGGTTGGCTCAATTGTAGAGATTTCCATAGGCTCGGACTACGTTGCCGGGGCCAAGGGCGCGCAATTTAAATTACACTATAACCCGGCAGTGGTAGAAATCGTGCAACAGACCGGTGCTACCGGCAGTCCGTTATTTGATAACGAGGGGAACCCACTTTGGGAAATTACTTCCGGGGGTGGGCAGCTGAACTTGGAGACCAATGTCATCCGTGACGTAACCCAGGCTCAAACGGGTTTTGCCTATATTGCCATTGCCTCTCAGGATCAACTTTCATCTACCTTCTGCACTATTAAATTCCGCCTGATTGGGGCTTACGGTGATTTCAGCCACATTTGGATCACCCCCACCGAAGATAGCAACGGGATCGTGCTTTCTGATGGTAGCCCGGAGGGTATTCCCTGTCTGACTGAAGAGGGAGTGATTACCATAGGGGTGCTGCATGGGGACATTAATAACAACGGAGTGGTCGACGTGGGTGATGCTATACTGGCTCTGCGCTATGATGCCGGGCTCATTGAGCTTGCCCCATCCCAGGAACTGGCCGCCAATGTTAACGGTGATCTCACCCCAGAGGGCGAGCAGATTGTCAACTACCAGGATGCCATCCTGATTCTGCGCAAAGTGGTACACCTGATAGACTTCTTCCCCATAACCCCGCTTCCAGGTGGGGGCGGGGGAACCCCGATGATTCCGGAGAATTAATAATTATAATTGATAATAGATAATATTTGTGCCGGGAAGGAATTTGTAGACTTCAAAAAAACTCAACTCCCAACACAGCCTGTATCGCGGAAGCTAAGACTGCTAAACTGCTGGTGCGGGCTATAATCGCCCCGGTTGCCGCAAGATCCGGACTATGCCTGTAGGCAGGTAGGTCAAGGAGGTGGGCCAATGAAAAATAACTCAAGTTGTAGCTGCAAAAACCGATATGAAGAAAAGGGGGAGTGTCAAATTGAAGATTCATGGAAAGAGACCATTAAAGATATTCCTTAGCTGCTTGCTCTGCCTGGGCCTGTTACTGACAGCAGTCCCGGCCCTGGCAGCCGACAATTGCCGGGTTACTGTCAGCAGCGCCCAGGGAGAAACTGGGGAGGAAGTCAACATAACGGTATCCATTGAGAACCCGTCTGGAATGGCAGGTGGCTCACTTAACCTCTTCTATGACCCGCAAGTAGTCAGCCCTGTGCAGGCTACCAGGGGGACAGCGGCCAAAGGGCAATTTGTTTCCAACCTGGGCTACCAAAAGGCAGGAAAAAATGCAGTGCGGGTAGTGTGGGCCTCCTCTACCGGAACAAGCACCGGGGGAGAGCTCTTTTCCGTTAGCTTTAAAATAATAGGGCCAGGTAGTTCCGCCCTTACCATAAGCGACCTCACTATTACCAATGCATCATTGCAACAGATTGCTGCCAGTGTAACGCACGGCAGTATCATTAACACTGCCGCTCCTCCACCAGGTGAACAAGACAATACTGGTTCATCAGGAAATTCGGAAAGCGGCTCTGGAACGGGCAATAGCAGCAATAGTTCAGGAACAGCCGGACCTTCAGCCGGAAACATCACCGTCAATATTCCCCATACCACCGCCTCTGGGGTCATGGAGTCAGACTTGCCTTCATTAAAAGATATCCAGGCCCACTGGGCAAGCTCCTATATCAACCGCCTGGTAGGAATGAAGGTCATAAATGGCTATGCCGATGGTACCTTTAAGCCGGAAAAAAATATAAGCCGGGCGGAATTTGCCAAAGTCATTGCCTTGGCTTTAAGCCTGCCTTTGACCGATGAACCAGAACTGAACTTTGCGGACCAAAAAGAGATTCCCGCATGGTCCCGCCCTTATATTGCCGCTGCAGTACAGGCTGGAATCATTAACGGTTACGAAGATAAGACCTTCCGAGCCAGTGCCAACATTACCCGCGCCGAGATAGCAGTAATGATCGTTAGGGCCATGCAGGAGCAAGCACCAGCCGGTGCGCAGCTAAACTTTACCGATGCAGCTACAATCCCAGCCTGGGCAGCACCATACATAAAAGTAGCGGCCGACGCTGGGATAATAACCGGTAAACCGAACCGCAGCTTTGCTCCAAGTGAGAACGCCACCCGAGCCGAAGCTGCCACCATGACTGCTAAAATGCTGAGCAGTTTAGGGATATAAGTAAGGTGTTAAGGAGACGGTAAGCGTCGGCTATATTGCAGACAAACCCCGTTTTCAGGCTATTAGTTCTGAAAGCGAGATTGTTTTTTACGAGCGGAAAAAACAAAGCTTCTGGATCTCCTATAAAGCTAAGTGGAGCCGCGTTACACAAAAACTATATATCAGTTCTTATGCCCTTGTTTGCCACCTCTTTTTGAAAAACAACAAGTTCAAAACAGAAACACAAAAAAACCGCGCCAACCCGCGCGGTTACTTTATTCTAGTTGGTGGGCCATGAAGGAATCGAACCTTCAACCTTCTGATTAAGAGTCAGCTGCTCTGCCTAATTGAGCTAATGGCCCGTTTCTTGTCACGAAAGTTATTATACCTCCTGTGGGCCGATAAATCAAGACATAGGCTTTATGAATAAACAATTTTTTTAGCTTGGCACTCTCCAAATGCATGCGGAAAGGCAAAGCCTGCCCGGTCACTTAAGGTGCTTATAATGTTTTGGCCGGGCCTGCCTGTTTTTTAGCCATGAATGGATGACATCCATAGCCAAGGAAACGGTACTGATGAGATCAGGGGAGATTCCTGCTGTCCATTATTTCATTATGCTGCAAATATTATTGCTGAATTCCAGGGGATCCTCCAGGGGCAATCCCTCTATCATCAGGGCTTGATTGTAGAGTAGATGGGTGTACAGATCAAGCTTTTCTTTATCATTGGCAAAGGCTTCCCTGAGGGACTGGAACACCTCATGATTGTTATTGATTTCTAAAATCCGTTCAGCCTTGATTTTTTGATCAGTAGGTATGGCATTGAGGATCTTCTCCATTTCTATGGTCAGATCGCCTTCATTGGCCAGGCATACCGGGTGGTTTTTAAGCCGTTTGGAAGCCCTTACATCTTTAACCTTGTCTCCCAGTACATTTTTCATGTATTGGAAGAGCTCTTTATCCTTCTCCTCCAGGTCCTGGTTTTCCTTATCTGTATCCGGATCTATACCCAGATCCCCGCTGGATACGGATTTAAACTCTTTTTCCTGGTAGTTCATCAGCATTCTGATGGCAAATTCGTCCACATCTTCGGTAAAGTATAGTATTTCATAGCCCTTGTCGGTAATTAGTTCGGTCTGAGGCATTTTGTCTATTCGTTCGATGGACTCGCCGGCTGCATAATAGATGTATTTCTGATCTTCCGGCATCCGGCTTACATATTCGGACAGGGTGACCATTTTCCTTTCCCGGGATGAATAGAAGAGCAGAAGGTCCTGCAGCATTTCCTTGTTCATACCGAAGCCTTCATAGATACCGTACTTGAGCTGGCGACCGAAGGACTTATAGAATTGTTCGTATTTTTCCCGCTCATCTTTTAGCATATTGCTTAATTCTGTTTTGATGCGGTTTTTTATGTTTTTGGCAATTATTTTAAGCTGCCGGTCGTGTTGCAGCATCTCCCGGGAGATATTTAGGGAAAGATCTTCGGAATCCACCATTCCTTTGACAAAGCTGAAGAAGTCCGGCAGCAAATCCGGGCATTTGTCCATAATCAAGACTCCGCTGGAGTATAGTTCCAGGCCCTTTTCATACTCCCGGGTATAGAAATCAAAAGGCATTTTTTCAGGGATGAAGAGGATGGCATTGTAGCTTACTGCTCCTTCAGCACTGATATGAATATGTTTTAAGGGGTTATCAAAGCCATAGCGTTTTTCGCGATAAAAGTTATCGTAATCTTCCGGGCTGAGTTCGTTTTTGTTCTTCTTCCAGATTGGAACCATGGAGTTGACTATTCGCTCTTCAATAAATTCTTCATATTCGTCTTCACTGCCTTCTTTTAAGCGCCGGGAAGTAAAGTCCATCTTAATGGGATAACGGATGAAATCCGAATACTTTTTGATAATAGCTTTCAGGCGATAGTTCTCCAGGAATTGATCATAATCTTCCTCTTCGGTTTTTTCTTTAATCTTTAATATTATATCGGTGCCATAGGAATCTTTTTCCCATTCTTGTATACGATAGCCGTCGGCTCCTTGGGAATGCCATTTATAGGCTTTATCGCTACCAAAGGCTTTGGTAATTACAGTAACTTCGTCAGCTACCATAAAAGCGGAGTAGAATCCCACCCCAAACTGGCCTATGATGTCGTAGCCATCTTTAATTTCATGCTCTTCCTTGAAAGCCATAGATCCGCTTTTTGCAATGACCCCCAGGTTATCATCCAATTCTTCTTTAGTCATGCCGATACCAGTATCGGATATGGTTAATATACGATTTTCCTTGTCGGTAGTTATTTTAATGTAATAATCACTGGGGTTAAAAGCAATGGACTCATCGCTTAAAGCTTTGTAATAGATTTTGTCCATGGCATCACTGGCATTGGAAATCAGCTCCCGCAGAAAGATTTCCCGGTGAGTGTAAATAGAATTGATCATTAAATTCAGAAGTCGTTTGGATTCTGCTTTAAATTGTTTTTTTGCCATATCTTACGCTCCCTTTTAATAGTAAAACCACGTCCTCCTGGGGCGCAGCCACAGCTGGCTTAAGTTTGAATCAGGAGATGAACTCAACAGCATGGGGCTAAAAAGCCATCAAACATGTGGTATAAGTCCTCCAAAGCAGAAGTACTGAAGCTCATACTATAGCTCAAACTATTCCTGTTGAAAGGTACTAATCCAGACATGTTTAATGAATCCTTCACCTATTATTAGCACTCTCGCCCCTTGAGTGCTAATTTACCATTTATATAGCATATACTAAAAAGGATGTCAACTACCCGGGATCTGGAATAACTTTGGTTGATATGGCTAAGAATAGATCCAATAAAGCAAGGAGGTAAAAGGAAAATGATGAGAAAAGCAATCTATTTTGGTTTAGGGGTTATCAGTCTGAGCCGGGAAAAGGCGGAGAAGATCTATCATGAAATGGTAGAAAAAGGTGAGATGAGCAAGGATGAAGCCCGCAAATTTATAGATGATGCGGTAAAGCGAGGAGAGGAAGAACAAGAAGAACTTAGGAAGCTAATCCGGGATGAAATAAAGGAAATAAAGGATTTATTTGTCAGCAACCAATCAGAAATAGATCAAATAAAGAAAAAACTCAAGGACTTGGAAGCTAAATTGTCCTAGTGGGGCCGGTCTGTTCCTAGGGCCCATTCCTTAGCAATCAAGCAAGGAGAAGGTTGATGCTGCTAAACCGTTCGATAAATACGGTAAAACACTTGCCCCGCTACCGTGAAGTAGCCAATGTTTTTATTAAATATGGCTTTGCCTCAGCTTATGATTACTTAAACCTGCCTTTTTTTCGCCTGGGTCAAAAAACTGATCCCGTGGATCAACGGGGACGGCGAAAAAGTGCCGCTCGTCGCTTAAGGAACGCTTTTGAAGAACTGGGACCCACCTATATAAAAATGGGGCAGCTCTTAAGTACCAGAGCGGATTGGTTAAATCCTGAGTTTATAGAAGAACTGGAGCATCTACAGGACCAGGTACCTTCCTTTCCCCTGGAACAAGTACAAGCCATTTTAGCTGAAGAGGGGATAGATCTGAAGCAGGACTTCAGCTTTTTTAATCCCCAGCCTATGGCTGCTGCCTCCATAGGGCAAGTACATGAGGGGGTTTTGAGCTCCGGAATCCGGGTAGTGGTTAAAGTGAAAAGACCGGGAATAGACGATAGGATCAAAACTGACCTGGAAATACTGCGAGAGATTTCCGTATGGCTGGAGCGAAGAAGCGAGTGGATACGCTTTTATAAATTCAGTGAAATTGTAGATGAATTAGGTCAGGCCCTGGTAAATGAACTGGATTTCCAAAAAGAGGCCAGGAATATAGAAATTTTCTATGCTAACTTTAAAGACATTGATACGGTAATCATTCCTAAGGTTTTCTGGGAATACTCTGGCCAACGGGTATTAACCATGGAATACGTGGAAGGAGTAAAGATATCTGATCTGGCCCGCCTTAAACAGCAACAATATGATACTGGTCGGATAGCATCCCATATAGTCAAAGCCCTTTATCACCAGATCTATGAACATGGTTTTTTCCATGCTGACCCCCATCCCGGCAATATGGCAGTAGGGGAAGGGGAGAGAATTATTTTTTACGATTTCGGTCAAGTAGGAATAATCGAGGAATATGATCGGGATAGATATACGACCCTCTTAATAGGAATGATGAAGCATGATGTTATGGGGGTAACCCGATCTTTGTTGGATATAGCCGATAATACCCAGCAGATCAGTCCCGAAGAATTGAGACGGGATGTAGCCAATCTCTCCCGCAAGTATTACGGCCTGCCCTTATCTCAAATAAATGTAGCTGAGGCTTTACGGGAACTGCTGGACCTGTCAGCCCAATACCGGGTTCGATTACCAGCCCAGCTATCATTGTTAATTAAGATGTTAATGACCATTGAAAGCACCATAGCCGGCCTGGACCCAACCCTGAGCCTGGTTGATATTGCCGTACCCTATGGCAAAAAAGCGGTAAAGGCCAGGTTAGCAGGCCCCAGGATTAAAAGGGAACTGGGAGAATTGCTCTTGGACTATACCCATATTGCTCGCAGATTGCCCCAGGATATTAGCAGTATCTTAAAGAAACTACATGAGGGACAAATCACTATTAGAGTAGAAGACTCGCGGGTGGAGAAACTGGGGATAAAATTGGATTTAATATCTAATCGTCTTTCCCTGGCTATTATACTGGCCAGTCTTATTATTGGCACTTCTATGTTTGCTAACCTGAGTGGAAGCAGTTTATTATCTCGCCTTCCCATAGCTGAGTTGGGGTTTATTTTGGCTTTATTGTTGGGCTTGTTCCTGGCCTACTCTATCTTGCGCAGCGGCAGATTCTGATCTTAAGCATATTAGAGTCTAATACTCAATATACATTAACATAAAGCGGAAAAAGGGAGAGCTTAGTGATGAGATGGCTGTGCCTGCTGATTTGCATTGCTTTATTCACTTTCGGATTAGGCCAGATAAAGCCTTCTGTACTGGCGGCTGAAGAGCTGCAAAGGATAATACTGATAAATGTTGAAGGCTTGAACTATGAAGCTTATATCAGCACTCCTATGCACAACTTGCGTCAGATAGCAGCGGAAGGTCTTATGGATGAAAAGTGCCTGGCCATAAGAACAGATTCCAGTGAAGCTGCTTTGGCCTCATTGTTGACTGGTGCCCTGCCGGAGGACCATGGCTATTATAATAGTGAAAGCAAAATCCAAGTGGAGTCCTTATTGGCCTTGTTAAAGAAACATGGCCGGACTTTTCAGCTTATCGATGGTTCCGGAGGCAAACTTCAGGTTTTTAACTATGGGCAAGACCAATACATCGCTTTGCCCCCCTCTAGCCTGGATCAGGAAGCTTTTTCTCGATTGATACAGAATATACCGGAACAAATGCCTTTCTTTTCTTTTCTTTACCTTAATGACAGCCTGGAAGCTCTGTTGGCTTTGGATGATAACCAGTATTATTCTGCTTTGATGACCTTTGACAGTAAGCTGGGGCAATTGATAAGTGAGCTGAAGAATCATAATATGTACCAGGATTCCTTGATAATCATAACCTCAGCCCGCAGTACATCTCCCAGCGATTATGTGCCTATGATAATCCGGGGTCCCGGGTGTCGCAGCGGTGTCAAGACTTCTTCCAGCATAGTACTGGATACCGTTGCCACTATATGCAGCTTTATGGGGGTTAATGCTCCGGCTTCTTCCATTGGTATTCCTATATACGATGCCATGACGGTGAGACAAGAGGATAGAGAATACGTTTATGTCAAATGGACCGCGGATCTGAAAAAAGAGAGAATTTTGCAATTCACCCGCTATTATGATATGCAGGATGAATTGTACCGGACTATTCATCAGATGACCGCTATAAAGGAAGAGAGGCAGAATATTTTCGAGTTCGCGGGAGAGAGAGAGAAGATTATCAACAGTCTGGAATCCAGGATAAATTGGCAGCGGGTCTTGGGAATGGGGATATTTTTGTTGATGCTGGCTGGTTACCTGCTGGAATACAGGTGGTTAAAGAAAAAGTTCACACTCTTCCAGTAGGCCCAGCCCGCTACATGAGTATAGTTATTTCTGGGTAATTTTATTGAGGAGCAACAGCAGGGTATCTCGAAACTCCAGTATCCGGTTTTTTTCAAACTCATCACCGTAATACTCGGCTTCCAGTTCGTGCTGGGCAATTAGCAAAGCATTAAATAGTTTTTCCTGGAAACTCATGTGATCGGGTTTAAAGTATTCGTCAATTTTGCGGGCTACGTTAAGCTCTTTCCGGCTCAAATTAGATATAGGATACATAATAACCACCTCCAGATAAAACTATAGATATGCAGTAAGAGAAAAAATAGTTCAGGAAAAGTTTACCCGTCAATCATTTATCCATAAATTTCGCCTTGACGTGGATTGCTGGTAGTGATAGGATTGTTTAAAACTCATATTTGCAAAGCGATGATCAGAAGAGTACCTTAAAGCCTGCTGGCAGAGAACCGGGATTGCTGCGAACCGGGAGCAGGCCCACCGGGAAAGCCACCTGGGAGCGATGGTGAATGCTTAGGAAGCAATAAGCCTTACGGTTGCTAATACCGTTATCGTTAGTAGAAGAGGCATTAGATGCAATTAGGGTGGTACCGCGGGAAAACAGACTCTCGTCCCTTTCAGGGATGAGGGTTTTTTTATTATGACTATGAATATTATTAACAAGGGGGCTTAAAAGATGGAATTGGCCAAAAAAATTCTAAAAATTCTGGAACACGATGCCAAAATTAGTCCCAAGGCTATAGCAACTATGCTGGACACAGACGAAGACAAAGTCCAGGAAGTGCTGAGTTACCTGGAAAAGGAGAAATTCATTCTGGGTTATAATACGGTTATTAATTGGGACCGTTTTGGAGAAAACGGGGTGGAGGCCATGATTGATGTGAAGGTCACCCCTGCCCGTGAGGTAGGATTTAATGCGGTGGCGGAAAGGATAAGCCGCTTTCCCGAAGTCAGATCAGTATATTTAATGAGTGGTGCCTATGATTTGTCGGTTGTGGTGGCTGCCGAGAGCCTGAAAGATATTGCCCTTTTTGTCTCCCACAAGCTATCGACCCTGGATGAGGTACAGAGTACAACCACCCATTTTATACTCAAGCGCTATAAACAGGATAATTTTATTTTTGAAAAACCCCAGGAAGATAGAAGGTTGGTGATCAGTCCGTGAATGATATGAGAAAATACGTATCCAAAACCGTACAGACCATCCCTCCCTCCGGAATCAGGAAGTTTTTCGACCTGGTCTCCCAGATGGGAGGGGTTATATCCCTGGGGGTAGGAGAGCCAGATTTTGTTACTCCCTGGCATATAAGGGAAGCCTGCTTCTACAGCCTGGAACAGGGTTATACCATGTATACTTCCAATCAGGGCTTAATAGAACTGAGGGAAGAAATTGCTCTATATATGCGCAAGCATATCGGGGTTACTTATTCACCGGAAAAGGAAATCCTGGTTACAGTAGGGGTTAGTGAGGCGGTAGACCTGGCTTTAAGGGCTATTATTGAACCCGGTGATGAGGTTTTGGTCCCTGGGCCTTCATATGTATCCTATGCCCCCGGAACTTCACTGGCTTATGGGGTTCCAGTGGCGGTGGACACCTTTGTGGAAGATGAATACCGCTTGAGACCTGATATACTGGAAAAATGCATTACCCCCAAGAGTAAAGTATTGATACTGACTTATCCCAACAATCCTACCGGGGGGATTATGAAGCAGGAGGACCTGCAAGCTTTGGTAGACCTAATCATAAAGAATGACCTAATAGTTATATCAGATGAAATATATTCAGAACTGACCTATAACGGCAAACACGTTTCCATAGCTGCTTTGCCGGGAATGAAAGACCGTACTATTGTTTTTAATGGTTTCTCCAAAGCCTTTGCCATGACTGGATGGCGTATTGGTTATGCCTGTGGCCATCCGGATCTAATTGCTGCCATGAATAAAATACACCAGTATACCATTATGTGTGCTCCCATTATGGCCCAACAAGCCGCCCTGGAAGCTTTGCGTCATGGGGAGAGCGAAATGAGAAAAATGGTGGAGAATTACAACTATCGCCGAAAAATAATTCTAGCTGGTTTACGGGAGATTGGAATGGAATGCTTTGAGCCTCAGGGCGCCTTTTATGCATTTCCGTCCATTGCTTTAACCGGCATGAACAGCGAAGAATTCAGCGAAAAACTCCTAATGGAAGAAAAGGTGGCGGTGGTACCGGGAAGTGCCTTTGGCAGAACAGGTGATGATCATGTCAGATGCTGTTATGCAGCCAGTGTAAATGATATTGAGCAGGCTTTGGAGCGAATGGGGAGATTTTTAGCTCGACACAGAAAAGGATAATCTTCCAAATAAAGCAAAGAGGGCTGTCGAAAGCGAGCGAATAGCTTTAGATTAGCCATTATTATTACGATAATTTACTGGAGGATAAAGGCTATTCCGGGTGGAACTCCTTTACTAGATCACAATGGAAGGGGTGATATGGTGAAGGGAGACTTATCTTTAAGGGATTTGGAATTGTTAAATGCTTATTCACTGCTACGTCCTTCAGCCCAAAGAGATTTTCTCGATTATATGAACTACTTATTATCCAGACAATACCGCAGCGAGGTAATGTCTGCCATATTCAATAACCGGATCTTGAACAAACTCATTGATGACCTGGTAAGGATGGTGGATATTGAAGGAATAGAGACCGAACCCATTAGAAGAAGAGTGATACATATCCGGGAAATATATTTCGGGGTCTTTGAACAGGTCCATGCTCGTTATTGTGAAGTGGTGGAGAACCTGGACAGTAACGAGGTAGTAAAGGATTTCGGACGCATCAGCTTTGATAACCTGCTAAGAGCCATAAGAACTGAAGACCGAAAGCTTATCAAGGCTGAAGTACATGATTTTTATGAACAGTATTCCAGCTTATCCAGAAAAAAAGACGCCAGGCGCTTAGTTGCGATATAATTATTAGTATAATCTCAACAGGGTATGGAGGAATAACGATGAAACTAAGCTTCCTGGGAGCAGCCAGGACAGTTACTGGCTCTTTTTTTCTGGTAGATACTGAAAACAGCAGGTTTGCTGTAGACTGCGGCATGTTCCAGGGGCCTCGAGCCTTACAGGAAAGGAACTTTAATGATTTTCCCATTGAACCGGAGAGCATTGATTTTCTTATCTTGACCCATGCTCATATAGACCATATCGGTCTGGTCCCTAAATTATGCAAAAAGGGGTTTAAAGGAAAAATATACTGCAGCCATGCTACAGAAGATTTGGCCGGCGTTTTACTCCCGGATTCAGGTCATATCCAGGAATCTGAAATAGACAGAAAGAACCGTAAAAACAAAAGAGCGGGGAAGCCTTTACTGGAGCCTATCTATACTGCTGAAGATGCAGTCCAATGTCTGGATAAGTTTCGCTCTCTGAATATGGATGAAATTATTGAGCTGGCCCCGGGAGTAAAAGTTCGGCTAAGAAATGCCGGTCACATACTGGGGGCCTGTATTGTAGAATTATGGGTACAAGAAAAAGAAAAACAGTGGAAGTTGGTATTTACCGGTGATTTGGGCACTAACGATCAACCTATCATTAAGAATCCTACCATAATAGAAAGTGCTGACTATGTCATTATGGAGTCTACCTATGGCAGTCGGCTTCACCCGGAAGTCTCCAGTCGTAAAGATGAGTTGAAAAAGGTTATTGATCAGGCCATGAGCAAAGGGGGAAATTTGATAATTCCTGCTTTTGCCGTGGAGAGAACTCAGGATTTATTATACGATTTGTACCATCTTAGCACTGAAGGCAAGTTGGATTCTGAAATAGAGATATATATCGATAGCCCTCTGGCCATTGCCGCTACTCGGATTTTCCAAAAACATGTGGACTTATATGATGATGATGCCAGAAAAATATTGGAGGATGATAAAAGTCACCCTTTGATGCTGGATCAGCTAAAATTCTCTCATACTCATCTGGAGTCCATGGCCCTTAATTGCAAATTGGGCAATATGATAGTAATATCTGCCAGCGGCATGTGTGAGGCTGGCCGGATCAAGCATCATTTAAAGAACAATATCTGGCGTCCCGAGTCTACCGTACTTTTTGTAGGCTACCAGGCCAAGGGAACTCTGGGGCGAAAAATACTGGACGGTGATAAACTGGTTACTATTCATGGGGAAAAGATTGCAGTAAATGCAGAGATAGTTAATATCGAAAGCTATTCCGCCCATGCCGATCAGCAGGGTTTATTGGATTGGCTGAGGCATTTTAAGTCCGATTTAAAAGGAGTATTTCTGGTTCACGGTGAGGAAGAATCCCAGGATGTTTTAGGAGAATTAATTGAGGCGGAGTTTAATGTCCCGGTATATATCCCTGAAATGGGAGATGAATTTATTCTGGAGGAAATGGAAACCGTACCCAGAGTACGTCATTCAATGGATTTGAGTAAAGATCAGGCTAACCGGGCTGAAAAGGCCTATTTGGATCTATTATTAAAACTACATGATATCTACCGGGATAATGTTAAGGATTCCAATTACCAGCAGATATTGAAGATGGTGGAAAGAATACAAAAGACCTTGGATTGACTATATTGAGCCAGGGGTTAGTTTAATTATTCACAAATGGGTGAAATTTAAGTACAATGGCGGAAAAAGGGGAGCTGGCGCGTCAAGTTCTGGTAAAAGTAAAGAACAGGTTTATGGGTGGGTAAGGGGTAAATTTATTCCTGTAGATTCATATTTTATGCGATAGCTACTTGCAGTGATTCTTGTTATTAGTGGATGGTAAATGCTATAATTTGCATACACATTTACAGGAGGAAAATAAATGATTCAAAGCTCAGCCATTGAAGAGGTCTTTCGCTGGGGATATATCAATATACCCGGCGTTTTATTCGCTTATGCCAAAGAACTGGAGCTGGATGTAGAGGATATAGGGATTTTGGCCTCCATAATCTGCGCTTATCAAAACAGTAAACCCTTACTTGAAAAAGGGGTGGAAGTGGGACAAGTATTAGGCGCATGCAGTTCCTTAACCAGGCAAAAGTTATCCCGGAAACTCAGTCGCCTGCATCACCTGGGTATAATTGACCTGGAGGAAAACAAAAAAAAGGGCTTTACCGATAAGGTGATTTCATTAAAGCCTTTGGTAATTAAACTGGAAGCCCTTATTGTTAGGGACCATCCCCGTCTGAGTCCAAAAGAGAACAGCGATCAGGCCAAATCCCAGCAAATAGAAAAACTGGAAAGAATGTTAGAGCAATACCGGTATAAAGTAGAACAACTGGAACAAAAGCTGGCAGACAACAGCCCCAAAAGTGTACCCTCACTGCCAGCACCGGTAAAAAATGATGAGCAATACCGGCGGGTAGCTGACTTTGTGGCCCGTAAAACCGGCAACTTATTGAGTGTTAAAATGAGCAATGAGTTGAGAAAGTGGTTGGATGAAATGGGCTTTTCACCCGAGTTTTTACTGGTTTTACTGGAATTATGCTTTGAACGGCAGATAGTTAATCCCCATGATATCAGTAAAATAGCCCGGGACCTGAAAGAGTACTCCATAAACAGTCTGGATGGATTAGAAATGTATTTTAAAAATTATGTTGACAGTGGTAAGAATATATCCCTTATGGCTAGAAGATTTGATCCGGATATTATGGAATTCGGTAATTTTACCGGTATTGATATGAATGCAGAGGCCAGGCGTCGTATTTATTATAAATGGAGATATGATTGGAGCTTTTCCCATGCCATGATAATGAAAGCCGGGGAAGTAATGTGCCAGCGCACCAAGAATGGCGGCTTGGAATACATAGACAGCGTCTTAAACAACTGGATGAGCAAGGAAATACGCCAGGTTCATGAAGCAGATAAAGAGATAAGGGAGTTTAAGGAAAATAGACGCAGCAATCAAAGAAATTCTGTGGATAAAGCTAATCGGAAATCCCCCAGCCGTAAGGAAGAGTACGAAATATTTGTGCCCCCTTTAAAAAAATAGTCCAATTTTGGGGGATAATACAGTACAATAATAAAAGAGGGGTCTCATCGGTTAATCAATAGCGGAGGATTTATGTTCTCCGCTATCTAATTGTAAACCTGCTTGTACCGGAATGAAGCTTAGACATAAGCTTTGACTAAAGGTGGGATAAGGGAATGAATGTTAGTTTGCAATCGACCTTGCCGGAAAATCTATTAATGGATAGCGAGAGTGAAAGGCGAGTATTATCCTCTATGATGCACTCAGAGGAGGCCTGTGTTGAAGCTTACCATGCTCTGCAAAGCGCCGACTTTTACTCTCCTAAAAATGCCAGCATATTTGATTTACTTTGTTCCCTGTTTGAACGCGATATAAGGCCAACCTATGTGGAATTGCTAAAAGAAGCTCATAGTCTGGGTATGCTGAACAGCCCCCGGGATGTTGAAGAGATAAAATACATCGCTGAACATTACATAGACGATGAAAATATCAAGTATTGGATTAAGAGGGTTAAAGATAAATCGAGGATTCGCCGCTTTGTAGATTTTTTAAGGTTTAATTATCAAAGCCTCAAGGAGCAGCCGGAGCAGGATGTAGAGCAGTTGCTGATGAAAGCTGAAGATCATCTTACGAATTTAACCGCTCTGGAAATAGACGATAACATTGATACTCCGGAAGACATGGCCAAGCTGGGTTATGACGAAGTAGAAAGGCGTTTTCTAAGATATCAGGAAATCCAACGTGAACATAAAGGCATAATACCCCTGGATGGATTACCCACTGGTTTTGATAATTTGGATCACATTACCTTGGGCTATAAAGCCGGAGATCTGATAATTCTGGGGGCCCAAACCGGACACGGCAAAACGGCTTTTGCCCTGCATACGGCTAAAGCTATAGCGGTAAATTACGGCAAGAATATTCTTTATCTAAACACTGAAATGAGTCGGGAACAGATTGCCCTGCGTTGGGCTTCCATATTAAGCGGTATTAAACATGACCGTATTCGTATGGGAGATATAAGTCAGAGTGAATTATCCATGGTTCTAAATGGATATGCCAAATTGAGGAGCAGCGGTTTTTACTCCTATCCTTGCCCCAATTTGACTCCAGAGAAAACGGTTTCTGTTGCCCGCAAATTCAGGGCCCAAAAAAGCATCGATATGATGATCATAGATTACGTAGGGCGAATGGAAAAGCACGATCCCAGACTACAGGAGTGGCAGATACTGGAACAGATTATCAAGACCCAGAAAATCCTGGCTCAGAATCTTAGAATAGCAGTGATGGTTCTGGTTCAATTGAATCCGGATGGAAGTTTGCAGGGAGCCAAAAGAATGAAGAACGAATGTGACCTGATGTTGAAACTTGGTCCTATTCCTAGGGAAGAACTGGAGGAAAATGAACTGCTAAATAAATATGCCCAAAAACCCAATTACTACCTGGATATAGAAAAGAACCGGGATGGTCGCAGTGGAGTTAGAATCCCCATAATATTTGATCTGGAGAAACAAATTATGAAAGATGCGGAAAGGGTGGCCAATTGATGCTATCCCGGTATATTGAGGTAAAAAGGCTCTATGATGAAACCGCCAGCCTAATTGCCGACCTGGGTATAAGGGGAAGGATCTCCATTGAGGAAATGAATTTCCTCTTGGATTTACTGGAGCTGGTTTTGATTGATAAAGATCAGCGGCTTTTCCTGGAAGACTTGAAACAATGGAATCCCGGAGCCGGTCCAGAAGAGATCGATGAGATAATTAAAGCAACCTTATTAAACAATAAGCTTAAGGATTTTATTTCCTGGTCTGAGAACCGGGAAATGATTCGGGACTTGATTAGGGAAAAATATAAAGATGGGTAAAGACCACCCGGAAAAGGAGGCCTAGTACTTGTGGATCAATTATGGTTTTATGAGAAGCACACCCGGGGTTACGGAGTGCATTGGAAGGTAAAAAAGGTATTGCATACAGAAAAAACCAGGTTTCAGGAATTGTCGGTTATAGATACGGTGGAATGGGGAAAGACTCTGGTTTTGGATGGCAACATACAGGTTACTGAAAGGGACGAATTCATATACCATGAAATGATAGCTCATATCGCCATGAATTCTCATCCCCATCCCCAAAAAATATTGATAATTGGGGGTGGAGATGGAGGAACTGCTCGTGAAGTATTAAAGCATGATAGTGTGCAAGTAGTAGACTTAGTAGAGATCGATGAGCGAGTCGTGGAAAACAGTAAGATTTACCTGCCTACTATGGCCTGCGCCTTTAATGATTCCCGTCTGAAGCTCCATATTGAGGATGGCATCAAATTCGTTCAGGATACTTCACAGTCATATGATCTGGTTATCGTTGATTCTTCAGATCCTATTGGACCAGCGGTGGAATTATACAGTAGCCGCTTTTACCAGGATGTATACCAGTGCCTGCGGCAGGATGGGATGATAGCTGTCCAGTCGGAATCTCCAGTCTTTTATCAGGATATCTTTGTAAAGGTTTTTCAAAACTTAAGTTCGGTTTTTCCTGTGGTTAAAGTATGTCTAGCCCCCATTATGACTTATACCGCTGGTCCCTGGTCCTTTACTTTGGGGAGCAAAAAACGGGATCCGGCAAGAATTGCTGATGACAAAAAGGTCATAGATGGTTTAAAATATTACAATGGTGATTTGCACAGAAGTGCTTTCATCTTACCTCAGTTCATAAAGGATATGTTGAGGTAGTACGGTAGTTTTGAAGTAATAAAACAGCAAAATTAAAAGTTGTACGGGAGGATGGTAGCAATGTTATTTGCCAAGATTTCTATGTTGTTGTGCTTTTTTAGCCTGATTGTTGGTTTAAGTCTTTATTCTCGTCGAAAAACCAATACGGTTAACGATTTTGTGGTGGGAAACCGGACGATTGGCCCCTGGATGTCAGCCTTTTCGTATGGTACCGCTTATTTTTCTGCCGTTCTTTTAATCGGTTTTGCCGGTAAAGTAGGTTGGGGCTATGGTATGTCAGCCCTGCTAATTGCTCTGGGCAACAGTATTATCGGTACCTATCTGGCCTGGCGTATTCTGGGACGAAAGACCAGGGAAATGACCAGCCGGCTTAATGTACTTACCATGCCTTCCTTCTTGGAAAAAAGGTATGACTCCCCCAAAATGAAGGTGTTTTCCAGTTTAATCATATTTATCTTCTTTGTACCCTATGCCGCATCAGTTTTTATGGGATTAAGCTACCTTTTTGAACAAATATTTGGTATTCCCTACGTACTGGCCCTGGCAGTAATGGCTGTTTTATCCGGCTTGTATTTGGTCTTGGGAGGTTACATGGCCGTAGCCCTGGTTGATTTTGTACAGGGTTTGATAATGATAGCTGGAGTTGTGTTGATGGTCTATTTTGTGCTGGGGCATGAAATGGTCAATGGCTTCGTTAATGGCTTTACTGCTTTACGAGCCCAGGATCCGGGGTTGATACTGCCTACTTCTCCGGTTACCTGGATAGGACTGCTATCCTTGATTATATTAACCAGCCTTGGTACCTGGGGACTTCCCCAGATGGTGGGCAAATTCTATGGTATTAAGAACGAGCAGTCTATACCAGTGGCTACCTGGGTATCAAGTATATTTTCGCTGATTATAACCATGGGGGCCTATTATGTGGGTTCTACCGGGCATTTATTCTTTGCTGAATTGCCAGTATTCAACGGGGTGTCCACTCCGGATTTGATTATGCCTATTATTATAGGCCAGACCCTTCCTCCTTTGGTGGGGGTATTGATATTGATTCTGGTTCTGTCGGCATCCATGTCAACTCTTTCTTCACTGGTATTAACCGCCAGTTCTTCGGTGAGTATTGACTTGATTAAAGGAGCGGCGATTAAGGATATTAGTGAAAAGGGCACCATGAATATGATGCGTTTCTTATGTATTATTTTTATCGGCTTTTGCCTGTATGTGGCTTTAAATCCTCCCGGGATAATACTGACCCTTATGGCTCTTTCCTGGGGAGCGGTAGCCGGTTCATTTTTGGCTCCTTACATCTATGGCCTGTTCTGGCCTAACACAACTCGGGCCGGTGCCTGGGCCGGCATGCTCAGCGGTCTGTTGATAGCAGTAGGAGGGTACTTCATAATAACCTTTAGTCCCTCTTTCATCAATGGCCAGCTAATGAGCCTGTTATCGAGCTGGGGCTCCCCCTTCTTTGGTTCTCTGGCTATGATAATACCACTGGGGGTAGTGCCCCTGGTAAGTGTTATCAGCAGGGCTTACCCGGCCGAACATATTAAACGGGTGTATAGTCAGGAAGAATCAGCCATAGCCTAATGAGGCTGGCTGCTGTCTTCATAACCCTTGGTAATAATCCAAGTCAATTATTATATAGGTTGCAGGAAAAGCAGGAGGGATAAGCAATGCAGGATTTTATTAAAAGACAGGCCAGACCCCAGATCTTTAACCTAAAACCCTATACTCCAGGGAAACCGGTGGATGAAGTCAAGCGGGAGTTGGGGATAGAAGACATAATAAAAATGGCTTCCAATGAGAATCCCCTGGGACCTTCTCCGCTGGCGGTTCAGGCGGTAAAAGAATCTTTAGATAGCATTCATGTTTATCCTGACGGCAATTGCTTTTATCTCAAACAGAGGTTGGCTGATTTTTTGGGGGTTCAGACCAATCAGCTTTTATTGGGAAACGGCTCCGATGAACTGCTGAAGCTGCTGGTGGAGACTTTTATTAACCCCGAGGATGAGGTGATATTTGCTTCACCTACCTTTTCTGAATATGAGTTTACCGCTACCATTATGGGGGCCAAATGTAAAGCAGTACCTTTGCTGAACTTTAAACATGATTTGCCGGCCATGTTGGCTGCTATAGGGGAGCAAAGCAAGATTATTTACCTGTGCAATCCCAATAATCCTACTGGTACCATAATGACCCGGGCAGAAATGGATGGATTTATGGCCCGAGTACCAAAGGATGTCCTGGTAGTATTTGATGAAGCCTATTTTGAATATGTAGAATCTCCTGATTTTGTTCAGGGAGTGGATTACTTGTCGGAATATCCCAATGTAATAGTCTCCCGTACCTTTTCCAAGATTTATGGTTTGGCAGGACTGCGCATTGGTTACATGCTTGCCCATCCTGAGATTGTAGATGCAGTCAAGAGGATAACCGAGCCTTTTAATGTTAATCATTTAGCTCAAGTGGGAGCCCGGGCAGCACTGGATGACCACCAACATCTTAGAGCCAGCCGGAAAATCAATGCTGAAGGCAAGGTTTATCTATACCGTCAGTTGGAAGAGATGGGCCTGAAATATGTGCCTAGTGAGGCCAATTTTATCTTTTTCGATACCGGTAAGGATTGTCAGATGGTATTCCGGGAACTGCTGAGTCGGGGGGTAATTGTCCGCACCGGGGATATTTTTGGTTATCCCACCTATATCCGGGTCACTATCGGTAATCCCGAGCAAAATGAGCGTTTTATCAAAACCCTACAGGAGATTCTGAAGATATAATGAAATCTAATTTGATAGTATCGGTGCATTATACTCATAAGCAGGCCGGGTCTATTCTGACCCAGGCTTTTCTGGAGTGTTTTACGGAACTGAATCAAGCCCCGGCTTTTATTTGTATCGGTTCTGACCGCCACCTCTTGGACTGTTTGGGACCTTTGACCGGGACCATGCTGGAAGAACATAATCACAATATTATGGTCTTGGGTACTTTGCAGGAACCCTGGCATGCAGGCAATATCAGCTCCAATTTAAGGGCTTTTAAAAACAACTTTCCCTCCAAACCAATTGTAGCCATAGATGCTTCGATAGGTGAGGATGAAGCTCCCGGACTGATTAAGGTGAAAAGGGGTTCCCTCAAGCCAGGAAAGGCAGTACATAAGAATCTGCCGGTAATTGGCGATTTTGCTGTCACCGCTTTGGTAGGCAACCGGGCTGGGAAACTGGGTTTTAACACTGTAAACAAAATCAGCCTGGCCCATGTTTATGGTATGTCCCGGGTAATCAGTGATGCTATCCTGGATTGGGATCGGCAAAAACAGGCCCCATTGGAATAAAATGAATTCTGCTGAAGAATAAGCTGAGCTGTGGTATTATTCAAAATAGACCAGGCACGGTTAACAAGGTCAGTAAACCTCTTTTCCGTCTGGAAGAGAGGTTTTATTTGATAATGGTTAAGGAGGAATACCATGAAACAATTGATGATCGGAAATGAAGCTATCGCTCGCGCTGCTTATGAAGCTGGGGCGACGGTGGCTGCTGCTTATCCGGGTACCCCCAGTACAGAAATAGTCAGTACTTTTGCTAAATATGATCAGGTGTATGCCCAGTGGGCCCCCAATGAGAAAGTGGCCTTAGAGGTAGGAGTTGGTGCATCCATAGGTGGAGCCCGTACCCTGGTGGCCATGAAGCATGTAGGGGTAAATGTGGCAGCCGATCCTTTATATACTTTTGCTTATACCGGAGTAAACGGAGGACTGGTACTGGTTTCGGCCGATGACCCCGGGATGCATTCTTCACAGAATGAGCAGGACAACCGGGGCTATGGCAAATTCGCCAAAATGCCGGTATTGGAGCCCGCTGACAGTCAGGAAGCCCTGGATTATTGTAAATTGGCATTTACTATCAGTGAGGAATTCGATACCCCGGTAATGTTGAGGATTACCACCCGTTTGGCCCATTCCCAGACCATGGTGGAAGTTGGCAGCAAAGAGGAGTACCAGCTAAAGCCATATAAAAAGAATGTCCCTAAATATGTTATGCTGCCCGGTCATGCCCGGGGCAGGCATGTGGAAGTAGAAAAGCGGATGATGCAACTCAAGGAGTATGCCTCCAGCAGCCCTCTTAACCGGATTGAATGGGGCGACAGATCCATTGGTATTATTAGCAGCGGAGTGCCTTACCAGTACGTAAAAGAAGTTATGCCCCAGGTGTCGGTATTAAAGCTGGGGATGGTTCATCCTCTCCCTGAAAAAATGATCAGGGATTTTGCCGGCCAGGTAGATCGACTGATAGTGGTGGAAGAGCTGGAACCGGTTATAGAGGATCAAATAAAGGCCTGGGGAATCCCGGTAGAAGGAAAAGAGCTGTTTTCCTTGCTGGGGGAATACAGTCCGGAACTCATCGAAAGTGTGCTTAAGGGAGTCAGCAATGAGGATCTCTATGGTTTGGTAAAAGAAATTCCAGCCCGGCCTCCTCTGCTTTGTCCCGGTTGTCCCCACCGGGGGGTATTCTACACCCTGAGGAGAATGCGCCTGGTGGTAACCGGCGATATCGGCTGTTACACCCTGGGAGCTTTAAGCCCTCTGGACGGAATGGATACTACTATCTGTATGGGAGCCAGCATAGGCACTGCCATGGGAATGGAAAAGGCCAGGGGTTCTGAATTTGCGGAGAAAATGGTAGCCGTAATAGGAGATTCTACCTTCGTTCATTCTGGAATAACTCCTTTAATAGATATTGTATACAATCAGGGAACCTCTACTGTACTCATACTTGATAATGATACTACCGCTATGACCGGACATCAGGAACACCCGGCTACCGGTAAAAATATAAACTCTGAGCCCACCAAAAAGCTTGACTTGCCGACACTGGTCAGGGCTATAGGAATAGAGAACGTAAGGGTGGTTGACCCGCTGAAACTGGATCAATTACAGCAAGCGGTACAGGAAGAACTGGAGAGGAGAGAACCTTCAGTAATTATAGCCAAACGGGCCTGTGCCCTGATAGAAAATCAACCAACAGGTATTAAGTATTATGTGGATCCCGAACTCTGCACCGGCTGCAAAGTATGCATCAGGTTGGGCTGCACTGGAGTCAATTTCCTGGATGAAGAAAAGGTTGCGGTAATGAATCTGAACAGCTGTGTGGGCTGCGGCCTCTGTCCACAAGTATGCAAATTCGATGCTATTAAGGTATTGGAGGTATAACAATGAGTAAACAGGTAACTGATATTCTTATAGTTGGCGTGGGCGGACAGGGCACCTTGCTTACCAGCAGGATTCTGGCCGATGTGGCGGTACAGATGGGCTATGATGTAAAAGTATCCGAAATCCATGGTATGGCCCAAAGGGGCGGCAGCGTAGTAACCCAGGTCAGGTATGGGGAAAAAGTTTATTCCCCCATAATAAAAAAGGGTGATGCCGATATATTGCTGGCCTTCGAAAAGCTGGAAGCAGCTCGTTGGCTGGATTACTTGAAGCCCGATGGGATAGTCATTATAAATGATGAAAGAGTAGACCCGCTGCCGGTAATGAGCGGCCGGGTCAAATACCCTCTGGACATAGTGGATAAAATTAAAGAAAAGGTCCCCAATACCCGTTTAATCAATGCCACCGAAATTGCCGGCCAATGTGGAAACACCCGGGCTGCCAATGTGGTCCTGGTAGGAGTGCTGGCAGCCGTAGCTAGTCTGCCCATAGCGGAGATGGAAAATGCCATCCGGCGCATGGTTCCGGAAAAGGCTATTGATATCAACTTGAAAGCTTTTGAAGAAGGAATGAATATTATTTCCAACGGGGGTCTGTAGGGGCGAGCTGTGCTCGCCCGCCAGTGTCGGGGATAAAACCGTATATCTGCGCATTATCCCGCGAGCAGTGTAGGGGCGACCTGCGGTCGCCCGAGACAGTCCGAAAACTATGGATTAGGTTTGTAATGGCCCCACTTTATACCGATTATTTACCATTTTTAGGGCTGGAGGTCGCTTATTGGCTCTGAAATAGTACATCATGATCCACTTTAGAGGTCGAGCTCTTACTTTTTACGAGTTTTCGGACAGTCTGGCCCGCCGGTCAGCCGCCTAAAATATCATAGACGGCTTGGGCTGGCGGTCGAAGACCGCCCCTACAAGAGGTGATTATGACAATAAGCTACCACAGATGGCCTAAGGCAATGGATAATCCGGTGAAATCCGGGTGTTGTACCACTTCTTCGTCCAGTCCAGCAGCGACTAGAGCATAAATACCATTCTGCAGGGAAAAGCATTCCAGGGTTTTTTCCTGGGGATTGACCAGCCAATAGTGTTGCACCTGAGCTTCCTGATAAATCTTGAGCTTTTGCACACGATCCTTGCGGCTGCTGGAAGGAGACAAGACCTCCACTATCAGTGTGGGTGGCCCATCAATTCTGTTATCCTTCACGATAAACTTTTGTTCACCGGATACATAGAAAAGATCTGGTTGAACTATGCTAGTATCATGGAAAGTAACATCCAAAGGTGCGTTAAATATTTCGCCCTCAGGATCAAGTTTCCAGAAATAGTCTTCCAACATCCGCTGCAGTCGACGGGAAACCCGCTGATGTATAACACTAGGTGAAGGTTCTTTAATTAATACCCCGTCCAGGATTTCAAAACGGTAGCCCGGTTCTTCCGGTAATAACAGATAGTCCTGATAAGTAAGTTTCTGGTTGATTTCTTCTTCCTTATACTCCTTCTCCTGCACCCTCGGCTCAGTTAATGAGCGCATAACATCATCCAAATCGTAACGGTAATTCTTGCTTCCTATTACTATATAAGGTATTTTATTCTCCCTGGTGTATCTCCAGACAGTTTCCACTGACAAATCCAGAGCTTCGGCCAAAACCTGAGCGGTGATAAGTTCCTTCTTATATGACATCTAATCACCTCCACTTAAATTCTAATATGGGAAGCAAAGTAAAAACAAGAAAAATAAACAAATATCAAGCAAAACAACTCGGGTAAGTGAGGACATTGGCCTTAAATCAAAGGTATGGTGTTTAATGCATGGAAAATTTTGCTTGCAAAAGGTATTGACACCTACCAACCATGCCGGGTACTGTTTAATAGTTGGAAATCCTAGAGATTTTTTTCTAAAAGCTTTAATATATATTTCGGAATCTAGAAAAAGCTGGTATAGTAACAAAAATTGAAGATTATATCCGGAATCATTATATTGACTGCATTTTTGCCAGGTGGCTTGGTTCATGCAGCAGATTTGCAAGACTTTGTTCAAGATGCTCAACTATTATACCTTAGCGGTTTTTCATACTTGGAGCAGTAAAAAGAAAAACTCAAACTGATGATCGCAGATTCTATGGATGGAGGTGAGAAGTAAAGAATAGCGATTAAAATCAAGCAATAGACCTGATAATCGTTTTCGTGTATCAAGAAGAAAGGCTGATGTATAACTAATGGATAAAGTTCGTATCAAACTCTATGATCTATTGATGTGCATTTCCAATGCTCAAGATCTTGTATCAACAAAACTCTCAAATCATCATCAGCAGGTTGCATACCTTGCCTTCCGTTTATCGGAGCACATCAACCTGCCGATTGAACAACAGTATGATATCAATCTTGCAGCATTGATTCATGATATAGGTGCGTTATCCAGCCAGGAAATGTTTGAACTTGTAGAAGCGGAGCCCATAACTGTAAACAACCATGCCTTTAGGGGAGCCAGGTTATTAGAAGGTTTTAAACCCCTACATAATTCCGCCAGTATTATTAAATTCCACCATCTCCCTTGGAATGGGGGAAGAGGAAATAGCTTTATGGGTGAAGAAGTTCCCTTTGCCAGCCATATCATTCACTTAGCCGACCGTACTTGTGCATTGGTACGCCCTGACCGCAATATAATTTCTCAGATTCCTGGTATCATGTCTACCATCCGCAAACAAGCAAATACCGTGTTTCATCCAGACTTGGTGGATGCATTGTTTGAGATGAGCAAAAAGGAATATATATGGTTGGATCTTATTTCACGACATACACCAGAAATAATTGCCAACACTGGACTTTTTAATATACATGCTTTGGAAATTGATGATATTGTTGACCTGGCTCTGGTATTCTCACAGATTATTGACTTCAGAAACCGCTTCACCGCCCGCCATTCTGCGGGGGTAGCTAAAACAGCCGAGAGACTGGCTCAATTGAGTGGATTTTCGTCTCATGAGTGTAAAATGATGCTTATCGCTGGGTATCTGCACGATTTAGGTAAAATAGCCATAAGCCATGATATTTTGGAAAAGCCATCCAGGCTCAATGAGGATGAATTCAATGAAATACGTACCCACACCTATTATACTTATCATCTGCTGGAGCCGTTAACACAGTTAAAAACCATCAACACCTGGGCATCTTTTCATCATGAAAAACTGAACGGTACTGGTTATCCTTTCCATATAGCTGGGGAGAGTTTACCATTAGGATCTCGTATTATGGCGGTTGCTGATGTATTTACAGCCCTGACCGAAGATCGTCCTTACCGTTTGGGTATGGATTTTGATAAAACTAGAGATGTGTTAAGAGATATGGTCGCAAGTGACGAACTTGATGGGAAGGTTGTAAAATTACTGGTTAATCACTTCCATGAAATCAATACTATCCGCGTAGATTCCCAGGTTGAAGCGGCTGAAAAGTATAAGAATTTTATGCTAATTCCCGGGAGCAACTGTGAACATGAAATATAGCCCCTATCTTGTGCCTTGCTTAAAAAGTAGAGTTTAAACAGGCTCAAGCTAAACAGTTCTTTATATGAGAGCTGTAGCAATGGGGGACATCAAAAATGAAACATGAGATGAAAAGAGGAGTTTAAATCAGAGCTTAATAACAAAGGGCTGCGGGGATTGCAGCAAGGGGCCAGTCTGACGACTGCCCCCTGTCACTTTTTCCATAATAATACGGCTTTGGTTAAAACAAATGAATCGACTGACTTACTCCATCCCATTCCACAGTATAACCGAAATACTCAGCCAGCAATCGTATCGGGACATAGGTAAGACCATCAATAATAAACGGGGGAGATGCCATGGTAAATGCTTGTTCTCCCTGCTGATAGGTAGTTGAGTTGATTTTCAATACCAGGTCTTCATCATAACCATTACTTAATATCACCGTGTCGGGTTCTTGCCAGTTTACTTCACCGCCCAGATAGTAACAGGTTTCTCGCAAAGGTACCATAGTACAAGAATTAATAATTACTGGCTGGGCTTCATAGAAATCGATATGGTAACCTTCAATGTAAATCTTTAATTTACCATCATCAACTTCCTCTCCTTCATAGGTATACAATAATGTATCATCAACATCTACTATCAGGCTGTTGTTTTCGTTAAGTACCGGCAAGTTAATTCTAGCCTTGCTATTGTACTCCATACTGGCATCAAAGCTGATTCTTCCACTGGCTGATGCATATTCTTCTATTATTTCACCAGCGATATCCAAATCCAAAACGCTCTTTTTCGCATTATTGGTTCCACGAGCATTTAGAGTAAGGTCCAGAAAGGTTTCAGGGGAATCTAATAACAGATTAATATCTATCCTACTTAAATAATTATTGTGGCCGCTAAGGGTACTGTAACTATTCATTTTCAGGTCTAATTTGCTTTCTTTTTCGCTGCTGATATGGATAGATGTATTAACTGCATTATATTTGCTAAGTATCTTAAATTCATTTACTGCAAATGGAAGATCCAAGTCTGCCAGATCGGATATTTGTAGAGACTCTATACCTTCAACGATGGAGTTTACCATTTCTTCTTTCATAGCGGCAAATTCTTCATCACTGGTGTTGGGAGGTTTGCTCATAATGGCAACGAATTTTTCTGCCAGATTCTTACTGTTATTCTTGAGGTTGCTTATGAATTCTGCGGAGCCTAGTATTGATGGCCGCAAGTCCAATACGAAATAGCCATCATGGTAAGAGAAGTAGCTGGCTGGAATGGTATTGAGGAATTCCCGAACAAAAGCCTTAACTTCATCTTTGTTGTTGTAAATATCGTTATTATATATCATTGATTCCTTTAATAGAGACCAATCTTCATTACTTAAGACTGGTTTTATGACTACATAATCATACATTTCATCCAGTTCCTCTATATCCGGTAATTCCTCAATACCCAGGTTGGCTAAGGACTCCACAGTATCCCTTGGTATAATTAACTCATCTTGGCTGAAATATATTAAACCATTCAAGATATGTTCTGATACCTGTCCATCAAACTTTATCTGAAATTGCTCTTTTTTTAGATTGCTTATGATCTCAAAGCTGCCTTTGCAGGGCAGATTGCTTAAGCTACTGCCATCGGCACTCTGATAACTGCTCTCAGTCAGCTCTCCCTTGAAGTTTATTTTACTGGTGTTATGTTGCATATTCTGCCAGTAAGAACTATTCATATTCATGCTAACATCCATCATATGCATGATATCCCTGATAAAAGCTTGTTTGGAACTCTCGCTGGCCATAGCATTTTGTGGCAGGGATAATAACAAAACCAATGAACACAGAATGTAACAGATTAACTTCCTCAAAATTTTTCCCCCTTTAATTGTGGTTTAGCAAGCACCTTTATTTAGCAATTATACCACATATAAACATCAGTATTACGGGCAAGTTTTATTAAAATTGAGCGCTGTTGAGGCTCGGACTTTCATTACTTCGTGGAAATAATAAAAGTGCTATAGGGGAAGAATATTTTAGGCCGGCAATGATTGGATTATTAATATGTATCATATTGATCTTTATCACCTCCTTTACTGATCCAAGCTGGACCCCATTGTTTTTGTCCGTAAAAGGCCTGGTCACCGAAGTCGGTGGACTGATGACCCATGGAGCAGTTATCGCCCGTGAATATGGCTTGCCGGCAGTTGTAGGCGTTGATAATGCTACTAAACTGATAAAAGATGGACAACGAATCCGCCTGCACGGAACAGCAGGGTATATCGAAATACTATAGAAAGCAAAAAGAACGTCATGCTTCCTTTTTTCAATAATCTTTAATGAAAAGGATTAATCAGTTAGAATATCCTATGGAAGGTGTAGCAAAGATAGAAGCCAAAAGAATGTCTTCATACCCTGTGATTAGGGTGATGAAGTGCTCGGCTAGAGGCAGAAAAGCTTTATTTAAGGAGGTACTTCCATAATGCGTTGTGATTATCATTTGCATTCTTCTATCTCAGCCGATAGTACAACCAGTCCTTTTCAACAGATCAAACGAGCCGAAGCATTAGGTCTGGATGAGATTTGTTTTACTGAACACTTGGAAATCCATTTTTATCGAGGTGAAGACTGGCATGTGGACCTGCTTGATTATAAAGAGAGATTCGCCCAATTAACCTCCAGCAGTGTCAAGATAAAATTTGGGATTGAAGCAGGCATTGCTTTAGCGGCGGAGTATTTCTCCGAACTGGAAGATGAATTGCGGTCTGTGCCATGTGATTTTGTTTTGGCCAGTGCCCATTCGGTAAATGATATTGATCCCTTTGATCCTGCCTTTTATGAAGGAAAAACCATAGCCCATGTGTTTAGGGATTATATCAGTACTATTTTAACCGGCCTCAAACAGCTTAATCCAGACCTATACAGCAGTGTTGGACATATGGATTTCCCAGCCAAGGGAGCTCATTCGGAAAAGGATTCCCGACTGTTTTACCATTATGCTCCAGATGAGATTGATGCATTGTTCAGGTATATTATTCCGCTAGGCAAATGTATTGAAGTAAACACTGCCACCTACCGAAACCTGGGGCAACGGGAGGTACCAGGGGAAGACTGGCTGCGCCGCTATGTACAATTGGGTGGCGAATATATAACCTTCGGTTCTGATGCCCATTCACCTGAATATATCCACTATCGTTTTGATGATGCGGCAGAAATGGCGAGGCGGGCTGGGGTAAAATACTACGCTACCTTTGAAAGAATGAAGCCAGTATTTCATAAGCTATAATAATTGGGCGAGAGGAATGGCGATGGCTCAGTCTGTTATATTAAGGGCTCATGGAAATAGTCATTCCTAGCCTAATTCCCCCACATTTTTAATAGTTACTTTAACATCTACATGGATGTTAACTCTTTCGTTGATGAAGTCATGATCAATTTGGTCCTGCAGTTCCTTGCGCCACTTGGCCAGGGCATATTTACTTATGTCTATACAATCAATTTGCAGATCCTCTTGCATATATCTTATGAATTGTTCTACTCCTGTCTTGGTATTACTTGCTATTGCTTGCTCAACTTCCTTTATATAATGCCTATCACCAAAAAAAACGGGCTGTTGGCTAAGACGTTCCGTTAATGTACCCTCTAAAAATATAGTAATGTAGAAATCAAATTCGTTGCCATTACGAACTACTTTAACCTTACGATCATTGGAAAGTAAAACAGATCCCCGGTCAAAAACTTCTCCATCCCGGTAAACTGTGAAGGGAATATAAGCTCTAGCCTGCAAACCACGAAGCATCATCAGCCAGCGTGATTCCAGCTGGCCTACTTTATCAATCATGGTATCTTTTTTAAAAATCGCTATGCCGCTGAGTTCAGGAACTTTTTCCCCATGTATTAAGCGCAGCATAGGAATAACCGGGTTCTTGCCTCTACTAGTCATATCCAAAGCGAAATCATATAAAGTGGTTGCCGGTATATAAGATTGATCAGGGGCCAGCTCAACTAGAGTAATAAGATTCTGCCCTCCCATTTTAGGTTCATTTTCATTAATCGACTGGAGAAAATCAACTGCCTTTCCTTCAACTATGGCTAAATATACTGAATTTTTTATGGCTGGCTCCCGCAGTAGTATATCTACATAATTTTTCAAGCCCTGCCGGGCCAATTCTTCACCATATAATGCCAGCTGCAGCTGAGTTAATGCATAATCCCGGGGAGTGCTGTAATTACGGCTAGTGCGGGAGGCCCCAATTGAAGGGGCGTCTACCCCCCTTACTTCCCCGGGTCCGATGGTAGCATCAGTAAGGGCTGAGACATGTAAGTCTGTATCGACTACGCTCATGGGAGTATCATAGCCAGCTACCATCACTATAGCTAGTTCATCCACATCAGTGGCATCCCAGCAGCCACTTAATAGGAATAATAAGGTAATGTAAACCCCTAGCTTAAGCACTTTCCGATGGTTCATTCTTAATGCCTCCTTCTCTTATTAGGGAAGCTAAATGGTATAATAGAGGATAGCCTAAAGCGATAGCCCAAAATGCATAACCACCATAATAAGCTCTGCTATAGGCTTCCAAAATGTTTTCCGGCTGCATAGCTATAATGAACATAATGACTCCTAATATAATCACTACCGGCACATAATATTTTTTGAAATCCAGATCGAACACCCGTAAAAAAGAGTAGCTAGCTGCCAAGCCTAAGTTTAAAGTTGGACGCACTCCTAACCCCCCCAGTAACACCAGGAAAAAGAACTCCAACCTTTCGATTACCGTTAGATCAGGCACTTTTAAAAGGGTTAAGATAGGCCAGAATATAGTTGCTATTGAATCAATCCCAAATACACTTAAGGCTGCCAACACCGCCAGCAGGTAAACAACTACAACTATCGTTTGGCCTATTATAGCTGCTTTAAAAACTTCGTCTCTTCTACCAGTCAAAGCATAAAACACTATCAACACCTCGACTCCGCTATAAGCAAATGAGGTAGGTATTGCTCCTTTAAGCACCCCCAGATAGTCGATTTCTGTTAATGGATAAAGATTTAGAATCTCACCGTCTGTCAGCACTGGAATAGATATAATCACCAAGTCAAACAGGATTAGGTAGAAGAGTATTTCGTTAATGCGACCTATGACCTGACCGCCTAGGGATATCGCATATACCGCCGCAATAATTAGTATTAACACTATGGCCCACTTGGGGGTAGTGGGCAGCATGTAAACGGAAGTGATTTCCGCAAAGACTCGTACTGCAATGGATTCAAAATAGACGGCATAAGTTATAAATACCAACATCAATGTGCTACCCAGGTAGCGTCCAAAAAGACGCTTACTGACATTAACAAAGTCAGGGTCATTGAAGCGGCTATACAAGTAGCATATAAGGGCTATAGCTAAAAAAGAAGGAACTGCTCCAACTAACACTGAGATCCAGGCGTGTTGAGCTGCTTCTCCTGCTACCAAGCGGGGCAGACTTAAAACTCCGGCTGAGATTTGGGTGCCTATTATGATAAAAATCAGTTGTTTACTGGTAATATGAAATCGAGAGTGATCCACTATTTAATCCTCTCCTGCCTGATATTATCCTGATGGGGAATAGAAGCAGGCCGTTTATTCATGGTTTTTAAAGGAGCCCGAATTAGGGAATCTTTTATTTCGGCATAACGGGTAGGAGCAAAAGGAGCAAAATATGGTACTCCGAAGCTATCCAGGCTAGCTAAATGAACCAGGATCAGAAACCAGCCAATAGAAAAACCAAATAAACCAAATGCGGAAGTCAACAATATCATGAATAAGCGCAGAACTCGAACAGCCAATACCATACTGTAGTTAGGCATGGAAAAGGTGCAAATGGTAGTTATGACAATAACAATAATAATGCCGGGACTGGCCAGATTAGCACTAATAGCTGCCTGCCCCAGGACTATACCTGCTACAACCCCTACGGTCTGACCGATGGTTGTGGGCAACCTTAAGCCCATTTCCACCACCAATTGGATGATGACTTCCTGTATTATTACTTCTAAAGCTACAGGGAAGGGTACATTCTGACGAGCTTGGGCCAGGGTTATAAAAAGTTGAAAAGGTACTAATTCCTGGTGGAAAGATAAGAGGGAAATATATAATCCTGGCAGTGATATAGCCAGAAAGAAAGCAAAAAATCGAAACAATCTGGAGAAATTAGCCACTATAATCCGTTCGTAGTAATCCTCTGAAGCCTGCATAAAATTAATAAACTGGGAGGGAGCAATTAATACCCAGGGGGTACCGTTGGCCACAATGGCTACTTTGCCTTCCAGCAGTTCAGTAACCAGCTTGTCAGGTCTTTCCGTAGAACGCAGCTGAGGAAATATGGAGCGGGGGTTATCTTCGATGAACTGCTCAATGTATCCGATGGCAGCTATACCATCTACATCAATCTGTTCTATTTTATCTTTTATATTGGCAAGCAGTTCTGGATCGGCAATGTCATCTATATACAATATGGCTATATCAGTTTTGGTGCGACGGCCAATGGTGGATTTTTCTATAACCAGATTAGGATCAGAGAGTCTTTTTCTTATCAAAGCTATGTTAACAATAATATCCTCAACAAAGCCTTCCCGTGATCCACGTAAAGTTCGCTCTATTGGAGGTTCCTCCGGGGAGCGGTGCTCGCCGCCGCGGATATCGAAAATTAAAACATCTTTTACCCTATCTATGAGCAAAATTACATAGCCTTCGAAAAGAGATTGCAAGGTATCAGAAAATGAATCGCTTTTCCTCACCTGACCTATGCTTATGGAAGTCTGATAAAGTCTATCTATAAGATGTTCGGCTGACCCGCCTTGGATTAAATCCTCATCACTATACAGCATAAGTGATTTAAGCAGCTGCTCATACAGAATATCCTGATTAACCCGTCCTTCCATATACAACAAGGTTAATTTGCGTCTGGGATCCCCTTTAGCGAAAAATGGACGTGCTTTTATATCCCGGTTTCGGTCGACATATGGCTGCAGTTTAATCATTTTTTCATTAAGATGGGGACTTAATTTATCATCATCGGGAAAAGAGCCCGGCTTAGCAGCAGTCTGCTTCTTTCTGCCCAAAATGCGCTTTATAAATGAAGGCAACATGTTTTACCCTCCATGGCCAATTTCTTCTATATTGTGCCCAATTTATCCAGGCGTATGCTTATTTAAGGAGAAATATAACAAGGCACCCTACCTTGTAATTTCGTAGAGTGCCTTGCTGGCTTTTAATAGAACTCCCTGATGGTTAACCCTGGGCGATTTTCTTCCCGAATTCGACCGCCTCTTGCTGTTTGTCCTGATCAGGATTCCACTGGGTCCGGTAACCTTCATCAATAAGCTCAAAGCCTGCATCCTGCAGGAGTTGATTGAGGATCTTGACCGACTCTCCGCTCCAACCATAGCAGCCAAATGCAGCGGCTTTCTTGTTTTTGAACTTCATTTCCTTCATCAGATGTGCAAAACCGGCCACAGTGTGCAGAATACCATTGTTAATAGTCGGAGAGCCTACCACTACCGTTTTTGACTTAAACACCTCGGTAATTACATCATTCTGGTCACTTTTTGGCAGGTTGAAGACCTTTACCGTGACCTCCGGGTCGGCTAGCTGAATCCCCCGGGCAATGTTTTCAGCCAGTGTCCTGGTGCCATTCCACATGGTATCGTACACAATTGTTATCTGGTTTTCCTGGTAATTGTCGGCCCACTCGGCATACTTCTCAACTATCTGCAGGGGATTGTCTCTCCATATGACACCATGGCTGGTGGCAATAATTTCGATAGGCAGTCCCAGACTGGCAATCTCCTGCAGCTTTCTCTTCAATACTGCACTGAAGGGGGTCAAGATATTGGCGTAATATTTCATGGCTTCCTGAAAAAGATCACATTGATCCACCAGGTCGTTGTAAAGCATTTCAGTGGCGTAGTGTTGCCCAAATGCATCATTGCTGAAAAGAATGTTGTCACCGGTCAGGTAAGCAGCCATGCTGTCCGGCCAGTGCAGCATGGGCATTTCAACGAAGACTAATTCCTTGCCATTGCCGATATCCAGCTTATCACCGGTCTTGACCACATTGAAGTTCCAATCCTCATGATACATCCCCTTTAGCGATTTGACCGCATTGGCAGTGCAGTAAATGGGGGTATCCGGTATTAGCCTCATCAGCTCCGGAAGGGCTCCACTGTGGTCTATCTCACCATGATTGGCGACGATGTAATCGATTTGTTTCAGGTCGATCTCACTGGCTAAATTATTGACAAACTCGCTGGCGAATGGTTTCCAGACCGTATCGATGAGAACGGTTTTCTCTTCCTGGATTAAATAGGAATTGTAGGTGGAGCCATGGTGAGTGGTCAATTCTTCGCCATGAAAAGTTTCCAGTTCCCAGTCTACTTTACCAACCCAGAACACATTGCTTTTTATATGCTTTTTCATTTAATCAACTCCAATAATAGTATTTGGCCTGAAATCAATGCTGCCGCTAGCCGGTAGTTTAAACCGCCGGCTCAAATTCGTCTTTGCTCACCCCGCAGACTGGGCACACCCAATCATCAGGGAGGTCTTTAAAAGCGGTGCCGGGGGCAATGCCGGAATCAGGGTCTCCCAGCGCCGGATCATAAACGTATCCGCACACTGAGCATTGATACTTCTGTGTACCTGGGTCGGCTACAGGGGCATCTGCCTTTTTCTCTGCAACCGGCTGTTGCGCAGGTCCTGCAGCTTTGGCTCCGCCTCGCTTGAGAAGGTGATAATAGGCGTAGGTTATGGGCTCCTCCTCGCTGAACACCGCCGAATTGATCACTTTGCCCAGAAACACCGTATGGGTTTCGGCATCCATCTTGTCAACTACCTGCGCCTCCAGATAGCCGATGCTGTTTTCCAGCAGATAAGGCGCTCCCGTCTCCCCCAATTGGAACGGAACGGTGGCAAATTTATCCATGTCACGCCCGGACTTAAATCCGAAATGCCCGATCAGATCCAAAGGCACCGATTGGGGCAGGATGGAGATTGTGAACACACCGCTGCTCTTTATGAACTGATGGGTGAGATTGTTCTTGTTGATGCCGATGGCTACCATGGCGGGATCGGCAGTAATCTGAAAAGCTGTATTGGCTACCTGCCCGTTGAGCCTGCCATCCATGGTAGAACTGATAATAAACAGGCCGTAAGTGAGTTTGCGAAAAATATTAGGGTCCATAGTATTACATCCTTTCTGTTATGTATTTTTGCCCATCTGCTAAATAAAAATGAGGATATCGACACTTTGGTATTAAAACCGCAGCTTATTATGAGTATTATACCATATTATGGTGGCCTACTAGTCAAGAAATGACGCCGCAGGCCGTACGGGAGAATATCGATTTCACCGTGGACTATTCGGAAGACCTGCCCAATATCTATGGGTATGGAAACCAGGCTATAATTGAGAAGTGCTATAAAACAGGTGGGTGTAAAGCAGTAGATTTCAGATTAGCTATAGTCTGAAACACCTTGTTTTGCTAAAATTAATTTACAGCTTGCAGTCAAGGAGGTATACCGGGTGGCCGATAAGATTGAATTTATAAAAAATTATAGCGACTTAAGCACCAACCAGGGATTTCAGTTTGAGTTTTTTTGTGACCGTTGCGGAAGTGGGTTTCGTACTCGCTTTAAACCTTCGGTAACCGGTCGGGTTACAGGTTTATTGGGTGCGGCCGGGAGTATTTTCGGTGGAATTATGAACACCGCTGCTGATATGGGGGAAAGAGTACGCTCAGCTACCTGGGAAAAAGCACATGACCAGGCTTTTGAAGAAGCCTGCCAGGAATTGCGCTCGGACTTTATACAGTGTCCTCGTTGCCAGTCCTGGGTATGCAGGAAAGGATGCTGGAACAAGAATAAAGGTCTTTGCAAGGAATGCGCCCCTGATCTGGGGGTAGAGATGGCCGCCGCCCAGGCTAGTAAGTCGGTTGAAGAAGTTTGGGCTCATGCGGCCATGGCTGAAGAAGACAAAAAATTGGGGACCGAAGTGTGGAGGGAAGGAATTCAGGCTTCCTGCCCTAATTGTGAAGCCCCCCTGGCCAGCAATGCAAAATTCTGCCCCGAATGTGGAACCCAGCTGAAAGCCAAGGACCATTGCCCATCCTGTGGCAGCAAGGTCAGCCCCGGCAATAAGTTTTGTCCGGAGTGCGGTAATAGAATGGGATAGAAGCCAGAGCAAGCAAAAAGAGCGTCAGATTGTGCAACATTATTTCTTCCGAACCGGGATCCAAATTTCACTATAAGCATAATCTTTTCGCTCTTGCTCCATCTTAGTAAAAGAAAAAGAGGGCGCATTGATGACCTCGTAAATCGAAGAAGGAAGCCACTCGGAATATACCCGGGCCATGGTCTGCTGCAGGGTGGATGGAAATGGTCCTTCATTGGGAAACACCGCCCAAGTGCCTGCTTCTACCGGTACTTTTTCCAATCCCTCACTTACTTGATCTTCAGTGGTTAAAATACCGATCATATGAGTTAAATACCCTTCTTCTTTCATAAAATTGAAGTCAGCATCATAAGAAGCATTGACCACTTCATATGGCTCCATGTTTTGCAGTGCATGCATTTCTTCTTTTTGTTCCTCGCTTATACTCTCCGCCAGCTTGACAATTTCCATATTAATTCCTTCAAATTGCATAGGCACCCGTTTGCTTACCCCCACCAGATTGAAGGCCGCTTTTTCTTCGATTCTAAATTCCATAGCAACTCCTCCTTTAACACTTATTATGAATGACAGTTTGGGAAACGATTTGCTGAGGCCTTTTTTCATCACCTCTGAAGGCAAAAACCCGCTCCATTTTTTAAAGGCCCGGGCAAAGCCGTCGATTGACTGATAACCATATTTATAAGCAACATCCGTTACTTTTTCCCCATTTAGTAAATCCTGATTCGCTTCTGACATTTTTCTGTTTTTGATATATTCACTAAGAGTCAAGCCGGAAAGATAAAAAAATACCTTCCTGAAGTGATAGTCAGAAACCCCGGCATATTCAGATATCCTCTCCAGAGAAAGCTCATCCCTTAAATGCTCTTCAATATAGTCAATCACCTGATTTAATTCTTTTAACATGCAATCCCTCCTGAGGATTTTGCTTATGTTATTCTTATTATTCGTCAAGTATTTATAATTTCATCCTGAGGCAAAGGGAACTAGCTCAATACTGCGGTTAAGCAACACATTGTAGTCCCGGTAGAGGAATCTGAAAAGATATTTCTCTGCGTTCATAATAACTACATATTTATCATTCGAAATTCTTAACTACAACATAAATACTAGCAGAGCTTTCTAGGGAATACTCGACTTTTTTAAGCCAAAATATATCGGATGGGGGAGCTTTCTTAAAGATTGTATTTACTCTTGCTCATTATGAAAATGTTTTATACCCCAACAGTTTCGGTGTGACTTTATAGTATATCTTCTTCCTCATCCAATTCATCTGCTATTTTTTGCTGCTTTTTCTTATTAAGGTAATGGATAAGGGAGAACCCTAAGAACGAGGCAGCAGTTCCGCATAAGAAGGTAATTAGCAAAGTGATGAGCCAGATACTTGAAGTGGTATTATCTCCATAGCGGGTATAATTAGCAATTCCTGTGACTACGCAGATGGTGAAACCACAAAGCAGGCTATTGATTATAACCCATTTATATCCGGTGTTTTTCCGGCTGTACAAGTCGTTGCCTGCTGTTATATTTCGGATTAAAAGATAAAAGCAGGCTCCAAAAAAGCAGATGAATTCAGCTGCATAGTTAGCAAAAGGCAGATTTAATACAAACTGTTGTACCAATATAGCAATCAATAAAGCTAATAGTAGAAGACTGCAGGTTTCACTGCCGATTTTGCGTTTTTGGGCTACCGTGCGCTCATCTTGAATTAAGTCTTTCATGGTGTCTCCTCCCAAAATAATTCATCTAAGGTTTTACCCAGTGCTTTGCATATGGCAATGCAAAGTTTTAATGAAGGGTTATATTTGCCTGCTTCAATCAAGCCTATGGTTTGACGGGTAACCCCCACCACCTGAGCTAAATCCTCTTGTTTCATATCCCGCTCAATCCGGGCCACTTTCATCCGTATGTTTTTCATAAGCAACCTCCATATTGCAAATAATAACATATAAATTACATAATATAAAATATATATTGCATATTTAAAACCTAAACTTGATCTTAAAATATATCGGAGTGGCAATAATCTGTGATTGGGATATATTAGAGATACGAATCCACCGTATTTATTAACGACGCTGTTTCTATCAAATTTATGAAAATAAGAGTTAATACTATTTAGATCGACCTTCGATGCCAAAGGAGAGCAGTATCTGTAGATCGAAAACCTGGGATGTACTTTAATGATTAATACCGGAGCCTTTGAACCATACTTTACTCATGATATCTCGGATAAAAGGTGGTAAAAGCTGCTGGGGCCTGGATGGGCTAAATGCAGAATAAGGAGAGCTGTTTATGAAAAATGTGGTGATTACTGGCAGTACACGGGGAATTGGTTATGCTATGGCCAGGGAGTTCCTGCAAGCCGGATGTAATGTAACTCTATCTGGCCGGGGTGAGGCCTTGCCTAAATCAGCCCATGATGAACTGAAGTCTTTGGAGGGGAAATATATCTATGTTCAAAGTGACGTGCAGCAAAGAGCAAGCCTGCAGCAGCTCTGGGATGCTTCTATTACCCGGTGGGGGAGTGTAGATATTTGGATCAATAATGCGGGACAGAATGCACCGTACTTGTTTGCCTGGGAAACTGGAGCAAGCTACACGGAAAACGTAATTAATACCAATGTGGTAGGCATGATTTATGGTTCTCAAATTGCAGCAGAGGGTATGTTAAAACAAGGCCAGGGAGCCATATATAGCATGGAAGGTTTAGGCTCCAATAATATGATACAGCCCAAGACCATACTTTATGGGACCAGCAAGTGTGCATTAAGCTATTTTATGAAAGGACTGGCCAGGGAACTGGATGGAACTGGTATAATAGCAGGACGACTATCGCCTGGAATGATGTTGACCGATTTTATTACCAAAACGCCGGACGGAGACCAGTCAGAAGTCATAGCGGATGATAAGTTTAAGAAAATATTTAATATATTGGCAGATAAACCGGAAACGGTGGCCAAATTTTTTATACCCAGAATACTAAGCAATACTAAAAATGATGTACAGATCGCTTGGTTGACCAACAGAAAAGCCATATGGCGTTTTATGACCGCAGCTTTTCGAAAAAGAAGACTATTATAGACAACAAAATGAATGGGCACCGCTTCCGCTTGGTTAATTCAACTGCCAGGAGCTCAGTCATATGCATTTATAAGGGAAAGGGAAAATTTGCTATAGTGGTGTATTATAGGATGAGAAAATCTGATACAGGGGGATAAAGGCTTGCATTGTTTAATAACAGGTATTAATCATAAAGGAGAAGGGGTTGCTCGTCTGGATGGCAAAGTGGTATTTATCCCTTACGCCCTGCCGGGAGAGACGGTTGAAGTAGAAATAGAGCAAGAAAAAAAGCATTTCGCTCGGGGAAAGATACAGGAATTGCTGGAAAGCTCCCTAGATAGAGAAAATCCTCGTTGCCCCCACTATTATGCCTGTGGGGGCTGTGCCTATCAGCATGTAAAGTACCAGAGGGAACTGGAGCTGAAAAGGCAGGTAGTTGTTGATAATTTGAAAAGAATAGGGGGTATAGATCATCCCGTTTACCCAGTAATTGGAATGGATCTACCCTGGTGCTATCGTAATAAAGTAACCTGGCATATGGGCCTGAACTCAGCCGGAAAAAAAGTGCTGGGTTATTATGTAGCAGGCAGCCGAGATTTGCTTCCTATCCGCGATTGTCTGCTTATTCCCCAGCAACTTCAAGCTATAAGCAGCTTTTTTGCAGATAATGCCGGGGGTCTATCAGGGGAGCAGTCAGCATCATTAATGTTAAGACAATCCAGCTATGATAAGAAAACCATGGTCTTATTTATCGAATGCATGCCCGATAAAAACCTGCTCAAGAAGCTGAAAGGTAGGATTGATTCTATTTACAGCTACCGGCACCAGCAATTTAAACAGCTGTATGGTCCAGCCCAAATGCTGGAAAAGGCCGGCAATAAATTATTTTACCTCTCAGCAGCTTCCTTTTTTCAAGTCAATCCAATTATGACTGAAATACTACTGGCTAAGGTGAAGGAATATCTAAACCTGCAGGGCAGGGAAAAGGTGCTGGATGCCTACTGCGGGGTAGGGAGCATAGCTCTAAATATAGCCGCACAGGCGGCTAAAGTCATTGGCATTGAGGCTAATGAACAGGCGGTAGAAGATGCCCGCCATAATGCTGAACTAAATCATATCGACAATTGTGAATTTATAGCCGGCCTCTGCGAAGAGGTATTAAAAGATAGAAAATATGAATTTGACGCAGTAGTCTTAGACCCGCCCCGGGCGGGGTTGAAAAAAGAAGTGATCCAAGCCTTGATTGAGGCGGAACCCGAACGCATAGTATATGTATCCTGCAACCCGTCCACCCTGGCCCGAGATCTTAAGCTATTAACAGCAGACAAATACTCAGTTTCACAAATACAGCCATTGGACATGTTTCCCAGAACGAGCCATGTGGAGACGGTAGTATTGATAACGAGGGTAAAAGAATGAGTGTGTTAAAAGCCCAGTAAATAAGGCACTTTCGGGATATAGGGGTAAAAATCCGATGAGTAAAAATCGTAAAAATATTGGTTCGTGGAAACAAGTCAAAGCAAGTGATTTTGAGTGCGACAGAACGGATTAGATGTCGGTGCTTGCTGACAGAGCAGATTAGATGTTTTTTGAAAAACCCAAGGGTGTGAGAGCAGATTGGATGTTAGCGTAAAACAAGTAAATTTTGATGCACTAAAACGAACTGGGGTACGCTTTAAATATAATGAGGTGAGTTAAATGAATGATATTAAAACAATATTAGATAAAGTTGTATCTGCATTGGCAGATGTTTCAGGTATTCAGGCTGTCGTGCTTGGAGGATCCCGTGCAAGGGGCACACATTCCCCTGAATCGGATATTGATATCGGTTTCTATTACGATAAGCAGACTCTTGACCTGGTGTCCTTGAACAAGGCAGCAAAACTAGTGGATGATGAACACAGGGATAATTTAGTTGTTCCTCCCGGTGAATGGGGTCAGTGGGTTAATGGTGGAGGCTGGCTCGTTATTGGTGGATACCATGTTGATTTTATTCTGCGTGATGAAGAAAGAGTAAAAAATGTGATTTCAGAATGTCAGGAAGGCGTAATTTCCGCACATTATCAAACAGGACACCCCCATGCAGATATGAATGTGATGTATATGGGAGAATTAGCCGTATGCAGGATGTTATGGGATAAGCAAGGAAATATTTCGGCTTTGAAGCGGGTTGTGGAAAAATACCCGCCAAAATTGAAAAGAGCTATTATTGGGTTCTTGATTCCACTGCAAAAACCCCAAAAATATTGTAAAACAGCAGGATAAACCACTGTGAATATCGAAGTAATAGTTAGATATTTAAAGCAAACAAAAGATAAACTAACTTTAGGGTGGTTTTGCAGTAT
>JAAYNQ010000174.1 GCA_012520725.1 Syntrophomonadaceae bacterium | reverse complement strand
GCAAGACCATCTCCGATGTGCTGGACATGACGGTAGATGAGGCGGTGGACTGCTTTGAAAATATCAGTAAAGTGTACCGCAAGCTCAAGACCCTGCAGGATGTGGGTTTGGGATACATTAAGCTGGGACAACCCGCCCCCAGTCTTTCCGGCGGAGAGGCACAACGGGTTAAGCTGGCTACTGAACTCTCCAAGCGTTCAACCGGCAAGACCCTGTATATACTGGACGAGCCTACTACCGGTTTGCATAAAGAGGATGTCAGGCATTTGCTGCAGATTTTAAATCGTCTGGTGGACCAGGGCGATACAGTTTTAGTTATCGAGCATCACCTGGATGTAATAAAGTCGGCTGATTATATAATTGATTTGGGTCCCGAAGGGGGAGAACAGGGAGGACAGATTGTGGCCACCGGTACTCCGGAAGAACTGGCCCGGGTACCCCATTCCTATACCGGCCAATACCTGAGTCAGGTCTTGAAAGGGACTTCAGCAGCTGGGGGCCAGAGGGGCAGTGAAGCTCAAGAATTGAATTACTTAAGGAAAGGATAAACAGTGAAAGAACGTTTAAAACACCTGCCCCAGCAGCCGGGAGTCTATATTTTTAAAGATAAGGAGGGACAGGTCATCTATGTGGGTAAAGCCATAATATTGAGGAACCGGGTCCGCTCCTATTTCCAGTCCCCCGAACGGCTGCATCCCAAGGTAAGGGCTATGATGAACCGGGTAGCTGACCTTGATTATGTGGTAACCTCCTCGGAAGTAGAAGCCTTGATACTGGAGAATAATCTGATCAAAGAGCACCGGCCCCGCTATAATATCGATCTGAAGGATGATAAAAGCTATCCCTATGTAAAGATTACCCTGGGAGACAAATATCCCCGGGTATATATCACCCGGGAGAAAATGGACGGGGTATCCCGCTATTTCGGACCCTATACCGATGTGGGCTCTTTACGGGAAAGCTTAAAAGTACTGAGTTCCATATTTCCCCTGCGCAGGTGCCGGGTATTCCGCACCGGTTCCCGGCCCTGTTTAAACCGGGATATGAAAAAATGCCTGGCTCCCTGCACCGGACTGGTACCGGTAGAAGAATATAGAGCTATGGTGGATGGGGTTACTAAGTTTCTGGAAGGGGATATTAAATCCCTGCTGGGCCGCCTGGAACAGGAAATGAAAGAGGCGGCTGCCCGCCTGGACTTCGAACAAGCCGCCCGGCTCAGGGACAGCATAGCCAGTATCACTAAAATTCAAGAAAAACAGCTGATCAATTTTGATAAACCCTATAACCTGGACCTGGTAGTAGTGGAGAAAGGGGAAGAAAAGGCATTGGTAATGCTGTTTAAACTGCGCTCGGGGAAAATAGTAGATCGCTATACCAGCTGGATCAATTCTTCCATGGGTGAAATGGAGGAGGAGTTGATGCAGTATTTTTTACAGCACTATTACCAGGAGCAGCCGGACCTCCCGGCGGAAATATGCTTGAATGTAATGCCTTCCCAAAAAGAACTGGTAGAAGAGTGGTTAAGAGGTAAAAGCGGGCGGATGGTAAGACTGTCCATACCCCAGCGGGGAGACAAGAAAAAGTTATTGCTGCTCCTTAACGAGAATGCCCGGATTTTGTATCAGGAAAAGTTGGCCCGGGATCAGGCCGGTACTGCTGCCCTCCTGGGGCTCAGCCGGGCTCTGCAACTGCCGGAATTGCCCCGGCGCATAGAATGTTATGATATATCACATCTATCCGGAGAAGAGACTACCGGATCCATGGTAGTTTTTTCTGATGGAGAGGCGGATAAAAAAGCCTATCGCCGCTTTAAAATAAAAAGGGATCAGAACGACGACTTTGCCTCCCTGAGAGAGGTTTTGCAACGGCGTTTTGGGGAGGCCCGCCAGGGCAATCCCGCCTTTCTGCCCGAGCCGGATATGGTTTTAATCGATGGGGGCCTGGGACAGGTTAATGCAGTCGCCCGGGTATTAAAGGATTTGCAGATTGATATTCCCCTGTTCAGCCTGGCCAAAAAACAGGAAGAGATCTATCGTCCAGGTTCTGCCCAGGCCTTAAGACTTTCCCCCTCGGATCCGGGCTTAAAGCTCTTGCAGCGTTTGCGGGATGAAGCTCACCGCTTCGCTATCGAATATAATCGCCAGCGTCGGCAGAAAAAAACCAGAATATCCAGTCTGGATGGGATCCCTGGAGTAGGAACACAGAGGAAAAAAGCCCTTCTGGCCCATTTTGGATCGGCCCGGCGGGTAAGCCAGGCTTCAATAGAGGAGCTACAAGAAGTGCCGGGCATAAGTAGTAGCCTGGCCCGGAATATATACCGGCACTGGCGGGAAAATAGCAATAAGCCGGGGGCGGAGGAATGAAAAGATACTGGAAATATACAGAATCTATTATAAAAATATAGAAAAATAGAGTATTATAGAAATAGTAATCGGCAAAAGAAGCAAGGGAGGTAATAGTATGGTTCAGGGTTG
>JAAYNQ010000023.1 GCA_012520725.1 Syntrophomonadaceae bacterium | reverse complement strand
GGGATCCGGATCCCAGTTGGCTACATCCTGGTAGTAATAGCATCTGGTCAGTAGCGCACGGCAAGCCTCGCTGGTAGCCTTGTTTACCAGATACATACGCTTAACGTCTTCGTGTTTGTTAATGGTCTGACGTCCTGCTTTGGGATTGGTCAAGAGATGCCCCTGTACTCTCTCTTTCCCATATTCAGTAGCATTCCAATAAGCATTGGCCATAACTGCCAAAGAACAACGACCGGTATCCAAACGAGCCCCATTCATCATGTTGAACATCTGAGCCATACCCTGGGCATTGCCTTCTGCATCGGGGGGATCTCCTACCAGCCAGCCGCGGCAATTATTGTTTTCTCCAGCTACCAGGGCTGCAGTAGCAGAACCCTTGAGCCCCATTTTATGCTCAATGCCTATACACTGGAAATCATTGTCACTTAGGCTGCCATCTTCATTAACCCACTTCTTGGGTACCACAAACATGGATAATCCTTTGGTTCCCGGCTTGGCTCCCTCAATCCGGGCCATGTACATATGAACTATATTTTCCAAGTCATCCCGGTCCCCGGAGGTGATAAATATTTTCTGTCCCTTAATCTTGTATATCCTGGGGTCATCGGTGGGATAGGCCTTGGACAAGGCGTCACCAGCGTCAGAACCAGCGGTTGGTTCAGTTATACACATGGTTCCGCCCCATTCACCGGACAATAATTTATCCAAAAACAGAGCTTTAATATCATCAGAACAATATAACTGCATCATGCGGGCTACGCCGGAAGCAGTTGATACATAGGGCATGAAAGCGGGGTTGGCAGCAATCATTATTTCATATAATACCCCATAAAGCATGGTGGGCAGAGCCCCTTCGGTATCGAAGCCCATGTTGCTGGTTCCCCAGCCGTTATCCTGGATAAAACGGTAAGCTTTGTGCCAGGAAGGAGGTATATAGGCTTGTCCATCCTTCCAGCTGGCGCCAATGGTTTCTCCGTCATCAGCAATAGGTGCTAAGACTTCTGCCGCAATTTTCCGGACCTGGTCAATGATCATGTCCAGATCTTCTATCGAATAATAGTCTTTATAGCGATCATAGGCCAGGACTTCTGCCGTAGGAAGCCATTCCTTCAAGCAAAATTTAATGTCTCTGGTTCTGTAAGAATATTTATAAGACATTTATCTTCCTTCTTCCTTTCTTGATTTTTACCAGGCAGTTACTCCGCCGTCGACGATTATTAACTGCCCCGTCATATAGTCGGATGCTTTGGATGCCAGTAATACGGCAACACCTTTAAGATCGTCTTCTCCGCCATAACGCAATAAGGGGATAGCAGCATTGCGGTCGCTCATATTCAAGTATCTATCAGTCATGTGGGTTACAAACCAGCCCGGAAGTACAGCATTTACATTGATATTATACTTGGCCAATTTAACTCCTAATTCCTTGGTCATCGATACTACCGCGGCTTTACTGGCACCATATCCTATGGCTTCCAGGGTAGGTGATCCCTGTATAGCGCCGATAGAAGCGACATTAATTATCTTGCCGGGTTTTTTCTGTTCTATCATGACCTTGGCTGCTTCTTTGGCACAAATATAAGTGCTGACTGAATTAACCTTGTACATATACTCCAATTTGTCAACGGGATAATCCAGGGTGGGATAGCCCCAGCTCAGTCCGGCATTGTTAACCATTATATCTACAGTGCCAAACTCTTTCACGGTTGCCGCAATCAGGTTTTCACAGTCCTCGGTGACACCCACGTCGCACCTAACGGCCAGGGTCTTTACACCAAATTCCTTGGCCAGCTCGTCGGCAACTTCCTGACAGCGGTCAACTTTACGAGCTGCGATAACCACATTAGCTCCCTGTTCAGCCAAAGCCTCCGCCATCTGGCGACCCAGACCTATGGATCCTCCAGTAACGATAGCAACTTTGCCTGTCAGATCAAACAGTTCTGCTACTTTCATTTTTCCACCTCTCTTTGACATTCTTTATCAAATCGTTATCCATATCCCGTTGTTAAATACTCTATTCATATCAAACTGTAAATCTTGCTGTAAATGGGATATTTTTCTATCGGTAAATTCAATAATTACGGGGGAAAGGGTAAGCCGCCCTCCGGTTTACCCTTTCCCATGGGGGGAGGGTGTTGATATTGAACAATCTAACTTTTACCTTGGCGTAATATTGCAGTACTCCCCGCTTGGGTTAAAACCCCACAAATATTGGTTTTTCGCTTTTACATTTCTTGCTTTCAGCTGCTTAGCGGCCAAGCGGTCCCAAATTAGATCATGCGGATTCCAGCATCAACCCTAATATTTTCAGCATTGATATAGCTGTTGACCACGATCTGTTCTGCTACCATGGCAAATTCATCAGGATCACCCAATCTCTTGGGGAAGGGAACCATGGCTTCCAGAGCTTTGCGTCCCTTTTCAGGCATCTTAGCCATCATTGGGGTGGCGAATATGCCTGGAACAATGGTGTTAACTCTGATACCATTTCTCGCCAGTTCCTTGGCTATGGGAAGGGTCATGGCAGTAACTCCGCCCTTGGAAGCAGAATAGGAAGCCTGTCCGATTTGGCCATCATAGGCAGCAATGGAGGAAACATTAATGATAACGCCCTTTTCTCCATCTTCTCCTTCGTTGTTAGCCATTACCGCTGCTACCTGACTTAAAACATTGAAAGTTCCTATCAGGTTTACCTCGATTACTGACCTAAACATGTTTATATCCGCGGGTCCTTCTTTGCCCAGCACTTTAGACGGCCTGGCGATTCCGGCAATGTTAGCCAGAATATGAACAGCACCAAATTTATCTACAGCTGCTTTGATAAATGCCTGCACATCCTCTACGGAAGCAACGTTGCCTTTAACAAAAATAGCTCTGTCGCCCAATTTGGCTGCTAAAGCCTGACCCAGCTCTTCTTGCAGGTCGACGATTACCACATTAGCTCCTGCATTATACAGACGAATGGCAGTTGCTTCACCCAGACCGGAAGCACCTCCGGTAACTATTGCAGTTTTACCGCTTATTTTCATGTTATTACCTCCTTTTTT
>JAAYNQ010000173.1 GCA_012520725.1 Syntrophomonadaceae bacterium | reverse complement strand
TTTTCGGTTTTTTCAATCACTATCCCTATCTCCCTGTGTAAAGGAAAAATACTTTACTAATCAAGTTTAGCCATATTATTTAATTATGTCAAGAAATCCATGAATTATCCTTTACCATTAGGTAAATAATTAATACAATAAGAAGAAGTATTATCCAAAAGTTACATAAATTATTATAAAGGAGCTATTTTATGCAGGAGAAAATTGCCTTATTAACGGACAGCATGTGCGATCTACCCCGGGACATAATTGAGAAATTCAAGGTCAAGGTTCTATCGGCCAAGGTAGTATATCCGGATCGGGTGTATTCAGATCGAATCGACATCCAACCTGAGGAAGTCTACCGCCGCATGCCGGAGGAAATACCTACAACTTCACTGCCGTCCTTGGAAGATATCAATCAAGTCCTGGAGGAAATTAGAAATGAAGGTTTCACCCATGTGCTGGCATTACATATTTCCAGCGGTCTGTCCGGGACGGTCAATGCAGTTGAGTATATATGTCGTGATGTTAAAGACCTGACCATCAAGGTTATCGACACCAAAACCCTGTCCATGGGAACGGGTTGGATAGTATTGGATGCCGCCCGCAGTATTAAAGAAGGCCTTAATTTTGATAAAATAGTGGAAAGAGTCCATAAGCTGCAAGAAAATGTCCGGGTTTACTACATCCTGGAAACCCTGGAGTACCTGCGCCGGGGAGGGCGAATTGGTAAAGTGGCTGCAGTCTTAGGGGAGTTTCTTCATCTCAAACCAGTAATATCAGTGGGGGCGGACGGTAAATACTTCACCTATTGCAAGGCCAAAGGAAGAAAGAAATCTATTCAAAAACTGGTTGAAATAGTGGAAAATGCAGCAGCCGAGAAGGAAATCAATCTGGCCGTGGTGCACGGGGGAGCTCAAGAGGAATTCCAAAAATTGGTGGATAGAATGCGCAAAATACCGAATATCAAAGAATTGGTGAGTTCAGATATCAGTCCGGCTCTGGGAGTTCATACCGGTCCCGGGCTGTTAGGGGTTTGTTTCCATGAGGTATAGTGAGCATCTGAAGCTATTGAATTTCTAATGAACAACAGTACCCGCCCGAATACTATTACAGCAGGCACAGGGCGGGTTCTGCTGTCTTTTAAGCCCAATAGAGGAAAGAGCAGAAACAGGACTAGCCTAAATCTTTAGAAGAACCCCGCCATCTTTAGAAGCATTGCCAAAAGCTTAAAGCTTATGGTAAATAGAGGCCTTTAACGATCAGCCAGGGGCTTGCCCTGACGCTTAAAGTAAATCTTGCCCCCGATAAAGAGCAGAAGAGGAAAGAAAAGCTGTACGGGCAGCATGACGAAGGGAAGAATCCTTTCAAAAAACATTATCACCAGATCTGAGGGAAACATATAAAGCATCAGGCTAATCAAAAGCAATCCCAGGGGTAAGATAATAGCCCGGTAATTTTCCAGTTGCAGCAATTTTTGTATTCCCAGAACCAATCCTTGATAGAAGAAAAGAAGAGCCAGCAAGCCGCATACAAATACCAGGGCAAAGAAAAACAATTCTATTCTCTCGAAATCCCCCACCCTCATTATCCTAAAGGCTTCATAAAAAGGAAAACGGGACATTATGCTCAATTCTTCCCCTACCACCGCCACTGTCATTACACTTCTTATTATCAGGATCAAGGCAGCTATAAGATACCAGTAGTAAATCTCCTTCGCCCGCTTGGCCAGGTCAAGCACAAAAGGCAAATACATTAAGAGCAGGCTGGCTTGAGCCAAAGGCCAGTTAGCAACATATAGAGTTCCTGCCAGGATGGGTTTTATATCAGCCATCACTGGAGTTAATTGGGAGAAGTCAGCACAGCATATAATTAAGATAAAAAAAGACAGCAGCAAGAAAAAAAGTATTAAACCTACCATAAGTTCCACCAAACGAGCTATCGCAGTAACCCCCCGGTACAGACCATAGGAACAGCTTAATATAATGATTGCATTCAAATAATACTTATTGATATACAGCAAGACACTGTGCAAGAGAATCATAAGATCGTACAGATATAAGGTAGCCACGAGAAATAAAAGAGCTAGATAAAGAACATAGGCCAGAAGGCCCAAGGGCCGGCCCATCACCAGTTGGCTTACCTCCAATACGTTACGGCCCGGAAACATTTTCTGGACTCCAATGACCAAAGCCAGTATACTGACTCCTACCGGTATGGCCAAGAGGGTACAAATCCAGGCATCCCGTCCGGCCGAATTCTCGGGCATATAGGTAACCGCAGTACCCAGCAAGAGACAGAAGGCCATAAACCCAACTT
>JAAYNQ010000172.1 GCA_012520725.1 Syntrophomonadaceae bacterium | reverse complement strand
TAATATCTATTAAAGCTTCCACCTCCGGGGTGTAAATACTCTGCCTCGGGCTTTCTTCTTTGCTTTTATAGGGGGAATGAATGTAGCCAATAGGCATGAATCTTATTTCTTCCATGCTTTATCCTCCTGTCTCTATTAAGGCCGATTCACTAAAGCTGACTCTGATTTCTCATTGTTCATACTACTCTTTACTCTACCATAGCTGGGATGATATAGTGCACGCTTAAAGGCTCTCTTGTAACAATCTTAAGTAGCCTTATCATACTATGGTTTCACTTTTGTTCCCTTTATTCGTATGCTTGGACTTGAGTAGACTGCCACGCTTTATGGTTTCCCGGCCGAATTTCTTCTTCATATCATCCATTATACCGTCCAGGGTTTGGTTTTTATCATAAAAGAGAGTGCCTGGTTCTTCATTACGATCAATCAGCTTGCCGGCACTTACTCCTAAGAGACGAAGAGAGCTTCCGATGATATCAGAGTTTCGATATAGATCAAGAGCTATATCATATATGGCTAGATCGGCATCCACTCCCTGGGGCAGGGTCTTACTGCGAGTCAGGGTTTTAAAGTCCGGGGTGCGCATTTTGATAGTGATGGTATGGGCCATAAGGGAGGACTGTCTTATCCGGTAGCCTATCCGGCAGCACAGTTCCAGCAATACTTGCTGAATTTCTTCCTGGTCAGCCAGATCCTGAGGAAAAGTGATTTCATTGCCCAGAGACTGGCGTTTTGATTCTACTTCTACCGGCCTGGTATCCTGTCCTTTACAGAGCCTGATATAGAAATCGGTATTGGATCCCAAAATTCCTTCCAATTGGGAGCGGGGACTGGCCAAAAGGTCAGCGATAGTGATTATTCCTACCCGCTTCAGCCGTAAGGCTGTTTTACTGCCAATACCCCATATCTCAGTAACCGGCAGACGGGGCAAGATGTCCCTAATCTGTTCTTCTCCCATTTCCAGCAAGCCATCAGGCTTGGAAAGATTGGTGGCTAATTTGGCCAGAAATTTATTGGCAGCAATACCTACCGATATACTGAGGCCTAATTCCCGAGCTACGTCTTCTTTGATCATGGATGCTATTTGGGCAGAACTGCCAAAAAGCAGGTGGCTGGCCGAGACATCCAGAAAGGCCTCATCTATGGAAATAGTTTCGATAATGGGTGAATAACGTTGGAGAATGGTGAATACCTGCTGTGAAACCTCTTGGTATTTGGGCAGGTCCGGCAAAAGATAAATCCCCTGGGGGCAAAGGCGATAGGCTTGATTGATGGGCATGGCAGAGCGAACTCCATAGGCTCGGGCTTCATAGGAACAGGTGGAAACCACTCCTCGACTTCCAGGCTGGCCGCCCACGATAACTGGTTTCCCTTTCCATTCCGGGTGATACCGCTGTTCGACTGAAGCAAAAAAGGCGTCCAGATCGCAGTGAAGGATGTTCATAAACCCACCTCGAACAAGTGTTTGATATCATTATACTACTCACATAAGCCTTTAGCCAGGCCAAAGTCCCTTCAAACTGTTCCCCTAGCTTATAGCAAGGTTAAAATATTCTTATAATATGTTGTCCCAGGATCTTGACCAGCTTTTATACTACTTATCCCAGCTATCCTGGACAGTCGAAATTTGCTTTGGATTGCTGAAAAAATCATGGCAGATTATTCTACAATTTGTTTAATAATAGGGACTGTGGTCGGAGAATAAGAATAAATAATGTTATTTAAATTTATACTAATGGCTGTTTTTTGTTATAATAAAATTGATATGTCCACCAGCAAAAATTTTAATGGAAAGGAGCGAAATGTGAGTACGATATTAATACTGTCTCCCATTGTGCTGGTTGCTTTAGCTTCGGTGGCCATTATCCTGGCTTTAAAATCCCGGGACAAAAAAAATGAAACCCAGAAGAGAATCATGCAGAGTGGAGACAGAGGAGAGCTGAAGGTTCAGCAAGTTTTATCCAATTTGGAGAATCCCAAATCTCGTTACAGAGTTTATCATAATATTAAATTAGGGCCGGACGCGGACCATACCAATGAATATGATACTCTGGTTGTAGGGCCAAACGGCATATTCCACATAGAAACCAAAAACTATGGTGGTGAACGAGGTGGAATAATAGATATAGATAGCAACGGAAACTGGATTTTGCACAAGAAAAGTGGATACTCCAAAATAATTACCAACCCTGCCGGACAACTGGATTCACATGAATACCGGCTACAGGGCTTTTTAAGAAAGGTAGTGGGGATCAGAAATCTTCCTACCCAGGGGATCGTAGTATTATCCTGTGACAATATTACCCTTCGTAACAATCAAAAAGACAAAAACGAATTAACGGTCTTAAGCAGGCATGAACTGGTGGGATATATCAAAAATTATAGAAATGGGAAAAAACTACTCTATCCCCGGACCATCAATAAGATATGTAAAAATATCGAATCTATGAATCACATGGCTAAGGCAAATTAATGCGTGTTTCTAATCAATTTAATTATTAGAATTATAGCTTATTAATAAGATGGTAATGGTAGCTTAGGAGAAAAACCATACCAGCAAAGAAAAGTGTTTTTACGGGGTGGCACTGTTCACTGATTAACAGTGAGTTTATTAAAAAGTCTTTTAAAAACAGTTTAGCTTAGCCTGTGTATAACCCAAAACATACCGGTTATTGAAAACCTTCCGTTTTTTGGGTCTCAATCGAGTTAACTTGACTTCACCATATCAGGAAGATGCTTAAATCATCTTCCTGATTTTGTTTTTAGCCCTTGCTGTGCTAAAATAGTATCTTGACAAATAAAGGAGATGAGATTAAGACTTAATAAAATGCAGATTTAAACAGAACTGCTCCGCATGAATAAGGGCAGCGAAGCAAAGCACCATAATTCTATGGAATAAGGAATTTGAATAAAGTACCATTAAAGTGACCTAATACAAGCCAGGTGTCGAAAGTGAACAGATAATGGATTTCAGTCTAGGAAACTTGTGTTATTATATTTATTGTTATACAAGCGCATACAAGCGTGTCAGCAATTTCGTGGGAGGAGCGAAATTGAAATAAGAGGAAAAGGAGTTGTGTTTATGAAGGATAATGTAGGGAGGGGTCGATGGGCCACCAAGTCGGGGTTCGTGTTGGCGGCAGCAGGTTCAGCAGTAGGGCTGGGGAACCTATGGAAATTCCCTTATATGGCCGGTGAAAACGGTGGAGCAGCCTTTGTACTGGTTTATCTGGTGATACTGGTATTGATAGGCATGACCGTAATGCTGGCCGAGCTAACGGTAGGTCGTCATACTCAGTTGGACGCCCTGGGAGCTTATAAGAAACTAAGCGCCAAATGGGCCTGGGTTGGTGGAATGGGTGTTTTATGTGCCTTCTTCATCATGGCATTTTATACTGTAGTAGGTGGATGGGCAATCAAGTATTTCGTTGCTTCTCTAACCAATGCAGTTGCCAGTATTGATTTTGTGGGATTTATAACCGCTCCGGCAGAACCCCTGGTCTATACCCTGGTATTTTGTTTGTTAACCTGGGTAATTGTATATTTCGGAATTGGCGGAGGTATTGAAAAAGCCAGCAAAATAATGATGCCTTTATTGTTTATCTTTATCGTCATTATAGCCATTAGATCCTGCACCCTACCAGGAGCCGGCGCCGGGCTG
>JAAYNQ010000171.1 GCA_012520725.1 Syntrophomonadaceae bacterium | reverse complement strand
TAATAACCAACATGGGCGTTTTCCGCTTTGATGAAAATGGAGAGATGTATCTGGATACGGTTCATCCGGGCTTCACTCCGGAACAGGTCAAGGAAAACTGTTCCTTTGATCTTAATATATCCCGGTGTAAAGGTGAGACAGAGCCCCCCAGTGTACAGGAAATTGAGCTGCTGTACACCAAAGTTGATCCGGAGGGTATCTTCTTGCCCTAATAATGACCCCCTTTAATATAACCCTCATAATATTTGTGCACGACTTCAAAGCTTTATCCAGGATAAAGCTGGAGTCGTGTCTTTTTCTTTTTGCGCGGAAACCAGGAATGTAGCTGAAAATTGGCACTATTACCATCGTCTTCTTATATTTACCAATAGGAAAAGAGCTTGGAGATCATGATAGAATAATCAATGGCAAAATTACCAGAAGAAAGCTATTAAACCTTCAGCTGATAAGGAGAAAACACCTTTATATAGGGGTTTTCTCCTTCGTTTTTTCTGGCACGTATATTGCTTGTTCTAAAAACAGGTAGATGCTGAAGCATCTACATAATACTTTTCTATAAACAGATGAAGGAAAGGGGGCTTAGAAAGTATAGAAGGAAGAGTACTTTGAGTTAATTGAAGGAGGGAAAAAAATGGGTTTCGGTTTTACTTACAACGAGGATCAACTGGCTTTACAGCGAACGGTACGCAAGTTTGTAGAGAATGAAATAGTGCCGGTCAGACATGATTATGACGAGTCCGAAGAATTTCCCTGGCCTGAAGTGAAGAAAATGCATGAACTGGGCATCTTCTGTATGAATGCCCCGGAAAAATACAATGGAATGGTCTTCGGCAATGTAACTCTATGTATGGTATGCGAAGAATTATGCCGGGGTTGTTTAGGCATCGGGATTACTCCTTTGGCTAATATGCTGGCATCTGAACCACTATTATATGGTGGCAACGAAGAGCAGTGCGAATGGTGGTTTCCGAGAATATGTGATGAAGGCAAACTGGCGGCCTATGCGGTGACCGAACCGGGGGCTGGTTCCGATGTAGCTGGAATATCTACCTCGGTCAAGAAAGACGGCGACTACTACATCATTAATGGAACTAAATGCTTTATTACCAATGGAAAACATGCCTCCCAGCTAACGGTACTGGCTACCCATGATAAGAGCAAAGGACATCGTGCCCAGTCCTTTTTTATAGTAGATACAGCAAGCGAAGGATTATCCTTTGGCAAAAGCGAGCATAAGATGGGTATGCGCTGTTCAGAAACCTCGGAAGTTATATTTGACAATGTAAAGATACACAAGAAATGGCGGATAGGAGAAGAGGGAGACGGCTTCAAACTGGCTATGAAGGCTTTTAATTCCTCCCGTCCCTTCATCGCCTCGGCTTCAACCGGGGTAGCCCTTGGAGCCTTTGAATTTGCCCGGGATTATGCCAAGGAGAGAAAGGCATTTGGCCGGCCTATTGCTGATTTCCAGGCCATCCAATTTATGTTAGCTGATATGGCCATGGAAATCGAAGCATCTCGTTTGTTGTGGCAGAAAGCGGCCTGGTTATTGGATGAAGGTCTGATGGCAGCAGAATTATCAGCTATATGCAAGTGCTACGCGGCGGATATGGCTATGCGGGTAACCACTGACGCAGTACAGATATTAGGAGGATATGGCTTCTGCCGGGACTACCCAGTGGAGAAGATGATGCGAGACGCCAAAATACTGCAGATTTTTGAAGGCACCTCACAGATACAGCGAGTAATCATCGCCAAAGACGTTTTATCCTAGATAGATATAAAAATATAGATACAGATATATAGATGAAGGAGGAGGATCATATGAAGTTCGAACCTATTCCACTTCGGAAGGGTAAGGCAAAACCGCCAACTTATAAAGTAATGAGCATCAAAGAAGCGGTGAGCAAGTTTATCCATGAAGGATGCTACCTGGGTATTTCAGTCAGTGCGGCCCCGGCAGCTATTATTTGGGAAATTGTGCGACAGAAAGAGAGGATAAAAACTTTAAGTTTAAGTATAACCAGCCAAATAGGGATGTCTT
>JAAYNQ010000022.1 GCA_012520725.1 Syntrophomonadaceae bacterium | reverse complement strand
ATCCATTAACAGCAGAGGATATTACGGCGATCAATAACTTAGCTAAGCAACCTATTCTAGATATAAAGAATATTGATGCCCAAATTGATCCTCAGGGAAATGTCACAGTCCAGGTGGAGGATATATTGAATCGTGCTGGGCTTAGCTCGGAGCAATGGCAAAAGACCCCGATTATTATAAATCTCCCGTCGCTGAGCTATTCTGCGGCTATTATGCTAGCCCTGTTACATGGCAGGATGGGCTATTTTCCACCAATATTGCGAATGAAACCGGAATCAGGATCTATTATACCTAAGTTTGTTGTGGCTGAGATTATTAATTTGCAAGCGGTGCGAGATCAGGCACGCAAGGAACGCTAGACATGAGCTGGAAAGAAGGGTATTCAGATGATGTGGGAAACGCTTAATCGCATTTCTATTGTATTAAGTATTCTATTGCCAATTGGTCCAACAATTTGGGGAACAATCAAGTGGATTTTCCCTAAAGTGTTGAAGAAATGGCGACGGAACAGCAGGATAGAGCATAGAGAGGCTGAGCCGGTGAAGGCCTTGATTGCAGCGGTGGGGTTAGGAGAAGGTGAAACTGCCGCTGAGACTTCCATAAAGTTTCATGCCCCTGAATTGCAGCATTGCTGGCTACTGGTTACCAAACAAGCAGATAAAAACTTTCAAAAAATTTATGAGCGTTACAGCAACTATAATCCTGGAGATGAAACCCATGAGCCTCGTTATCCTGGTGATGACGGCCATTCTATAGAGATATATAAAAGAGAGATTAAGGATCCGTTCGACATTGACAATGTAGTTAAGGTAGTCAAAAGCATTTATCGTGAGGCTGAGGAATTTGGCATCCCGGAGCAGGATATACTGTGCGACTATACCGGAGCAACTGCTATTGTTAGCACCGGAATGATCTTAGTAACAGCTTTATCCGAGAATCGTAACCTTCAATACTTAAAACCTAATGCAGTAGATGCAAACGGGCGGGCTATAAGTTCCCAAGGAAGTACCCCAGTTTTAATAGACTTTGTGATGCCGGGTGAATAGGAAGGGAGAGAGAATTTTGAGTAAACAATATGATTTCACTGACCTTGTTTTGTTAATAGGAAATAATCCATTGCCAAATTATGTGGTGGCGAAGTTTTTTCACCTAACCAATAAGAATTTGCAGCGAATCTGGCTAATACATTCCGAAGAAAATAAGTTTTCTCGAGGAACAGGCCGATATGCTGACAATATTGAAAACGTGCTGAGAAACGAATTTAAGAATCCCAATATTCAGTATTTGAAAGAACCCCTACCTGATGTGAGCCAGGTTTCAGAAATTGTATCTGAAGTCAAGAAATTATTTTCTAACAGAGAAGCTCAGATAAAGTCTCTTCATTTGAACTACACCGGAGGAACCAAAGCCATGTCGGTGCATGTATATCAAGCGCTGAATAACATGTTCAAAGAAAAGTTTTCAGCTTCATATCTAGATGCACGAGATTATCATATGAAGTTTGACAAGAATCCAGATCTTATCACTGGGGACTTAAGGAAGCTCATTCAACTAAATAACTCAGATCTATTTCGGCT
>JAAYNQ010000170.1 GCA_012520725.1 Syntrophomonadaceae bacterium | reverse complement strand
GTTTTGGGTACCGACGAGGATTGTAGGGGCGGTCTTCGACCGCCCGCCGGGTATAGCCATAAATTTTCTAATCAATGGTGTTTCCCGGTAGAATATGCATCAAAATGCTTTATTCCCTGAAAAATAGCCAATCATTGCGGGCGACCGCAGGTCGCCCCTACGGACGAAAGCGGGGTTTTCAGCCTGAACAGCAGCAACCTTAGCCTGAAGGCTGAAATCACCATTAATGCTGTTTATTTCCATTTGTTACGCACTCCTGTATATATTACTATATTTTACAAGGCTCCTAAAAGCAGGATTTCCATTACTATTAAAGAAAAAGAACATAGGATACATAGAAGGAGAAGTGATTATGCAAGATAATGCAGGATTGGACTTATTTATCAGTGTGCTTTTAAGACATCCAGAATTCAATGCGGTAAAGTATAACGCTGCCAAGGGCGAAATAAAGATTGAAGTTGCCCTACAGGGCGAGATTGAAGTGGATAAACAAGAGCTTTTTATAGCTGAAGCCCAAAAGTGTGTAGCCCTATTTAATAAATTATCCAGCCTGGAAACAGGTAACATAAGGATTACCTTCAAAGAATACAAAAAATCTGATTTGACTTTCTTAAGTTATCAGCGGGATGTGGAGAGTTTGAGCGAAGAAGAGGTGGAACTTTTTGCAGGACTATTGCAAAAATCCTTCCATGCATTGATAATTAAGGATAGTGGTAAAATAATTGCCGAAGATGGATTTAAGGAACAAATCAAAGAAAACCTTTTGTATAAGATTAACCGTGCAAAAACGAGTACCAGCAAATTTTTGGCCTATCGAGATCATGGTCGGGTACTTGTTTTTAACAAATAGTATACCGACCGGGGGGTTATAATTGAATATTTTAGTTATAGGAGATATTGTAGGAAGACCAGGCCGACGCGCTTTGAAACAAGGTTTGGCTAAAATTCAAAAGGAAGAGGATATCTCCTTCACCATAGCCAATGCTGAAAATGCTGCCGGCGGAAGAGGACTTACCAGGGCAGTTATGGATGAAATCCTGGGAGCGGGAATCGATGTTCTAACCATGGGTAACCATGTATGGGATAACAAAGATATTTTTAATTTTATAGATGATGAGTTCAGATTGCTGCGTCCGGCCAATTATCCCAGCCCTTGCCCGGGACAAGGTTATCACATATACAAGGCAGGATTCAGTAAAAATATTGCGGTAATAAACCTTTCCGGAAGGGTATTTATTTCCAATCTGGATTGCCCTTTTCGACTAATGGACAGCATCCTGTCTGAAATAGAAGGAGATGCAGATATAATAATCGTTGATTTTCACGGTGAAGCAACCTCAGAGAAGTTGGCATTTGCTTATTATGTGGATGGTAGAGTAACTGCGGTTCTGGGTACCCATACTCATATTCAAACCTCTGATGAAAGGATTCTACCCCGGGGTACTGCTTATATTACCGATCTGGGCATGACTGGTCCCAGTGATTCTGTTTTGGGGATGGATAAAGAGATTGTGATTGAAAAATTCCTGAGCGGTAGACCGGCTAGATTTGAGGTAGCTTCCGGTTCATCACAATTACAGGGGATTATATTACGCCTGGATGAGCTCAGTGATAAAGTACTGGAAATAAAAAGGGTTTCTATTTTCTATCGCGAATAATAAACATGTAATATTATCCAAAACTTTTTACCAAAAAGAAGGAATTGTTATCCTAATTTTAGAATATATTTTTAAGGGGTAGCCTATCTGGTTTGTATAACTTTTTGAGGGAGGGTATCTGATGGAAGTATTAAAAGTATCAGCAAAATCCAGTCCAAATTCAGTTGCAGGGGCACTGGCAGGGGTTCTACGAGAGAAAGGCGCAGCGGAGATTCAGGCTATCGGGGCCGGAGCGATTAACCAGGCGGTCAAAGCTATAGCTATAGCTAGAGGATTTGTGGCGCCTAGTGGTATGGATCTTATATGTATACCTGCTTTTACTGATATAATGATTGACGGTGAAGAAAGAACCGCTATTAAGTTGATTATAGAACCGAGGTAGAGCTGCTAATGATAGTAAAGTTATAATACTGTTTTTAGCATTCAAGACCTGCTATTATAGCAGGTTCTTTAATTTATGGGGGGTTAAGTATGCATCTTATAGATTTACATTGTGATACCCTATCCGCCATCTTGGACAAGCAACAGGGATTATTCAGAAATACCTGTCATTTCGACCTGGAAAGGGCTCTAGCTGGTGGTTTAAAAGTACAATTTATGGCTATATTCGTGGAGCCACAGGCCCCAACTGCGGCCTTGGAGAAGGTATGCCGTCAAATGGAGTATTACCAGGAGCAGCTGCACCTCAACCAGGGTCAGGTATATGGGATTAAATCTATGGAAGATTTACAGAAGCACTGGGCTGAAAATAAGATAGGAACCCTGCTGCACCTGGAAGGAGCAGAGGCTATAGGCCAGGATCTGCAGGTCTTGCACTTCTTGTATGAAGCAGGCCTTAGGAGTATAGGTTTGACCTGGAATCCCGGCAATCTATTATCCGGGGGTATTGGAGATGGTCCTGAGGCAGCTGGCCTAACTCCCTGGGGACGGGTTGTGGTTAGGGAAATAGAGAATCTGGGGATAATACTGGATGCTGCTCATATTTCGGTAGCGGGTTTTTTTGATTTATTGGATATATACCATAAACCCTTAGTGGTTACTCATGCCAACAGCAGAGCTCTATGCGATCATAGGCGTAATTTGAGTGACCAACAGCTATTAGCCTTGAAGGAAAATGGTGGTATTATTGGAATCACCCAGGTGAATGACTTTGTCAATAAGGACCATCCATCGCTAACAGATCTCTTGGATCACATAAGCTATATTGCTGAGTTGATTGGAGTTAAACACCTGGCCTTGGGCTCAGATTTCGATGGAGCTGATGATATAGTGATGTCGGGTATAGAAGAATATTCAACATGGCCCCAGCTGCTCAAAGGAAGGGGTTTTTCCAATCAGGAAATAAGCATGATATTGTATGAAAATGCCTTGACTATTATGAAAAAAATTCTGAAGTGAGGATTTCGTATAATGGGATTAGCCCTTACCTGGCCAGGCCTCCCCTGGAGGGAATCCAGAACCGGCATATAGGCCATACCAAATCCGGCCACGATTGTTTATGCATCCAAATCCACGAATTATAACTTTCCGGGAGGAGAATAAAATTTCTAGAGTAAGTAATACAAAGGGGGAAGCATAAATGCAGTATGGGGACAAGAACCCTGAGCTTGACAGCAAGAGATATTATACTGCTGGTATTTATGACCTGCATGTACACAGCAGCGCTTCCGATGGTGTTCTTACACCTGAAGAACTGGTGGTCAAGGCTTGTGCACTTAAATTGACCGGACTGGCTCTGAGTGATCATGATACAGTGGATGGTTTATCTATCGCGGTTGATTATATTAAGCACCATCAATTACCCCTGGATTTCATTCCCGCCATAGAAATGAATACCGAATTGGATAATCATGAAGTGCATATTCTTGGCTACTATATTGACTGCCGTAATGAAGAGCTTAAACAGCAGCTATTGCAGATCAAGGAGGCCCGTCGGGCCAGGGCGGTAAAAATGATAAATAGACTTAGGGATATGGGTATAGAGATCGATATGGAAAGAATTCAGCAAATAGCCGTGGATGATCTTATCGCTCGCCCCCATATAGCCCGGGCTCTTTTGGAAAAAGGATATGTTAGCACGGAAAAAGAAGCTTTTGACAAGTATATTGGTAAAGGAAGGCCAGCTTATGTGCCCCGTTACAAATTTGAACCACAAACCGCCTTGAAGCTAATTGCTGATGCGGGAGGAGTCAGCGTTTTAGCCCATCCTGGTTTATTAAGGGATCAGGCCATGGTGCATTTGCTTATCGAAATGGGGGTCGAGGGATTGGAAGTATATTACCCGGAACATAGTCCCAGTATAATAAGTGAATACCTGAAACTCTGTTCCGATAAAAAGTTATTGATTACCGGTGGGTCTGATTACCATGGCAGTGGGGCAGTATCTCACTACTCTGAACTGGGATCATGTGGGGTTAGTTGCGAGCTGGTAAATCAGCTCAAGGGATATTATAATCGAAAAAAGTAAAAGATCCAGAGAATTAACTCTATTAAGCAGGAAAGAGACCTATCCTTGTAGAATCAATGAAATAATTGGAAAAGTTTTGGGAAAGGATAGGTATATAATAAGTGAAGAAATATTGCAAGTTAGTTTTACTAGTATTGCTCATGGTCCTGTTTAATAGCAACAGTATCCTGGCAGCTGAGTCCATCTATACCGTCAAATCAGGCGATTCCCTGTGGAAAATAGCCAATAATAACGGTGTTACTGTAAAGCAACTAATGGAATGGAATAAGCTTACATCAGATCGATTAAATATTGGTGATAAACTACGCTTGCAGGCCGACAATAGCAGCAATACGGCTAAGCCTACCGTTGCCCCGGCTACTGATGCCAGCGGTATTTATACCGTTCAAGCCGGCGATTGCCTGAGTTTAATAGCCCAACGCCATGGGACCACAGTTGACAGTTTAATGCAGCTTAATCAACTTAAAAGCAGCTTTCTTAAAGTAGGGCAGAAGCTAAAAGTAAACAGCAATACCGGCAGCGCAAGTGCAAGCGCTCCGGTAGCAGCTCCAGTAGTTGCAGCCCAGGAAACAATCACTAACCAGGCTTATTATATTGTGCAGGCTGGAGATTGCATAGGAGCCATAGCCCAGAAGTATTCCATGAATAGCAGTGAATTGATGAGTATAAATGGTTTAAAAAGTGACCTTATTTATCCCGGCCAGAAACTGCTGGTAGCAGCCAATACCAGTAACCAGGTATCACGGGGGAGTACCAGCCCTGACGGCCAACAAGTAGCGGATTTTGCCAGCCAATACCTGGGAGTACCTTATGCCTATGGTGGATCTTCACCGGCTGGTTTTGACTGCTCCGGATTTGTCCAATATGTTTATAAACACTTTGGCTATCAATTAGCCCGAACGGCAGCTTCCCAATATCAACAAGGCAGCCCGGTAAGCAAGTCAGAACTTATGGCGGGTGATCTGGTATTCTTCGCTTGTAATGGTGGGGGCATAGACCATTCAGGTATCTATGTTGGTAATAATCGTTTTATCCATTCCAGTTCACCTCGTAGCGGTGGAGTGATATATACTTCCATGTCCGAAAATTATTATGCCAGATCATATGTAGGAGCTCGTAGGATTTTAAGATAGAGTCATAGGAGGATAGCAGTGAAAGAAAGGGATTTGGTAGAAGAATTAATGGGCCTGGATAATACAGTTTTTGGTAGCCAGGCTTGGAAGGACATTGAGAATCTGGAATACACTATAGGGCCGGAAGCCCTGCTGGACCAAATTGTTTTAAAAGATGAGTGGTCAAATGCTGAGATGCTATGGGTACTTAAGCGCATGGTTTATTATTATGGCAAAAAGGATAAGCCCTTGCAGGCTATTCCTGTCGACCGCTTGTTTTTAAACATGGTGGATATACTAAGGTGTTTATATCTTTTCTTGGATCATGTTAACCCGGATTTGGATACAAATATGAGAAAATACCTGAGTGTTAAGCTGGGTGATGCCACTTGGGGCTTGAATTCCAGGACCCGCAGTTATTTATATAAATTACTGGAGAAACAGCAGTAATACCTGGTATACCCTAATTTATAAGTCTTTGAAGGGGGACCGAGTGAATGGCTATAGGTGGGCGCAGGGAAAAAAACATTCGGCTCATTATCGAAATGGAAGACAGGGCTGCCCAATGTACAAGATGTGCGCCTTTGTTGAGTTGTATTCGTAAACCTTCCATGGGGAAAGGGGACCTGGAGCCAGATCTGATTATGGTCTTTGAAAGTGATATTCAGATCATGGAAAAGGCAGAGCGGCTGCTGGAATTAAGGGAGATGATCAAGGATGAACTCAATGTGGGTAAAATCTATCATACCTTTATGGTCCGCTGTCAACCTAAAGCTTGCGTTATACGCAATAGTACCTCTTGCTATCTGCACAATAACAAATTAATCGACCGGCATTTAATGTGTTTACTCTCTGGCAAGCCTTGTGAAGGGATTCCTATCAAGCCGGCGGACAATAATATTATTAGCTGTTTACCATTTCTCCTGGAGGAATTGGAGATATTGGATCCTAAAATATTGCTGCTCTTTGGTGAAAGGGTCAGTGAATTTGTCTTAAAGTCTTATGGTATTTTTGAAGAATTTTCTCCCGGTGCAGTCTTTTATGATGCCAACAATAGGATCTATGTATGCCTGCCGGAGCCGGAAGAGTTCAGCCGGGAGGAGTGCAGGAAAATTGGGCTGGAAATATCTATGAGGGAGAATCAGCAAAAGGAAGTGGATTAGCTTAAGGTCAAAGGCCAAGGGGATCTTATTTCCGCTCGTAATAAGGGAAAAGTAAAAAGCCTGCCGGCACCAACCGGGTACCGGCAGGCTTCCTTTTTTGCCTGTTGGGGGGTTCGTAACACCTGCCATTGCCAGATGCTGTTTTGATGTCTTCCTGATAGCTGGGTAAAGTGGATAGTAAATAGCCAGATTCCATTAGCTGCAGGCCTGTCTAAGGTTCTTTTATAACTGCCTCTTGAATAAAGATTTTTAAAAGTCTTTTAGGAGGCTGGATTCATGCATGAACGTTGCTGGCACCAGGAAAGCGCGGCAGAGGTTATTAGAATATTGAATAGTGATGCAGCAAAGGGACTTGACCAGGCTGCGGTGGCCAAATTGCAAGCCTTGTTTAGCAACAAGATGGAAGAAGATAAAAGAATTAATCCCCTTAAAATTCTCCTGGAGCAGTTTACCAATACCATGATATTAGTATTATTGGCTGCAACGGTAATATCAGGTTTGGTAGGGGCTATGGCTGATGCCATAACCATCATGGCTATAGTTGTTCTAAACGCCATACTGGGATTTGTCCAGGAATACCGAGCTGAACGCTCATTGGCTGAGATAAAGAAACTGGCCTCAGCTCACGCACTGGTCTTGCGCAATGGTCAAAGGATAAAAATCAAAGCTGAAGATTTGGTGCCCGGCGATATAATATTCATCAACACTGGGGACCGGATACCGGCCGATTTGAGGTTAATAGAGGCCTTTAATCTGGAAGTGGATGAATCTACCTTAACCGGAGAATCCCAGCCGGTTTCCAAAAAGGCGGGTATTACTCTGTCAGCTGATACTCCTATGGCTGATCACAAGAACATGGCCTATATGGGTACGGCAGTAACCCGGGGCCGGGGTCTGGCCATAGTGGTGGAGACCGGCAGCCGTACTATTATGGGACAAATAGCGACCATGATTAAGGATGCCGGGGTTTCCATGACTCCCCTGCAGAAGAAGCTGGATGATCTGGGCAAGGTTTTGATTGCCATTTGTATTGTAGTATGTATGGTAGTAGCTGCTTTGGGCATATACCGGGGAGAAAACCTGCTTACCATGCTCTTAGCCGGGATTAGTCTGGCCGTGGCCGCTATACCGGAAGGCTTGCCGGCTATAGTAACCGTGGTTCTGGCCTTAGGGGTACAGCGTATGGCCAAACGGAATGCTATTGTCAGAAAACTGCCGGCGGTAGAGACCCTGGGTTGTACGACGGTAATCTGTTCTGACAAGACGGGAACCCTGACTCAGAATAAGATGATAGTGAGCCGGGTGGCTACAATTAACCGGGTATTGGAAGTTGATGGAGAAGGATATAATCCTAAAGGGAAATTTTTATCTTCCGGTCAGGAAATCGATCCCGGAAAGAATGGGGCTTTCAGAAAAATTATGCAGGTTTCCCTGAACTGTAATAATGCCGTTTTGGAAATCAAACAGGGACAGTATAACATACAGGGAGATCCAACCGAAGGTGCTCTGCTGGTTATGGCAAATAAGGCGGGATGGCTGAAAAAAGAGTCCCTTTTGAAAGAAATCCCCTTTGATTCAGAGCGCAAAAGAATGAGCGTAGTAATAAAAGAGGGCCACCATTACCTGCTTTTGGTGAAAGGCTCCCTGGATGTACTTTTACCTCGCTGCCGGGAGGTTATGGTAGATAATCAAGTAAGAATTATGAAACAAGGTGATCGCCAGAAGATCTTGGCTCTCCAGGATGCCTGGGGAACCGAAGCTTTAAGGGTGCTGGCTTTTGCCTATCGCCAATTGGACCATCAGGATTTGCAAGTGAAAGACCAGCACTTGGAACAGGATCTGACTTTTTTAGGCATATGCGGTATCATCGATCCACCCCGGCCTGGGGTGGAAGACTCGGTAAAGAGCTGTCTTAGTGCGGGGGTAACCCCGATCATGATAACTGGTGATCACCCCCAGACCGCCCGGGCTATTGCAGCTCAGGTGGGAATAGGGCAATCGGAAAAGGTTATCAGCGGCAGTGATATTGACAGGCTTTCAGATGAAGAGTTGTGCTATCAGGCTTTAAATAGCAGGGTATTTGCCCGGGTAACTCCCCATCACAAAAACCGGATCGTCAAAGTCCTGCAACAAAAGCGGCATGTGGTGGCCATGACTGGTGATGGGGTTAACGATGCTCCGGCCGTTAAAAGTGCAGATATTGGGATATCCATGGGTATCGCCGGTACCGAGGTAACCAAGGAAGCCTCCTCCCTGGTCCTGGCTGATGATGATTTCTCCACTATTGTCCGGGCCATATATGAAGGAAGAGCCATTTATGACAATATTAGAAAGTTTATCAGGTATCTCTTGGGATGCAATATTGGCGAAGTTTTAGTAATGTTCATTGCCTCTCTTCTGGGCTATCCCTTACCCCTATTGCCCATACAAATACTGTGGGTTAATCTGGTCACAGACGGACTGCCGGCCATGGCCTTAGGGTTGGAGCCACCAGAACCCGGTATCATGAAGCGAAAGCCCCGCAAACGAGATGAGAGCATTTTCTCCCAGCGGCTGGGATGGATAATTGCCGGCCGGGGAGCATACATTGCAATTATTACTCTGCTGGCCTTTACCATAGGCCTGGTTTATTGTCGCTGGCATAACCTGCCGGAAATAGATTTAGCTCGGACTATGGCCTTTACCACCCTGGTATTTGCCCAGCTCTTTTATGTATTTGAGTGTCGTTCAGAACGCTATACGCCTTTTGAATTAGGTATGTTCAGCAACCCGTTTTTATTGGGGGCAGTAGCCTGCTCTATTATAATGCATCTAGCTGTACTTTATCTGCCCGCTTTACAGCAGGTATTTAATACTGCAGGCCTGGAATTATGGCAATGGGCCCTTATATTATTACTGGCGGGAACCAAATTGATATGGAAATACCTGCTTTTCCAGCTTCATCACTTTTTCATCAGGCCGCCATTAAGGGAAAGTTTTCCTTAGGAATTTACTGAAATAGGCCGGCTACTTCCCGGCCTATTTATTTTGGAAGCAATTCATTCCCAGGTCTCTACTTTTCCAAGCGGAAGGAAATAGAATAAAGGCTCTTTAGTGCTACTGCTATGGGTAATTAGGACCATCTTATGCTAGTATATATTTGTAAAGGTCGTCAAAAGGGAAGATTTTGCATAGTTTGATAATAGTCTTATTTTAGATCAATCCGCATATCATGTGGTTTGTTAGTGCTGTATTGAGTACAATATTATTTAATGAAGCTATAATGCAAAACTCCAGTATATTAGTATAAAGAACCTGAGATCTCAAGAACAGCAATACTATCGCATCTCTTACAGGATAAATTGAAGAAAGGTAGTGGCATATGGTAAGAAGTATGACCGGTTTTGGACGCAGTCAAGTAAATGATGAGGGTTATCAGATCAGCTGTGAAATAAGAGGGGTTAATCACCGTTTTTTGGATCCTCATATTCGCATGCCCCGCAGATATAATGTCCTGGAGGAAAAAATAAAAGAAGAGATTAAAGGATGCATACAAAGAGGTCGTTTGGAGATAAATATCAATGTCGATAAGACCGATGATTCTCAGCGTACCCTTAAGGTTGACAAAGGGTTGGCTATAGCGTATTATAACTATTTGAAAGAAATAGCTGAAAATCTAAATATTTCTAAGGAAATTAGAGTTATTGACGTTTTTAGACTGCCAGAAGTGTTTAGCTTGCAGGATGAAGAGGAAGACCTGGAATTGGTCTGGAGTATTATGCAAAGAGCGGTTAAAGAAGCGATAAACAGCGTCTTGGAGATGAGGGAAAAAGAAGGTTTTAATTTAGCTCAGGATATACTGGCTCGGAATGAGGTGATATTATCCCGGGTAAGGGAACTTGAACTGAGGTCTCCAGAGGTGGAAGCGGAGTATCGCAAGAAGTTACATGCCCGCATTATGGAAATTATAGACCCGGATTTGCTGGATGAAAACCGATTATTGCAGGAAGTGGCTATATTTTCAGATAAAACCAGTATTACTGAGGAGATTGTCCGCTTAAAAAGCCATGTGGAACATTTAAAAGAATTGCTGGCATTTGAGGATGCGGTGGGCCGCAAATGCGACTTTCTGGTACAGGAGATGTTCAGGGAGATAAATACCATATCCTCAAAATCCAATGATCTTAAGATGAGCCAAATAGTAGTAGATGTAAAAGCGGAAATTGAGAAGATAAGGGAACAACTACAGAATATAGAATAGTGGAGGTGGGCCGGTAATACCGGATTATTATGGATATTAAGTTGGTTAATATTGGCTTTGGCAATATAGTAGCTGCCAATCGCATCGTGGCCATTGTAAGTCCTGAGTCTGCTCCGATAAAACGTATTATTCAAGAAGCCAGGGAAAAAGGAATTTTAATCGATGCCACCTATGGACGTAGAACCCGTGCGGTGATTATAGCTGACAGTTCTCACGTAATACTATCAGCAGTTCAACCGGAGACAGTGGCTAACCGTCTCACTTCCAAAGATAGCAGTAATGAGGAAGCATAACTTAAGCAGCTAGCAGGATGTGTATAAATTTGATTAAAAGAAAAGGGATACTTTTTGTATTATCTGGACCTTCCGGGGTGGGTAAAGGAACGGTTAAGGAAGCACTGCTCAAAACCATGGACGATATCTGTTTATCAGTATCGGCTACTACCAGAAAACCAAGGAGTAATGAGGTCCACAGCAAAGATTATTTTTTTGTGGACTTAAAAGAGTTCCAGGAAATGATAGATAATAATAAGCTCCTGGAATGGGCTCAGGTATATTCCAATTGGTATGGAACTCCACGCCACTTTGTGTTGGAGCATTTGCAAAAGGGCTGTGATGTATTACTGGAAATTGATATTCAGGGTGCTATGCAGGTAAAAAATAAAATGCCGGAGGCCATTTTTATTTTTCTGGCCCCCCCGGATCTGAATGAACTGGCCAGAAGATTATGCAGCCGGGGTGAAGACTCCCAGGAAAGTATTGATCTCAGATTGGCTACCTGCGAGGCTGAGATGGCTCACATCAAGTATTATGATTATTTAGTGGTGAACAATGATGTAAATGAGGCCTTGGAAAAGGTCCGCTCCATAATTCAGGCGGAGCGTTGTAGTTTAAATAATATTATTGTGGGGTGATTAATGAATGATACCTCCTTCGACCAGGGAACTTATAAAAATAGCTGATAGCAAATATGCAGTGGTAGTGGCAGTAGCTAAAAGAGCTCGCAGCCTATCAGAAAAAAAGAAAGATGAAGATTACCGTTTATCCACTATGGTTACTGAGGCTCTGGAAGATATAATAAATGGAAAGGTAAAAATCAACTAAATTTTACCCTGCTTTTGAGGAGGATAGAAATGTCTAAGACAGTTGGCATTGGAATTACTGGGGGCATAGCTGCTTATAAGATAGCTGATCTGGTTAGCCGCTTAAGAAAAGATGATATAGAGGTCATAGTAATGATGACCCAGAGTGCTACCAGATTTATTACTCCTTTGACTTTTAAAACCCTGTCTAATCGGGAGGTAATTACGGATTTATGGCAGGATTCCCGGGAATGGCAAGTTCAACACATAGGTATTGCCGAAGAGTTGGATTTACTGGTAATTGCACCGGCCACCGCCAATATGATAGCCAAAATGGCTCACGGCATAGCTGATGATCTAATATCAACTGTGGTCTTGGCTAACACCGCCCCGGTACTGATAGCACCTGCCATGAACAGCAATATGTTCCAAAATCCGGTGGTTCAGGATAATCTAAAGAAGTTGAGTCTTTATGGTTATGAAATTTTAGATCCGGATAGTGGAGTATTAGCTTGCGGCAGCATTGGTCCCGGGCGTTTGCCGGAGATAGATATTATATATCAAAAAATTAAACGGATGCTTTATCCCAAACAGGACTTAAAAGGTAAACGACTTATGGTAAACGCTGGTACAACCTGTGAAGATATTGACCCGGTAAGGTTTATTGCCAATAGAAGTACCGGTAAAATGGGTTATATGATTGCCGAAGAAGCAGCTTGCCGTGGGGCTGAGGTTATATTGGTTAGCGGCAAATCAGATCTAACCCCGCCACTAGGGGTAGAATTTGTCAAGGCCTGGGGAGCTCAGGATATGTGTGACATCATGTTAAGGTACCAGCCAAGTTGTGACATTATCATTGGTGCAGCTGCAGTGGGAGACTTTAGGGCTGCCCGTACTGCCGATCAAAAAATTAAAAAAATGGAAAATAAATCGGATTCCTTAACCTTGGAATTGGTAGGTACTCCCGATATTCTAAAAACCTTAGGGCAAGCTAAAAAACCTGGCCAAATTATGGTAGGATTTGCGGCTGAAACTCAAGATCTCATCGACAACGCAAAGAAGAAGCTAGAAAGTAAAAACCTGGATTTCATTGTGGCCAACGATGTAACCATGGAGGGGGCAGGCTTTGCTACCGACACCAACATTGTTACCATTATTGAACGCAATGGAAGAATCCGTTCCTTGCCCCTCATGAGCAAAAAAGAGGTGGCAGCTTCAATTATTGATAGCGTTGCCAATCTATTGAGCTAAATACCTATACAAGGAGATGATCAATTGGCCAGATTTTTATTTACTTCAGAGTCGGTGACTGAAGGGCACCCGGATAAAATGGCAGACCAGATATCTGATGCTATCCTGGATGCCATACTGGAACAGGATCCTGATGGACGAGTAGCGGCAGAAACACTGGTTACTACCGGACTGGTATTTGTGGCCGGGGAGATAACAACCACTTGTTATGTGGATATACCTAAACTTATTCGGGATACAGTCTGCGAAATAGGATATACCCGGGCCAAGTATGGTTTTGATTGCGATACTTGTGCAGTGCTCACTTCTTTGGATGAACAATCCCCGGACATTGCCTTGGGGGTTAACCAGGCCCTGGAAGCTAAGCGGGGAGAAATGGATGATATTCTTATTGAAGCCATTGGAGCCGGTGACCAGGGTATGATGTTTGGTTATGCCACCAATGAGACCGAAGATTTTATGCCCATGCCTATATATCTGGCTCATAAATTGGCTCGCAGGTTGACTCAGGTTCGTAAGGAAGGTGTTCTGCCTTATTTACGTCCAGATGGAAAAACCCAGGTTACGGTTGAGTATGAGGATCACCGGCCAGTTAGGATCGACACCATTGTAATTTCCGCTCAGCATGGTCCTGAGGTAGACAATGAGACCATATTTAATGATATTCTCGAACAAGTGATTAAGGTAGTTATACCGGCTAATATGTTGGATGAAAAGACCAAATATTATGTTAATCCCACTGGACGCTTTGTTATTGGTGGCCCTCAAGGAGATTCAGGCCTGACCGGCAGAAAGATTATTGTAGATACATATGGAGGAATGGCCCGTCATGGGGGAGGGGCATTTTCCGGCAAGGATCCTACCAAGGTGGACCGTTCAGCAGCTTATGCTGCCCGCTATGTAGCCAAAAACATCGTAGCAGCAGGAATAGCTGATCGCTGTGAGATACAACTGGCCTATGCTATTGGTATTGCCAACCCTGTTTCCATAATGGTTGATACCTTTGGTACCGGGAAAATACCGGATGAGCAGATTATTGATCTAATCCGGGCCAACTTCGATCTACGCCCGGCTGCTATAATAAGGAATCTGAAGCTGCGCCGTCCCATCTACAAGAGAACCGCGGCTTATGGTCACTTTGGAAGAAATGAAGAGGAATTTACCTGGGAAAAAATTGACCGGGCTGCAGAATTAAAAAAACAGGCCGGGCTATAAAAACAGGCTCAAGTTAATTGTCCGCAGATGCAACCGGGCTCTCTTTACACAAGTGGGCAACTGGTCCATCTGCGTTTTGCTTATTGCTGCATGGGATTTCGGCGATTGGGGCGGTCTTTGACCGCCCGCGGTATAAAGCCCCAATATACGGTATCTAACGC
>JAAYNQ010000169.1 GCA_012520725.1 Syntrophomonadaceae bacterium | reverse complement strand
GCCTACAGTATCTATGGTATAGTTATCAAAATAGCCTTGAATAAGAACCACAGGAGTGCCCTTGTCACCGCTGCCGGAGGTGAGATCACATAAAGAGCCTATTAAATCGGTTAGACGACGGGGGGTTGTTCCTTGAGAGAGCATATGGCCCAGCAGATCCCCTTTCTTATTGCGTATATATTCTTTTATGGCCCGGTTCAGTTCTTCTCCTTTTAGGTGGCCAAAGTCATTGTCCGCCAAATATTTCAATTTAATTTCATTGGGCTGCCCGGTCAAACCAGCGGTATAAGCTGGAGAAACCACCGGATCTGCTAATTCCCATATCTGCCCTACCGGATCTTTAAAGGCTCCATCGCCGTAAATCATAACCTCAACATGTTTGCCTGTCTTTTCCAAAATTCTTTGTTGGATTTTGTTAACCACCGGCATACAATCCCGGGGAAATAACTTAACCGATTCTTCAGTGGCTTTATTGCTTCCCAGCAGACCATACAGTTCATTATAACCACTGCCATCAATGGGGTTATTAAGGATTTCATCCAGACCAATTACCTTCCTGGCCCCTGCCGCATTGAGCAAGCGTTTGGTCCGATTCCGGCCGTGAATATGGCAGTTAAGAATAAAATCAGTATATTTTAATATTTGACGGCAATCATTAGCCAGGATAACCTCAACTTCGCATTGGGCCTCGGTAATTATTTCTTTATAATGCTCTATATAGTCAACCCCAGTAAATGGGTGTTTTTGATATCCGAATAATTCTCGATATGATTTCTCGCTAAGCACATCGGTCCAGGGATTTATCCCTTTATCATCCAAATCCTCCAGCTCTACCAGGTGATTGCCTACCTCATCGGAAGGATAGCTCAACATGAGAACAATTTTTTTTGCCCCTTTAGCGATCCCTTTCAGGCATATGGAAAAACGATTACGACTCAAGATCGGGAAGATAACTCCCACCGGGGCTTCACCGAATTTGCTTCTAACATCGGCAGCAATGTGGTTAATATTGGCATAGTTGCCTTGAGCCCTGGCCACCACTGATTCCGTAACCGCAATTACATCTCGATCTCTTAAATCAAAATTTTCAACTTTAGAGGCATTTATTACACTGTCTACAACTATCTCGGCAATATCATCACCTATTCTAATAATTGGTGTGCGAATACCCCTGGCAACAGTACCCACTAATCTAGTCATATTATCTCCTACTTCTCATTTGGTTTGAATTCATCAATAACAGCAAATGTATTTTACCATCAATTCTCCAAGTGGTAAAACAAAATTTATCTCTTTTATATCATATTCCCTTTATAAGTCCTATCTTATTGGTATTAGACCTATCATGCCCGTTTCTGCCCAATAAATATTTAATTCCCCAAGGGCCGGTCTAGGACCTGCTGCTTTAGCAGTGATCACCCAGCATAAAATCCGGCAGGTAATATTGTTCTATTCTACCATTTAATAGTATTAACCTGCTTTTTCCTAATTGTATACAAAAGACATGAATAGAATTCACCATATCTATAAGCAGGCGAATATTATTCCCAGATTCTTGTACACACTTCCTGATCAGGGTCTGGAACTGTTAACAGCATGCCCAAGAGGGATCAACCCAACTATAATAGCTCCAAAATGCGATTGGGCGTACAGATATCCTGATTGTAGTAAACTTGCAGATTACACCAAAAACTGCCAATATTCATAGAATATAGAAAACCAATTGCTAAACCAAAAGGAGTGACTTTTTATGGCCATAATTCGGGTCCCACAAGACCAAGATTCCATACAATCCGGAGTCAATGCAGCAAATCCAGGTGATATAGTATTGGTAGACAAAGGGTTTTATCAGGAAACTGTAGTAATCAACAAAGACTCCATCAGACTGGTAGCCAAAGTACCCCATGGGGTAATCCTGCAGTCCAATAATAGTAATGAGAATGCAATACAACTTAACAATGTTAATAATGTTGAAATTTATGGTTTTATTATCCAGGACTCCCACCGATCCATATGGATTTATAGAGGTGGTTACCACCGGATCATAGGAAACATTTTTCAAAATCATAATGCTGACGGCATTCTCTTTGAGGATTCCACAGGAAACTTCATCTACCAGAATATCATTCGTAATAATTTCTCCGTGGGTGTACTGCTAGGATGGTCAACCCCTGGTTCAATCAGTAACTGGCTGATAGAAAACTTGATTGTTAACAACGGCGGTCACGGTGTAGAAATCTGGACCCCTGGCGCAACAGGCAATGCCATTATCAATAACAAAATTTTCGGCAACAATGGTCAAGGTATCTTTGCCAAAGGTCGAAACTCGTTATTGTACAGCAACTGGATTATAAACAATAGTGTTAATGGGATTAAACTAGAATTTGGCGACAACTCCATCGCAGTAAGAAACTGCATCAAAGCCAATTGCGGTGATGGCATCGATATATCCAGCGATGAAAATCTGGCTTATGCCAACCTGGTGAAGAAAAACCTCGGATCCGGCATCCAAATCAATGGGGATGAAAATATCGTGCAAAAGAATCTGCTTATTGGGAATGAAGAAGGTGGGGATATCAATAATAATTGCAATAACAGTATTTTTGACAACCAAACAGGTATTGGCAAATAAGAATTAAGCATTTGTACTTCAACTCAGTTGATAAAGTGCAAAATAATTTTCAAGCATTCTTAAACTGGAGCTGGGTATCTAGCCCGGATATTATAGTTTAATGGCTTGTTGAATATGTGTCAAATGAAAAGCGGGGAGTGACAGGTATACCCATTGCTTCCCTTTTTTCTTTCAGCTATCATCAACTTAGCATCCAAACTGCCAGCCCCATTGCTGTATCTTCCCGGACTTCATGGAACAGGCAAATAGCCGTGGAAAGGATGAGGGAGTTAGGAGCGATCATAACTACAACGGAGATGGCCCTTTTTGAGATAATGAGGATTGCCGAAGGCCAGCTTTTTAGGGACTTTATAAAAATAGTCAAATAATTAGTCCCAACAGGCGTACACTCTGGGCCACCACAAAACATAAAACGATACCAGTGGCAGTAGTTACCAGAAATGTTACCATAGGCCACTTCCAGGTCTGAGTTTCCTTTTTTATGGTTAATAGGGTGGTGCCGCAAGGAAAATGGTTCAAACAAAATATCATGGTACATACTGCTGTGAGCCAGGTCCATCCATTGGCAAGAAACAACTCTTGTAGGGCTTGCAGGCTGTCTAACTCTACCATCTGCCCCGCCGACATATAGCTCATCAGCAGTATCGGAATGACAATTTCATTGGCTGGTAGTCCTAGAATGAAGGCCATCAAAATGTACCCATCCAATCCCAATAGATTGGCGAAGGGTCCTAAAATTTTAGCTCCGTGCTGCAGGATACTAAGTTCTCCTACATAGTAATTAGCACACAGCCAGATAATAATTCCAGCCGGTGCTGCAACAATTACAGCCCGGCTAAGAACGAATAAGGTACGGTCATAAAGTGAACGGACAATAATTCTTCCTAATTGAGGTTTGCGGTAGGGAGGCAATTCCAGGGCAAAGGAAGAAGTCAGCCCTTGCAATATAGTCTTGGATAATAGCCTGGAAATGCTTAAGGTTATGACAACCCCTAGGACAATGATGGCTAAAACGCTGAGGGAAGCCACAAAAGATTGGTATCTTCCCATGCCCCCGGCAATAAATATACTGGCTAGAGCAATTAAGGTGGGAAAACGTCCATTACAGGGCACATAGTTATTGGTAATAATAGCGATAAGGCGTTCACGTGGTGATTCTATGATCCGGCATGCAATCACTCCGGCAGCATTGCATCCAAATCCCATACACATAGTCAAGGCCTGCTTGCCATGGGCGCAGGCTTTCTTAAAATACTGGTCAAGGTTAAAGGCAATGCGAGGCAGGTATCCCAAATCCTCCAAAAAGGTAAATAAGGGAAAAAAGATGGCCATGGGCGGCAACATTACAGATATAACCCAGGTCAGAGAACGATACAAACCATGAACCAATAGCCCATACAACCACTCTGGACATCCAAGGTACAATAAGAATTTGGCCCAATAAGCCTCCAGATAGGTAAAACCTGCAGTCAGAGCCTGGGAAGGATAATTGGCTCCTTGAATGGTGATCCAGAATACCAAACTTAATAAGGCCAGCATCAGGGGAATGCCAAAGGTTTTGGAGGTAAGAATCCTATCTATCTTTCGATCCATGCCATTGTAGTTATTTTTTTTATAAGTATAAACTTTCTGGCTGATGGATTCCGATTGGGTAACAATAGTTGTAACAATATGGTCACGCAGGCTATCTCTATCCATACCAGCCTGGAAGAGCAGTTGCTCAGCCTGCTCCAGGGCCTCTGATAATTCCCGGCTTTCTTCAATCCCTGAAAAAAGTTCAGCTAGCCTCCCCCCCTCTTTGCTTCGATCTGAATCCAGCAGACGGAGCGCAAGCCACCTGCTATTAACTTGAGCTTTTGTCAATTTATTAATATATGGCTCCAGAAGCTGCAGGCATTCTTCGACAAGATGGCCATAGCTGACCCGAAGAGGAGTAGTTGTCAATTCCCCCATAGCCATCTGGTAAATGCTTCTTTTCAATTCTTCTAATCCTAAGCCATCCCGGGCACTGGTTCCGATAACGGGTATGCCCAGTATTGCCGCCAGCCCTGACAAATCAATTTTAATCCCTTTTCGCCTGGCTTCATCCAATAAATTGACACAAAGCACTACATTACCGGTAATCTCCATAACCTGTAAGAGAAGATTCAGGTTTCTTTCCAGACAAGTAGCATCAGCTACAACCACGATGAGCTTGGCTTCTCCTGAACAGATATAGTCCCGGGCCACCTCTTCATCTGCTGAGTTGGCAAACAATGAGTAAGTTCCAGGCAAATCTATCAGCCTGAACCGGTGTTGCTTAAAAGTATAGTGGCCCTGGGCATGAATTACAGTTTTTCCGGGCCAGTTGCCAGTATGCTGTTTCAAACCGGTTAAACTGTTAAATACCGTACTTTTTCCGGTGTTGGGATTCCCCGCTAGAGCTACTACCAGATCCTCATCTGGAGCATTAAACTGAGACCAGCCCTGACCAGTATTTGGGAAAGGCTGGTTTCCAAGGTTCACGATTTACCTTCCCCTGCCCTTCCTATACAAGTTCAACTAAGATCTGGGACGCTTCTTCAGAACGCAGGGCGATTACTGCTCCCCGGATTTCATAAGCAATTGGGTCCCCGGAAGGACTTTTTTGCAGGGCTTCCACTCTGGTACCTTGAATCAAACCTAAATCCAGCATTCTTCTCCTGGTACTTCCATTGGCCGTCAGTTTCCTAACCTGGCCTGAGCTACCGATGGACAAGTGGTGTAATGGGATTAGACTGCCCATATGCAACCTCCTTAAGTAGATATACTTCTGTGAATTCTATAAAAGTTAGTCGCGGGAAAAAATCTTTCACGCGTCTTATTCTATGAGGAGGTTTAAGATTTGGTTACATTAATCAAGGCAAAATATTCGAATTATATTTAATATCTATATACCTGTAGGGGCGGTCTTTGACCGCCAGCCGGGCTTGCTATGATATTTCGGTGAATGAACCGGCAGGCCAGCGCAGCTAGCCCCTACAGGCTTACAACGTTAATATGGATATCACGTCAGGATGTGTAGG
>JAAYNQ010000168.1 GCA_012520725.1 Syntrophomonadaceae bacterium | reverse complement strand
GGTCGCCCGCCTGACGATTGCACGAAAATCCCATCGTAAGCCCGTAGGGGCGACCTGCGGTCGCCCGCCGGGTCATCCACCGGAATACCGCAGCAAAGACGACATCGTCGATAAACACCGGATATCGGGGCATTATACCCCGGGCGGTCGAAGACCGCCCATACAAATTTGCACCGATTAATACCACCAGAATCGAAATACACCATTTTCATTGGAACATAAGTACCAAGCCCGTTGGGGCGACCTGCGGTCGCCCGCCTGACGATTGCACGAAAATCCCATCGTAAGCCCGTAGGGGCGACCTGCGGTCGCCCGCCTGGGGAAAGCAAGGGGAAGGGAGTTACTAGCCCTGCTCTTTTAGCCAATGCTCAATGTCCAGCTGTACTTCTTTATATACTTGAGGTAAAGGCAGTTGCTGCTCCCGGGCGATCCGGGCCAAATCCTCATATTCCGGGGTATATTTAAGCCTTCGGCCCTGATAATAGGCTGCTTTCACCGCCACTATTCCCCAGCGGGTAGGAACTGAGAGCAATTCCCGCTCCAATACCCGCCTTTCCACCCGGACCCGGCGCACTCCCAGGGTGCTGGTCTCCTTCCATAACACTGCCTCCAGCCTGTCCAGGCTGCTTTCATCACAGAGTACGCTCAGGCAGTGACCGGGTCGGTTCTTTTTCATTATCAGGGGGGTTAAATAGACGTCCATCGCCCCCTCCTCCATCAACAAGGGCAATATATAGGAATAAAACTGGGTATTCATATCATCAATATTGCACTCCAGGAGCCAGATGCTGGAGCGGGGAGTCCGTTGGCCTTTAATAATCCGCAGGAGATTGGGAATTTCCAGGTCTTTGTCCCCCAGGCCATAAGCGGTAGCCTCTACCTGGATTTCCGGCAAGGGGCCGAATTCCCGAGCCAGGTGGCTGATGATAGCGGCTCCGGTGGGGGTGGTTAATTCGGTGCGCAGTCCGGTGGTGTACACCGGCACTCCCTGCAGTATTTCCAATACCGCCGGGGCCGGCACCGGTATTAGTCCATGGGCGCAGCGGACGAACCCTTCCCCCAAATGCAAGGGGGAGGAGTATATTTCATTTATATTAATATCTTCTATGCAGATCATGGCTGCTACTACATCGATTATGGAGTCTATCGCTCCTACTTCGTGAAAATGTACCTCTTCAGGGCTAATGCCGTGTACCCGGGCTTCCGCCCTGGCTATGCAGTTAAATATATCCAGGCTGCGGCTTTTTACCGGGGGGGAAAGCATACTATCATGGATAAGGGCGGATATTTCCTGTATTCCCCGGTGAGCATGGGAATGCCCATGGTGAGGCCCGGAGGCCGAATGAGGTGGCGAATGGGTCTCCTCCTCCAGAACTACCTTAAAGTCTGTGCCCCAGATGCCCAGTTTCTGCTGTTTTTCTATATGCAAGTGGTAACCGGAAAGTTTAAGTCCGGATAAGTGCTGGTAGAGCTTATCCTGATCAGCACCCAGGTCCAGGAGGGCGCCTACCACCATGTCACCACTGATACCTGCAAAACAATCAAAGTAGAGTATTTTGTTCATTGTTTTCCTCCTCGCTGACAAGGGGACGGTTCTCTTGTCATCTCCTTTTTCTTTTCCAGGTGACAAGGGGACGGTTCTCTTGTCATTTCTTTTCCATAAAGACTATCCTCCGGTTGGGGCTTTTGGCTATCTGAAGAATTCACAAAAGTGTTATACTATCATCTATGACAAGAGAACCGTCCCCTTGTCATTCAACTGAGCTGCGCCAGGCCTGATCCACCTGCCGGTTGATAATACTGGCCAGACAGCCGGCACCAAAGCCATTGTCAATATTTACTACCCCGATGCCCATGGCACAGCTGTTTAACATAGCCAGCAAGGCGGCCAATCCTCCAAAACTGGCCCCATAGCCTACACTGCTGGGTACGGCTATCACTGGTTTATCTACCAGGCCTCCGACTACACTGGGCAGGGCTCCTTCCATACCGGCTACGGTTATTATAACCCGAGCCTCTTGTAATAAATCCATACTGGCCAGCAGGCGATGGATTCCTGCCACCCCTACGTCATAAAGGCGCTCCACCCGATTCCCCCAGCTTTCTGCCACCAGGGCGGCTTCTTCTGCTACCGGGAGGTCAGAAGTGCCGGCACTGATGACCAGGATTAGACCGCTGACGGGCTCGGGTGCTTTTTGCTGCACCACCACCAGGCGGGCTATGGGGTGATAAACCGCAGCGGGATTCAGTTCTTTAATCAGCTGGTAGATTTCTTCATTGGCCCTGGTAGCCAGAAGATTAACACCCTGGGCCAGCAAGGCGGAGGCAATTCCCTTTACTTGCTGGGCCTCCTTGCCCTGGCAGTATATCACTTCCGGATAGGCCTTACGCAGAGAGCGGTGATGGTCCACCCGGGCATAGCCCAGGTCCTCAAAAGGCAAATGCCGCAGCCGGGTTAGGGCTTCTTCCGGTGCCAGGCTACCCTCCTGCACCTCTTTTAATATCTTTAGGAGCCTTTCTCTCTCCACCATCTCACTCTCCTTTTATCTTTTCATCCAGGCTGCCCATCCGGTATCCCTTCAGGTCCAGGCTAACATAAAGATAACCTAATTCCTTGAAGGCCAGATCTATTTGATCCATAAAAATGGAATCGAAAAAGCGTGGCCTTTCCTCAGGGTCCACTTCGATCCGGGCTAAATCTCCATGGGAACGGACCCTAAACTGTTTAAACCCCGCCTGCCGGAGGATGTCCTCAGCTCTTTCCACCCGTTGCAAATGCTCCGGGCTTAAGGGCTTTCCATAGGGAAAACGGGTAGCCAGGCAAGGGCTAGCTGGCGCCTGCCAATTGGGCAGTCCCAGTTCCCTGGCCCACTGCCGGATCTCCTCTTTGTTGAATTCATATTTTTTCAAGGGGCTTGATATCCCCAGTTCCTTTAGGGCTTGCTGTCCGGGCCGATATCCCAGGCTATCATCCAGGTGTGATCCTTCCATCACCTGGCTCCCCTGGCTTTGGGCCAGATCCATCAATCGGGAGAAGATGGCTTTTTTACAAAAATAACAACGCCGGGGCTGGTTGTTCCTTATTTCAGGCTGCTGCCCCATCTCAACTGGAAGCAGGCTATGGTTCAAACCCAGGCTCCGGGCCAATTCAACTGCCCGTTCCAGTTCAAATCTGCTCATGAATCCGTTATCAACGGTGATGGCCTGACAATCCCTGCCCAGTTCCTGCATAGCTACCTGAGCCAGCAGGGTGCTGTCCACTCCCCCGGAAAAAGCTATGATTACCTTGCCGGCAGCCCTTATTTCCTCCCGCACTTGCTGTCTTTTGTCTTGGGACACTAATACCGCTCCTGTTCTTTTTAAATATCCCGGCTAGTATGGGCTCGGCCAGCGGGCCAAGCATAGTCTGAATTAAGTAAGAATACTGGTTTGGCTTCTCCTAATGAAAAGCTAGAACAAATTGGTTTGGATGCAAACAATTGGATGCCTGGCTGATACATCATGGTCGCACCCTGGGAGTGCTGTTGATGTTTAGCTGAGCTTTACAATTAAGGTACTCAGGCAAAATGCACATTCCCAGTCTCTTTCTCCATATATCTGCTCAAAATATTTAAGCAGCACCCGGCTGCTTATAAACAAATTGCAAGTATTCTTTTTATTGCTGGACAGCCCGGATCAATCTTTATTTTTCAGTGCATCCAATTGCTGTTGCAGCTTCTCTATTTCCTGATATTTTTCATCAATCTTGCCGCAAAGAACCTTCAGCTCGGTTTCGGCTGAGCTGCCATCTTTATAGGCCTTATACAGGGTGTGACCCAGCTCTGATTTGAAGGTATTGATCTCTCTTTCCAGATGGGCAATATTATATCGAATTTTCCCGCTTTCCATCAATTCTCCGGATTTTTGCACTATCCTGCTGGCCTGCTCTTCCAGCTTTTCTTTGTCAAACTTGAACATGCCCATGCCCTCCTCGCCCCGGCAGCTGTCTGATCAAATTCCCCAGTTTACCAAATGGGTAATTATTGGGATAACTCTTACCCAGTATTCTAAACGATATTGTGGCACAAATCCATATCTATCTGTATCATGACAAGGGGACGGTTCTCTTGTCATCTCCTTTTTCTTCTCCATAAAGCCTATCCTCCGATTGGGATCTGAAGGATTCACAAAATCATCTATGACAAGAGAACCGTCCCCTTGTCATTCTTAGTTATTCCAGTTGATGAATGAAGATGCCGCTTCTCAGCTTGGGTTCAAACCAGGTGGATTTGGGGGGCATGATTTTATCCGCATCGGCGATATCCATCAGCTCCTTGATGCTGGTAGGATACATGGCAAAGGCTACTCTCATCCCCTCATTTACTCTTCTTTCCAACTCCTGTAATCCTCTGATGCCCCCAACAAAATCAATTCTCTTGTCGGTCCTGGGATCATTTATGCCCAAAATAGGCCCTAAAAGATTGTGTTGCAATATGGACACATCCAGCCTTGCTACCGGGTCATTCTCATCGAAGCTGCCTTCTTTGGCTTTTAGAATATACCACTGTCCATCCAGGTACATGCCAAAAGTACCCTTAGCCTCCGGCTTATAGGGTCCAGGCCCTTGGTAGGGCTCAATGCTGAAGGACTTGCCCAGCTCTTGCAGGAATTCCTGGCTGCTAAGGCCGTTCAAGTCTTTAACCACCCGATTATAATCCATAATCTGCAGCTGATTATCGGGGAAGATCACGGAGAGAAAGAAGTTATACTCTTCATCCCCTCTATGCCCGGGGTTGTCCGCTTTACGCATCAGCCCTACCTGTACAGCTGAAGCGGAACGGTGGTGACCGTCAGCTATATAGAGACACTCCACCTGGGCAAAGAGCTCAAGCAGCTTTTGAATTACTTCCGGGTCATGGATAAGCCATATGATATGGGCAATGCCGTCCTCGGACACAAAATCGTAGATGGGTTTTTCCTTATCCATCCAGTCCTGGACCAGGGCATCGATCTCTACCTGACCCCGGTAAGTTAAAAATATAGGACCGGTATTGGCATCACAATAATCCACATGCTTGATGCGATCCTGCTCTTTGTCAGCCCGGGTTAATTCATGCTTTTTGATCAGCTTGTTCAAATAGTCTTCAATGGAGGCACAGGCTACCACTCCGGTTTGTACCCGCTCCCCCATCTTCTGCTGATAAAGGTAGAGACACTCACTGTTTTCTTTTATAAAAACCCCATCTTTTATCATTTGCTGCAGGTTCTCCCGGGCTTTCTCATAAACCCGGGTATCATACAGATCGATACTGGGATCCAGATCGATTTCCGCTTTGTCCACATGCAAAAATGAATAGGGGTTGCCTTTTACCATTTCACGGGCTTCCTCACTGCTCATAACATCATAGGGCAGTGCAGCCACTTTATCTACCAATGACGGTGTCGGACGCAAGGCCCGGAACGCTTTGATTATTGCCATAATATACCCTCCTGCCAGTTTAAGGTGTGTAACAGGGGGACGGTTTCTGGGTTACATACCGACTTAAAGATCGGGATGGGGTTTTTAAAGCTGTACCCTCCCCCTGGGGTTAAGCTTAAGCCCTCTTGTATTCTTCTTACAGACTCTTTTACTGTGATGATAACTGCTTACCTTTCGCAATTTGTCCTTTGCCAAGCAGGTTCCATGTAACGGGAGACGCAACCCCTACATTAGGATGTCGTCGATATTGTCCAACAGTTCTTTTATATCCTCCAGCTGGCAGTCTGCCATATGGGCGATACGGAATGTTTTCTCTTTCATCTTGCCATAACCGTTGGAAATCTGGAAGCCCCTTTGGCCCAGTTCCCGGTTCAAAGCTCCCACGTCTATATCCCTGGTATTGCTGATGGTAGTAAGGGTATTGGAAAGGTACCTTTCATCAGCGAAGAGGGCGAAATGACGTCGGGCCCAATCCCTAACCAACTCAGCCATCTCAATATGCCTTCTAAAGCGGTTGTCCAGGCCTTCTTCCAAAATCCTGTCCAACTGGTAATCCAGGGCAAACATGTGAGATAGGGAGGGGGTGGATGGATACTGGTAATCCTTTTCCATAATATACTTATAAAGCTGCAGGAGATCCAGATAATAGCCCCGGTAGGGTACCTGCTGGGCACGTTCCCGGGCTTTTTCGGAAAAGGTGCAGATGGCCAATCCGGGTGGCAATCCCAGTGCTTTCTGGGTAGAGGTAATACATATGTCAATCTCCAGCTTATCTACTTCTATTTTGCTGCCCCCGGCGGAACTCACTGCATCCATACAGAATACCACTTCCGGATATTTTTTTACCACCTGGGCAATTTCTTCTACCGGGTTCATAATCCCGGTGGAGGTCTCATTATGGGTAATGGTCATGAGGTCGTATTTACCGCTGGACAAGGCCTGCTCCACCTGTTCCGGGCTAGTGGCCTGCCCCCATTCCACCTCAAAAATGTCGGCCGGCACATTGTTGCTCCGGGCCATCTCAAACCATCTATTACCGAAGGCTCCTACCGAAAATATGGCTGCTCTTTTCAGGGTACAGGAACGAACGGCTCCTTCCATCAGGCCGCTGCCGGAAGTAGTAGATAAGAGTATATGGTTTTCGGTATAAAATAGCTGTCTCAGTTTATCACTGATGTTTCGCTGCAATTGGGAGGCATCTTTGCTGCGATGCCCTATCATGGGGGTGGCCATCTTTTCCAGCACATCGCTCCTAACCTCAACCGGACCTGGGATAAATAATTTCTTGTGCATTGTCATTCCCTCCTGAAAAGTCTTAATCTAATAAATTTTACTCCAAGGATTCTTTATGTACAAGTACCTCCACGTCTTTCGAGTATTGGCGGAGGATGGCAGGGGCTTGCGACGGGATTCTGTAAGACTCACGGGCGGGCGAGCGCAGCTAGCCCCTACACACTTGCAATGGTTGCTAAGATTGCTGACGAAAACTGTAGGGGCGGTCTTCGACCGCC
>JAAYNQ010000167.1 GCA_012520725.1 Syntrophomonadaceae bacterium | reverse complement strand
TCTTATGTACCTTGGTAACCAGATCGTTCTTGGTCTGCTCTAAGAACAACTGAGCGGCCACCCTATCCTGCTCAGCTTTACGAGAATCATAGAAAGAGGATCCATAAAGCGAAGCTAACAGTTCATAACTCCATTTAGCCATTTCGTAGGCATCCTGGGCTTTAATGATGGACATATCTTCTGCTATGGCCCGGTCCAGCAAGTCCTGTAAAAGGAATTCCTCCTTTTCAAATTGGAAAACTCCTGAGGGCTTAAGCGTAGTATCTAGATCTATCGCTAAACATTTGTTAAGTTCCAACATACTTTGCTTATAGGTGTTCCTGGCGGCGGTTAACCCAGCCCTGGCAGCAGCCTGTCCCGCTTCCGCAGCTAATACCTCCACCTTGGCGGCAGTGCCTAAATCATAACGCAGCTTGGCAATGCGCAGTTGTTCATCTGCCCGCTTTAGTGTATTACTGGCTATTTCCTGCTTTTCTCGGGCTTGAATCAGATTATAATATGCGTTTTCCGCCTGAACCTTGACTCCATTGATGGTTATATCATAAACCTTGGCCGCCTGCTCGCCTTCTCGTTCAGCTATTTTAGGTTTTAATTTGGCCAGCACTTTGCCCTCATAGGTGGCCTCCATCGGAGTGTCTTCAACCTTAGCCCCGGCATCCTTGGCCTGTTTATTGCTGATTTCCTTTTTCTTCTTGTCCGCCTGAGCCATACCTACCTGGGGATTGTTGGCTATGGCCATTTCCACTGCCTGTTCCAGGGTGAGGGCAATTTCTTCCGGTCCCTGGCTATCAGCAATTCCTGGAACTACCTTTACCCCTACCAGGACAAAGGTCAGCAGCAACAAGCCCAGCATGATCTTTTTCTGCAACCTCAATACCTCCCTTAAGCCTGACTATACCAGCCAGCTATTTGTCCATATTTATAAATCCGGGAACCGACCCGTCGGTCAGTTATATTCAAATTATAACCTTAAGCTATCTCTTAGGTCAATCGGCTTAGAGCTAACTAAGCATCTGACCACCCTTCAAGAAGTGTTGTTTCCGGTATTAAATCCTTTCTTCGAGAAGGATTTTCTCCAGCTTTAAATCTGGGTATTGATAATTACGCTTCTGGTAATTGGGTCCCAATCTACTGAACAGCTCAAAGCTTCGGCAACAAAGCGTAAAGGAACCATGGTTCTCCCCGCTGAGGCCAGTATCTCCGGGGCTGCCTCCAGTTTCATAGCTTCTCCATTTTTATAAGCAGTGCTACTGCCTATATAGAGTTTGATAATGTCACTGCCTTTGGTAGCAGTTACACTTCTCTCTTCGTTATTCCACTGAACATCAGCATTCAGTATTTCAAACACCCGGCGCATGGGCACCATGGTCCGGTCATTTTTAATATAGGGAAGAGGATCGGTGTAGTAACGGGTGCCATTTACCAGCACTTTTATTTCTTCCGGCTGGGTGGATACGCCGCCGCTCGACCCGCTTAAAGCCAGTACATTCAAATCTCCTGAATGTCCCCTTAGAGTTACCCAGGATAG
>JAAYNQ010000166.1 GCA_012520725.1 Syntrophomonadaceae bacterium | reverse complement strand
TAACTCAGATATTCTATCCGGGCCAGTTTCTCTTTTCTGGCGGTAAAATCTCGGAATACCAGAACCACCCCATTGATTTCTCCCTGTTCGTCGCGGATGGGAGCGGCGCTGTCTTCGATAGGCCGACCGCTACCGTCCCTGCTGATCAGAATAATGTTATCATCCAGTTCCACAATCTCACCGGTATTTAGAACCTGTTGAATCGGGTTTTCACACCTTTCACCGTTTAATTCATTCACTATATGGAATACTTCTTCCAAAGGCCGGCCCTGAGCCTCCTCCTGGCTCCAGCCGGTTAAGAATTCGGCGATCTGGTTCATTAACACTACCCGCCCCTGGCGGTCAGTGGAGATAAAACCGTCTCCGATTGATAACAAGGTGGTTTTGAACTGTTCCTTCTCATAAAAGAGCATATTTCTCAGGTTTCTACCTTCGCTTATATCATGAAATATTTCAATGGCCCCCATGCTTTGTCCATGATTATCGTAAAGCTTGGATGCTGAACACAACAAATGGGCACCCCGACCGTTATAGACCAGTGGCACATATATTTCGGCTATTAGCAGATCCTGTTCCTGGCGAATAAAATCATAATTCCTTTTTAGTCTGGAGTAATCTGGCTTATCTTGAGCTAATGCCAGATCTATCAGTACGGGGCGTCGCTCACCGTAAAGGGGTAAGGCATACTCAAATTTGCCCTTGCCAATCATTTGCTCTTGGGGAATCCCGGTCAGTTTCTCCATTTCCCGGTTCCAAAACAGAACCTGCCCCAGTTTATTGATGACTATGGCAGCATCGGGCAGATGTTCAATGATCTGCTCCAACTGCCTGTGGGCTTCCTGGAGTTTCTCCTGGGCCTGGTGACGTTCAGTAACATCCTCCACACTGATGATTATGCCGGTGATTTCACCATTTTCATCATATTTGGGGTTCATTCTATAGCGCAAATATAGGGAATCGGGCCCTGGACTTGGGTAATAGTCCTCGAATATCTGCACTTCCTTTTTTCCCATGCAGATCTCCAAAGCCTCAGCCGCGCGTGTAAAAGGTGGTTTATACACGTTGACTACTTTATTCTCCGGCCCCTGGGGATGGGGGCCATAGATTTCCAGAGCTCGGGAGTTGGACCTTATTATATTGCCCTGGGGGTCCACGAAAACGATGCCTATGGGGGCCTTTTTGAATACATCGGAATACCAGTCCTGGCTTTCCTGCAGGGACTGGTTCTCCTGTTTGAGCTGGGTTATATCGTGAAAAACGGCGGCCAAGCGGCTCGGTTCATAGCTAAAAACGTTAATATCATACCATTTGTTCTTGAGGGCAAAATAATAATGGGCTGAAGTGTTCCCACCCTTTAAAGCTGATGGGGCAGAGCTGAGCCAATCCCAGCTGAATCCTGATAAAAGGGAATTCAACTGGCTTATTGTTTTTCCCGTCAGCTCTTCCCGAGGTAGATCAGCTATGGCTTCAAAGGACGGGTTTACTTCTAATATAATAAAATCGATCGGATGGCTATTGCTATCCCAAAGCACTTCAAGGATAGCACAAGCATCAGGTAATTTTTCCATAAAAGATGGCATCGCTGAAGCTTCGCTTTTCATCGCTTTGTATCTCCTCATGTTAATAACTGTAAAGCTCATTTCTATATAGTTCTATGTATTTCCTGCTTATGGAAGGGGGTTTATAAAAAAACGTTATTGAAGGGGCGGCTTCCGCGCGCCCGCGTTTGCTAAGATATTTCGGTGATTCCTTACGGCGATTGTAGGGGCGGTCTTCGACCGCCAGCCCGCATTTGCTATGGTATTTCGGGGAATGGAACGGCGGGCGAGCGCAGCTCGCCCCTACAATATTCCGGTGTTATGCTTTGTGGATCAGGTCGCCCATACAGGCTTGAAACGGTGTTTTGGGTCCTGTCTTACAACGATGTTTTGGGTCCCATCGAGGATTGTAGGGGCGGTCTTCGACCGCCAGCCCGTGCTTGCTACGGTATTTCGGATAATACACGAGCGGGCCAGCGCAGCTAGCCCCTACAACGTCAGCCGTTTTGCGGTATATTGGGGAGATCGACAAGCACGACGGGATTTGTGGGCAGACGGCGGGCGAGCG
>JAAYNQ010000021.1 GCA_012520725.1 Syntrophomonadaceae bacterium | reverse complement strand
GTAAACCTAAGAACAAATCTCCTTGGTTTGGCCACACTAAAATGTTCTATTCCAAAAGGAACAGGGGTGACATTTCTGCTGCTCAGTTATCCAGGTAAAGGGGTGACATTTTCCCTGACTATTGACAGGTCTATCTTGGGGTCTAGTCTCTCCGGCACATCTATCAGCACCCTTTCCTTATATCTTTATTTTATCACAGGATATTTGATTTCTAAATAAATCCGGGGCCTGTCACCGGACATATTCCCAGATTTATTGCTCAATATCACCGTTGAGTTTTTTTGGTAGTTTAGTCCCTTTTATCATCTTTTTCTCATCTGCCTTTACCCGTCGTTCTAGTTTCTTTAAGTCTTCCTCAGGAGGTAGTTCCTCAGGCTTGATACCACGTTCCACCAGCATGTTACGTACACTTGTGTTATTTAAAATGTGCTCGCCAGTGATGGCCGGTTCACCATACATATCGTGCTGCTCTACATTATAGTTGGTAATTTCCGTGGCCAGGTTTTTTGCAGCAATAGTCACTGTCGGAAGAAAATCAGCCAGGGGGCGTTTATCCGGTACCCCAAGACGACTTTTCATTGTCTGAGTGGTATTGCCACCGAACAGTGCGGCATCTCCCTTGGAACGAATCCGTCCGAAACCCTGATCATCTACCCCACGCTCATAAATATTTTTAGAAAGCTGTGTTTCAGATTCACGCAATTTCTGGCGAGCTTGCATTCGCTCCCGTAGGCGGATACGTTCTTCGATTAGTTCCTGCTTACGAGTTTGTACAGCAAAGTATGTCTGAGCGAAAGCAATCTGCTCCTTACGTGGATCGCCATTCTGGGCAATTAAATAACAAGCATAGCGGGTTAGCATAATATCCTCAACGGGCCGCTCCGCACCGAATCCGATTTTGACCATTTTCGTGACGTCACGAAAATGGTCTAGAACGGTAACACCCAGTGTTTCGCAGGAAGTTATCGCTTTCTCAATAACTTTTTTAAAATTTTCCCAGCGATCATAGCCCAAGGCCTCCTGTAACTCACGGGCATACCAAAACTCCACTTCAGAATCACTAACAATATGAACGATTCCTTCAAACTGGCTATGTAACTGTAATACTACCTCTTTTTTCATGTATATCCCTCCCATTAGAGATACTGCCCAACCATTACCATTACAGTCAAATCCCCGTATCCCCCTGTTTCCCCGATTGAGTTTTTCTCCGCGGCGCGGACGATATAACTCGCCATTTCCAGCTTTAGTTTGGGCAACTCGATGAAATGAATTTCAATAGCATCAGTCAGGTCTATGTTCTCTTGTGTTTCTCGTAATCTGAATTTAGTGTGATAGCGTTTAATATGTTTTATCCTGTTAAAATCTAATACGTTTATGGCGATTACCCGGTTAAGATTCTGATATCTTCCACTTGTTATGTTTTGGTCTCCAAACATACGACAAGCATAATAGGTGCTGCGTCTCTCCATGTTGCCCAGGTTACCAATCTGCATTTCTACATCGACAAGGTCATTGTTTTTTAATTGCAGCTTAATTAGTCTACTGTAAAACAGCTAATTCCGCCTCTTTACTTAAATCCGCCATATACTTTGACCGATGTTTAAATAAGGGATTAGCCGTTATTTGAGGATTCGAGAATATACTTAACGAATCTACATACCGATCATTATAAAAATAAACCATCCCTTTTTGCCATGCACTTTCATCTGCCCAATAAGTCCTCGGATAGGCATTTATAACTCTGTTGTAGGTTTGCAGAGCCTCAGGGTATCTACCATACAGATAGTAATTTCGTCCCTTAAAGTATTCAAGATAAGCGTCATTACTTGGTTTATAGATACTTTTATAATCAATTATCCATTTTTCTCCCGGATCAGGTAATTCTTTTATAGAGGCTAAATACTTATCCTGATACCAAAACGCATACTTTTTACCATATAGAGCATAACCTAACCTTATATCCATCTCTATAGCCTTTTTCAAAACACTCTTATGCGCATAATCACTATATTCCGGGCTAATCCCTTCCCTATACCTTCCTTCCCACGGCACATACAACACCTGCAAATCCGGTATTTCAAGTTTTAATGGGAAATATTCAAGTTGCTCACCCCGTATAATTTCATCTAATGAAGCCATCTCACTTGTCCCTTTAATATAGAATATGGAACCAGCATACGGATCCAATAACACCCATTTATCGCCCAATAGAGCTTCGCCACAGGTATGGTGCTGAACATCTCTTAACCTGCTCTGAATATTCTGCTTATTGAGTAAAGTATTAAGTACAAACGCCTGTTGGTCACACCAGCCAATACCCCTAATCAGATCGTTAAACGAATTACAATCTACCGTTTTAAACCCTTCATGAGCATAAATATTTATAGCTACATATTTAAACATTGTTTCTACTTTTTCCTGTTCGGATAAATCATTGGTTATCAAACTGTTGGATAAGTGCAAATAAGTAAGTTCTCTGTAGGCATATTCGGAAACAGATTTAGGTAAAAATGTAATTATTAAAGGCAAAATTAAAATAGCAATAACAGCTATCAATATTAATATAATTATCTTTAAACGACGTTTCACTAATCGCCCCTCCCCCTTCTCCTGGACTTAATGCTCCAGAAGCCGCATTAATCTTCGGTTGTCAAAATCTACTAATTCGTATACTAACAATCTCCCGATATAAATCCTCCATCTGCCAATAATACTTTTTCCTATTTTCTGGGGGAACCAGGGGGACGGTTCTTGCGGTTCGATTCTGGTTATGCCGTTACGGCTTTAATATAATACTTCTGCTAATCCCATTAGCCTGGCCAACTGTCTTGCTGACAGCCAGTTTCTTTACTTTCC
>JAAYNQ010000020.1 GCA_012520725.1 Syntrophomonadaceae bacterium | reverse complement strand
GCAATGGCGGCTAGGATGGCCAGTATGGCCATTACGATGAGTAGCTCCACCAGGGTGAAGCCTTTCTGATTACCCTTCCTTTTCAGGGTTTTACAAATTTTCATCAACATATTTGAATCTCCCCTTCGTTATTAATGATACCGAAACTAGCATATTAGCCCAATAAGCCATCCCCCCTTTGAATTGTTCGACCTGTTTGGAGATAATAAGCCAAGACTACAACCATTTTATATCATGTTAACATATAATGGAATATTTTTAATATATTTACATATATTTTGTGAATCTTGCCGACTCCTTTAAAATACTAAATATATTTTAGGGGTGAAGGTGGAGAATGGTTTTTGTAAGCCTTGATTACCAAATTGCCACGGTGGGACTTCAAGCATCATTTTAAGAGAGCTACTTTCTTGCCTATTCCTGGGGGGTCAAACAATAGCACTTCCTTATCATACTTTCAGCCTGGTATAAAACCCGAGCGCTCAAGCTTTCAATCCACTATAAATCTTCGCTGCGATCCATCCTGTTTTGAGCTTCCTCCCGGGTAATAAGGCCTTGCTGATACAAGTTCTTCAAGGCTTTTTCCATGGTGATCATACCACTGCTGCCGCCGGTCTGCATCGCTGAATAGATCTGGTGTCTTTTGTTCTCCCGAATCAGATTGCGAATGGCCGGGGTTGCTACCAGAACCTCGGCTGCTACTACCCGCCCTTCTCCATCTGCCCGGGGAATGAGCTGCTGGCTAATGATACCCAGCAGCGAGCCAGCCAACTGTATGCATATTTGGGATTGCTGGTGGGCCGGAAAAACATCTACGATACGTTCCAGGCTCTGAGTTGCAGTAGCCGAATGCAGGGAGGCTAAAACCAGGTGCCCGGTTTCCGCAGCCGTTATAACAATAGATATGCTTTCCAAATCCCGCATTTCTCCTACCATAATAACATCCGGATCCTGCCTTAAAGCAGCTCTTAAGCCCATGGCAAAAGATTGGGTATCGCTGCCTATTTCCCGTTGATTGATAATACAGCGATTATTTCTATGCCGGTATTCAATGGGGTCTTCCAGAGTGAGTATATGTAGACTTCTGCTCCGGTTCATATAGTCCAACATGGCGGCCAGGGTCGTTGACTTTCCGCTGCCGGCGACTCCGGTAACCAGTATCAAGCCCTTCTCTTTCTGGGCAAATTTCTGTACCAACTCCGGCAAGCCTAAAGCATTCAACTGCGGAATATGATGGGGAATTAAACGAATGGCTGAAGCCCAGGATCCCCGCTGGATGAAGGTATTTACCCGGATTCTGCCTACTCCAGGTAAATCATTGGCGAAATCAACCTGTCCCCTTTCCATAAGCAGAGTTCCTAGGTCTGAATGAGGAATGATCTCTTCTGCTAGCCTTTTACTGTCCTCCTGGCTCAAAGGGCTGTAATCAGGCCAGGCGATTAAACTACCGTTCACCCGGTAAACGGGTGGACTTAAAGCAGTCAAGTGGATATCCGAAGCCCCTAGCTCTACTCCCCGGGCAATTATTTCCCTGGCACTGAGAACCGCCACCTCATCACCCTCCCATCAACACTGCCTTCATAACCTCTTCCAGAGAGGTGAAACCTTCTTTGGCTTTTTCGATTCCATCCGCTTTAATGCTCAGCATGCCTTCAGCAATAGCTGCCTTTTCAAAGGCATCGTCAGCACCTTGGCCACGGCTGATCTGTTCCCTCAGCCTCCGGCCGATAATCAAAACCTCCTGCAGGGCTATACGGCCCCGGTAACCCAGTTGCCGGCACATGGGACACCCCCCGGGAAGATAGAATTTCTGGCCTGTTTCTTCTATTATGTTCAGCCTCTGGGCCGTGTCCTGATCTAATATAAATTCTTGACAGCAATTACTGCACAGCTGACGAACCAAGCGCTGAGATATTACCCCCACTAAAGAGGAGGCCAGCAAAAAACCCTCGATACCGATATCCCTTAATCGAACTATGCTGCCGGCGGCGCTGTTGGTATGCAAGGTTGACAAAAGCAAATGACCGGTTAAAGCAGCCTGTACGGATAGATTAGCGGTTTCCAAATCCCTTATCTCACCTACCATTATGGTATCCGGATCCTGGCGTAGTATGGAGCGAAGACCACTGGCAAAGGTCAGCCCTGCTTTGGGATTGATCTGAACCTGATTAATACCCGTAATCGAGTATTCTATTGGGTCCTCCAGAGTGATGATATTCTTCTCCACCGAATTGATTTCATTTAGCATGGCATAAAGGGTAGTAGTTTTACCGGAATTAGTGGGCCCTGAAACCAGTACCATGCCATAAGGATGCTGGGCTAAAGAGAGCACCCGCTCCATATTTTTGGGGGTAAAGCCCAACTGGTGAATGCGGGTCAGATTGGTACTGCGATCTAAAACCCTAAGTACCACTTTTTCACCATGAGAGATAGGCAGTGTTGATACTCTAAAATCAATCTCATGTCCATCCACATCCATCTTGAAGCGGCCATCCTGGGAAACCCTCTTTTCCGCAATATCCAAGTTGGACATAATCTTTAATCGTGAGATAATAGCAGCATGAATTTTCTTGGGCAGAGATAATACTTCAAATAATTGACCATCAATTCTAAAACGGATTCTCAGATCATTTTCCTGGGGCTCAATATGAATGTCACTGGCTCGGCCATGAACGGCCTGAATTAGAATGGAATTGACCATGCGAATAATAGGAGCATCCTCATCGACTCTGACCCGGGCTTTTATTCTGGCATTAGCCTCCATTTCATTATCCTGACTTAGTTCCCCCAGAATCTTGTCTATATTGGGATCCACCCGAAAAGCCAGATACTGCCGTATGGCTATATCCATATCTTTTTCTCCGGCCAAAACCGGTATAATATCCAAACCGGTAGCCATACTCACATCGGCTATGGCCTGCTGATCCAAAGGGTCCACGATAGCCAAGGTCAAAGTAGTATTGGTGTAGGAAATGGGTAAGACCTTAAAATGCCGGATCATCTTAGGGGAAACCAGTTTTACCGCTTCCGGGTCAATATTAAGCTTACTTAACTCCACATGGGGAATGCCCAGTCTCTGTTCCAGGGCCATAATTAATTGCGGTTCGCTGACGATACCTCGATTGACCAGTATCCGTCCCAGTTTTTCCCCGGTCTGCACCTGTTCTTCCAGGGCTTGCTTCAACTGCTCCCCGGTAAATAGGTTTAGTTCTGACAGTATATCACCCCAAGCACTCCTTTTTCCCATAATCCATGGCCCCCCTATTCCCCGAACAAAGTTAACGCAGGGGCCAGACCCCTGCGTCAACTTATACTTTCTGGTAGTATACCACCCCGTCTTGCAGACGCTTGGTGACTATGCCTTTAAAGAGCAAATGATTCAGATGGGACAGGGCTTCACCGGAGGCAAAGAGTTTCTGAGCCAGGGGGAACTGATCCCAGGTCTTTACATCAATGTCCCAATTCATTTTACTGGCCACTTGGGCTCCGGTCATGGATTCCTGGCCCAGGATGTCCAGAATGTTTTGCAGGCGATTGTGATGATGGTTTTTAAGCTCTTCAATCCTCTTATAACAATCACTTATGATTCCCCGGTGACTGGGCAGAGTAATTTCAATATCCAGTTCATTTATCTTGTCCAGGCTTTTAAAGTATTCAGCTAAGTAATCAACTTCAATCTGCCAGGGCACACCCCAAATGGTATTGTTGGGAGTGATTTTACCTAGAATATGATCGCCACTGAACAACAATTTGTGTTTTTGCTCATAAAGACACATATGGTCGGGAGCGTGACCAGTGGTATTAATACATTGTAAGGAATAATCTCCTACCTGTATAATATCCCCATCCTTAACTACTTTGACGTTTTTGACCTGAATGGTCCTGAATCTATACCCCGGGTGAATGGATAAATCGGTGCTAAGTCCCATCTCCAACAGACCGCTTTGTTTAACCATATCGCCAAAATAGGACATACTATCAGGGTTGCACAAACCCATTCGGGTATACTCCCCGGTATACACATCAGTTCCCGGTCCGGCCAAGTAGCCGGCTAATCCAGAATGATCTGAATGTATATGAGTGATAAAAATATCCGTTGTTTCCATATCAATATCCAGCTCTTTTAGGGCCCGATCCATGGCTTCCCTGCATTCATCCCTATTAAAACCGGTATCGATCAAGAGATTTCTCTTATCTCCTCTAATGAAATATGAATTCAAAGCTTTAAGGGGATTTTGGGGCAGAGGTATTTCAATTCGGAATAAATTATCCCTGATTTCTTCAACCATAATTTAACTCCTTTTACACTTATTATTTTAATATTTTATCATAGTAATTTTCGTTGGCGCAATAAATTTAATGTTTATGGAATATATCAAGCCATCTTTTCATATAATAAAAGGCTGAAACAAAGTAAAGAATGCTAAAATAGGTCATGAAAAAGATATTCATAAAGGGAATAGTGACCAGGCTGGCCAGAAAGGAGCAATACTTTGCAGGTACATGAGATCTCTGTTCAGCAGCTTCTTGAGCAATTACAGGCAGACCCGGATAAGGGCTTAAGTGAGGCAGAGGCAGCCCGGCGCTTGAGCCACTACGGTCCCAACCAACTTCAGGCCGGAAGGAAGAAGAGCCTCTGGCAGCGTTTCGTTGAACAGTTTAAAGACTTAATGATAATTATATTGATTGCAGCAGCCCTGATATCTTTTATGGTGGCCTTTTATGAAGGTGCAGATTATTTTGAGCCCATATTGATCTTATTAATAGTGGCCATCAATGCGGTTATGGGGGTAGTGCAGGAGGGCAAGGCTGAGCAAGCCTTGGAAGCCTTGCAGGAAATCTCTTCTCCCCAGGCCAGGGTGATACGAGATGAGCGAGAATCAATTATTCCCGCAGCTGAACTGGTTCCGGGGGATATTATCAAAGTAGAAGCCGGGGATTATATACCTGCCGATGCCAGAATTATTGAGGAATCCAGTCTTAAGGTGGAGGAAGCGGTACTGACTGGGGAATCGGTTCCCAGTGAGAAAGATGCCCAGGCCCAGGTGGACGCTAATGCTCCTCTGGGTGATCGATTCAACATGTTTTACGCCGGCTGCAGTGTCAGCTATGGAACGGCAAAAGCGGTGGTTACTGCCACCGGCATGATGACTGAAATGGGGAAAATCGCCCACCTGCTGGAATCTGAAAGGGAGGTGGCGACCCCTCTGCAGCAGAAATTGCACCACCTGGGGAAATACCTGGGGTTGTTAGCCCTGGGTGTTTGTCTCATTATCTTTATCATCGGTTTAGTATCCGGGATGAAGCTGATGGAAATATTTATGATAGCAGTAGCCTTAGCTGTTTCAGCCATTCCCGAAGGCCTTCCCGCTATTGTAACTATTGTCCTGGCCATAGGGGTACAGCGAATGGCCCGGCGTAATGCCATTGTCCGAAAACTCTCGGCAGTGGAAACTCTGGGCAGCGCTTCGGTGATTTGCTCTGATAAAACCGGGACCCTAACCAAAAACCAGATGACCCTGGTAAAGGTATATGCCGAAGATGCTGAGCTGGTAGAAGACATCCATAGCAATAACTCTCCTGCCATCAGAAAGGTCCTGCAGTATGCCACCTTGTGTTCTGAGGGTACCGTGGAATTAGAAGGGAATAGGGAGATACATATTGGTGATCCCACCGAGACTTCTATTGTTTCAGCCGCCCTGAAAAATGGTCTGGTCCGGGATGAGTTGAACCTTAAGTTTCCCCGCTTGGCCCAATTACCCTTTGACTCCGACCGTAAGCTCATGACTACGGTGAATGACATAGATGGAAAAATGCTGGTTATCGTCAAGGGGGCTTTTGATGTGCTGGCAGCTAGATGTACTGCCGGTGATCTGGAAGCTGCCCGGAAATATAATGATGAATTCAGCCAGAGGGCTCTACGAGTGCTGGGTTTGGCCTATAAGGAAATATCGCTGCTGCCCCCTGAGCCCAATAGCCAGACCCTGGAAAATGATCTGAGCTTTCTGGGCCTGCTGGCCATGATCGACCCACCCCGCCCG
>JAAYNQ010000165.1 GCA_012520725.1 Syntrophomonadaceae bacterium | reverse complement strand
TAAATCTGCTACTGAGGCTTTAACCCAGGTCTTTTACAAAGTAAGCAGTAAGCTGTATGAACATGCTAACTCTCAAGGTGGGCAGGGAACCGGAAATGCCGATGGAGGAGATGTATTTGATGCCGATTTTGATGTGGCTGATGATAATAAATAATTAAATTCTAATGTAAAATATACTAGCTACAGAGTATAATATTAGAATAGAATTATATCTGGGTTAACTTTTACACTTAAGACAATTGATATAGAATCAGGTCCTAAAACCTGAAGCAATAAACAAGGAAAGTTATTAAAACCCGGGAGCAGCAACTGCTTCCGGGTTTACCCGGCTAGGAAGGTGGATGGGAATGTCTTCTAGACGTGATCTATATGAAGTCCTGCAGGTATCCAGGAACGCTTCTGCAGATGATATCAAGCGGGCTTACCGGAAAATGGCCAGGAAGTACCATCCTGATGTTAATCGGGAAGAGAATGCAGCCGAAAAATTTAAGGAAATCAGTGAAGCCTATGAAATATTAAGTGATCCACAAAAAAGGCAAACCTATGATCGCTTTGGTTATGATGCTTTTGATCCCAGTAGAAATGCAGGCGGATTTGGCGGCTTCGACCCCAGTGATTTAGGCGGATTTGGTGATATATTTGATATGTTTTTCGGTAGCACTGGGGCTGGGCGTAGGAACAAAAATGCCCCTAGAAGAGGTGCTGATAAAGAGATCCGGCTGGATATAGAGTTTGAAGACGCTATATTTGGTTTGGAAAAAGAAATAGAAATCAGCCGGGTGGAGCGCTGCGATAGATGTGGTGGTGACGGTGCTGAACCTGGTTCCAAAGTGAAAGACTGTCCGGAATGCAAGGGGAGCGGACAGGTAAGAAACGTCCAGAATACCCCCTTCGGTCGTTTTGAAACCGTGAAAACCTGTAATCGTTGCCGGGGAGAGGGGCGAGTGATAGAAAAACCCTGTAGCACCTGTAAAGGCAGTGGAAAGATGAGAAAACCGCGCCGAATAAATCTGCGAATACCAGCCGGCATTGATACCGGAGCCAGATTGAGGGTTCAGGGTGAAGGGGAACATGGTCAACGGGGAGGACCTCCTGGTGACCTCTATATTACCATTGTGGTCAAACCCCATTCAGAATTTCAACGGGATGGTTATACCCTGATTAAACACCTGGAAATTAATTTTGTGCAGGCCGCATTAGGAGCTGATATAGTGGTTCCTTTGCTGGGGGGGGTTAATCACAACCTGCACATTCCGGAGGGAACTCAACCTGGTACCGTCCTTACTATAAAGAACAAAGGAGTACCATATCTCAATGGTCACCGCCATGGAGATCTAAGGATTATTATTGATGTGAGCATACCGACCCGTTTGAACAAGCGACAGAAGGAACTCCTGGCTTCTTTTTATGAGGATACGGAAGAAAGCAAAACGGGTAAAAAGGGATTTTTCGATAAATTTAAAGATGCCATGGGATAGGAGCTTGAGCATGAACTGGAAAGAAGTTAGTGTACTGACAGAGGGAGTCTGTGTTGAAGCCATAGCAGGGATCTTCCACCACCTGGGATCAGGTGGTGTTATTATTGAAGATCCTCAGGCGGCCAGGAAATATGTTAAAAAAGAGCCCTGGGATGCCAAAGCAGTTTCCCAGGATTTCTTGAAGCACCAATTTATAGTAGTAAGAGGGTATTTCCCTATGGAACGGCAAGTTATGGATGAGCTTAAGCTGGGCTTGGCCACTGTTGAGTCCAATTTTGGCATTAAATGCCGGGTTTATGTAGATGAAGTTAAAGACGAAGATTGGGAAAGTTCCTGGAAAAAGTATTATCACACCTTTAAGGTGGGCGAAAGACTGGTAATTAAACCGTCCTGGGAAGAGTACCAGGCCCTGGAAAATGAAATAATAATAGAAATCGATCCGGGTATGGCTTTTGGTACTGGTATACATGCCTCCACTCGCTTTTGCCTGGTCTTCGCTGAGGAATATATAAAAGGAGGCGAACAGGTAATAGATGCTGGATGTGGATCAGGCATATTATCTATTGCCGCTGCCAAATTAGGTGCCAGTTCCGTTGAAGCCATGGATATTGATGAAGTGGCGGTCAGGGTAGCCCGGGAGAATATAGCCCTGAACAAACTGGAAGATATTATTAGGGTCAGGGCAGCTAATGTGGCTGAAGAAATGGCTGATATGACCGCCCAGGTAATAATGGCCAACATTACTGCCGAGGTGGTAGAAAGGCTTATTCCTATTGCAGCCGAAATACTTCCAAGAGGAGGATATTTCTTCGGATCAGGGATAGTGGATAGCCGCTGGCCGGGAGTAGAAAAGCAGTTGAAAAACTGCGGCTTTATTATGGACCAGATACTTACCGATACCGATTGGGTAGGGGTAGCAGCCATTAAGAGCGATTAAATACTCTAGGCCAAAATCTAAGATAGATCAAAAAAGTATCTTTATGAACATAAGCATTTTCTTACTCTATCCTGTCAGCTCCAGAAAGGGGAAAGGGTTTTTACTTTTATGCACCGTTTTTTTGTGGATCCGGAAAATATTCAAGGCCATATGGCAATAATTGATAAAGAGGAAGCACACCATATCCAAAAAGTCCTCCGTTTAAAAGCTGGTGAGCAGGTGATACTCTTTGACGGCAGTGGCTATGAATACCGGGCCCGGCTTCTGGAAGCAAAGCAAGCCGGCTTAACGGCGCAAATAATGGAGAGATCCAGCAAAGAAGAACTGTCCGTCAGAGTATGTCTGGTCCAAGGTATAGCCAAAGGAGACAAGATGGATAGTATTATTCAAAAAGCCAGCGAAATTGGAGTAGCCGAGATTTATCCCCTGGTCTCGGAGCGAACCGTGGTCCGACTAGCAGGTGATAATGCTGTGAAAAAGGTTAAACGCTGGCAGCATATTGCCCGGGAAGCCTGCAAACAGTGTCGGCGCAATCTGATACCACAGGTAAAACCGGTATTGAAAATGGAAGAAGTCTACCAGGAGATAGGGGAAGCTCCAGCCTTAATCTTTTATGAGAAGGAAAAAAACCAGGGTTTGCGTCAGGTATTGAGCAATATCAAAGGAGAAGTCCTGGCTAAAGGCCGGCTATTTGTGTTAATAGGCCCCGAAGGGGGCTTTTCCGAAATAGAAGTAAATAGAGCTCTTAAGCAAGGAGTACAGACCGCTTCTCTAGGTCCCCGTATCCTGCGCACAGAAACCGCCGGTCTGGTAGCCTCAGCCATCATAATGTATGAATATGACCTTTAAGAAAAAGAATTGAAAACCTAGGATGGGCTATTGTCGGTGCGGTCTTTGACCGCCCGCCCGGGCTTGCTACGGTATTCCGGTGGATGGATAGGCGAGCGAGCGCAGCTCGCCCCTACAGGTTTAGAAAGGTAGATTATAATGCGAGTGGCATTTCGCACCCTGGGCTGCAAAGTCAACCAGGTAGAAAGCGAACAATTGAAAGAAGAATTTATCCGGCAAGGCTACGAAATAGTAGATTATGACCGGGAAGCTGATATTTATATCATTAACACCTGTACGGTAACCCATACCAGCGACAGAAAGTCTAGATCCGCTATTAGAAGAGCCATCCGTCAGCAACCTGGAGCTGTGACGGTGGCTATAGGTTGTCTGGCCCAGGTAAATCCCGAGCAACTGGAAGCTATTGAAGGGATCAACCTGGTAGTGGGCAATGATCAAAAAGAAAACCTGCCCAGCATTATTAGGGATTATATGGCCACTCAGCCCATGACTGCCGAGGTATATAGAGGTTCCTTTGCTAGGGATTCCGGTCTTAAAACCGTTAATTACTCCCGGCCTCATAAGAGGACCCGGGGGTTTATTAAAATACAGGATGGCTGTGAAAACCACTGTTCCTATTGCATAGTCCCTCAAGCCCGGGGGCCGGTTCGCAGTAAGAAGCCCCTGCAGGTGCTGGAGGAAATAGAAAGAATGCTGGAATTGGGATACCGGGAAGTGGTATTAACTGGAATACACACCGGCCTTTATGCTTATGATATAACTGACTGGGATTTGAGTCGTTTAATTCAGGAGATCTTTGAGCAAATTAAAGGAGAGTATCGTATAAGGCTTAGCTCCATTGAACCCCTGGAAGTAAGCCGGCCATTGTTGGATATCATGGCCAGCGAAAGCAGACTATGCCGTCATTTGCATATTCCCCTGCAAAGTGGAAGTGATAGGATATTAAAGGCTATGAATAGAAGATATGATAGAAGCTATTATCGGGAATTACTGCAGCGGGTCCAGGAGCAGATTCCGGGTATTGCATTAACCACTGATATTATGGTGGGCTTTCCCGGAGAAAGGGAGGGAGATTTCCAGCAAAGTCTAGATTTATTAAAGCAATTGCCGGTTTATGACTTGCATGTCTTCCCTTATTCACTGCGGAGAGGAACAGTAGCAGCAGAGATGGATGAGCAGGTGGATGAGGCGGAAAAGCATCGTCGAAGTAAAATACTAATAGAGCTGGGCAAAGAGTTAAAGCAGAGATTTATTAATAAACTACAAGGCCAAACAATGCAAGTATTAATCGAAAAGAAGATTGGTCCCCATTTATACCAGGGACTGAGTGACAATTATGTGCCGGTGCAAGTTCACTCCGCCAAAGATATTACCGGGCAGTTTATAACAACTACTCTTAGGGTTGACGGGATTCCATTGAGAGTGGATAATAAAAGCTAGCTAGGGGCCTGGCTCCTTGCTTAACTTAAGTGATGAATGATTTAATCCTTTTAAATTTTGGCTTGATAAGCATAAATATAGTAAATTTGATATACTATAGAGGAGGTGAAGCAATGCCTGAAACTAAAGATTGTATTTTCTGCAAAATAATTACTGGAGAGATTCCATCTAAAATAGTGTTTGAAGATGAACTGCTGATAGCTATCGAAGACATAAATCCTACCGCACCGGTACATATTCTCATTATTCCCCGGAAACATATCAGTTCCTTAAACGAAGTTAATAATAGCCATAATGAAATATTAGCTCAGATCCAAATAAAAGCCGCCCAGATAGCCAGGGAAATGAAGATAGACCGGGAAGGCTATCGCCTGGTAAACAATTGCGGGGAATGGGGAGGGCAGACGGTTATGCACCTCCATTATCATCTTTTAGGTGGTAGGGAAATGACCTGGCCTGCAGGCTGATCTTGACTCAATACCTTTGAAATAGTACAATATAATGGCATTTATATAGCCCAAACGATGAGGGGAGGGAAAAGATGAGCGAGGTTAAAGTAGGTAAAAATGAATCCCTGGATAGTGCTTTAAGAAGGTTCAAAAGATCCTGCCAAAAATCCGGGGTTATGCAAGATATACGAAAGCATGATCACTACGAAAAGCCCAGTATTAAAAGAAAAAAGAAATCAGAAGCTGCCCGCAAGAAGAAGAGATTCTAAGGAGGGATATTTAAAATGTCCCTAGCGGATAGATTGCTGGAAGATATGAAAAAGGCAATGAAGGATAGAGAGGTCAGCAAAATAAGGCTGGCAACTATCAGGATGATTAGAGCAGCCCAGAAAGAAGCTGAGATAGATAAAAGAGATGGGCTGACTGATGATGAAATCTTAGCAATATTAAACCGGGAGCTAAAAAAGCGCCGGGATGTGGTAGGGGATTATGAGAGGGCGAATAGAACAGAGGATGTAATTCGCCTGCAGCAGGAAATTTCTGTGATTCAGGAATACCTTCCCGAGCAATTAGAGGAAAGTGAACTAAGGGCTATAATTGAAAAAACCATAGAAGAGCTTCAGGCCACCGGTCCTGGAGATATCGGCCGGGTAATGAAACAGCTCATGCCAGGATTAAAAGGCCGAGCTGATGGGAAACTGGTTAAACAAATTGTTGATCAAGTATTACAATAAAGTTTATAAAAGCCTGTTCTGGGAAAATATTATTCCGGGCAGGCTTTTTATTTTTATATTGATTACAGTACAATAATAATTGAATAAATTTTTTGGATAGGAGAAGTGGGGATGGCTTTTATAAAAGGCGCTAAGGGCAAAAAGAGACAGAAAAGGTTCTTAATAATAGTTGCCAGTCTGGTTATAATTTCATTTTTGTCCAGCATTTTTATTATTAACTTTTTATAATAAAAAATTGCTATGATCGTGTGTATGATGACTTGGCTGCCAAGTTGTTGGGATCCTTTGCTTTAATGTTGGTGATTTCACATCCTACTATGTTATAATAGACACAAATC
>JAAYNQ010000164.1 GCA_012520725.1 Syntrophomonadaceae bacterium | reverse complement strand
CTCCTTGCATTCCCAGGTCTGAAGTAGACCTCAGCATTATATAGGCTATTCTAGACTTTCCAACCTTATTCAAGCGGATTTCCTGACGTTAATAAAATTATATGGCTTTTACTATATAATAGACAATAAAAAGGCTTAATATTAACTTAGGGGCTGGAGGTTGAGAGCTTAATCGCAGCTGGGCTGCTGGTCTTTTGATCAGAGGTGCTTGGGGAAGGGGAATGGCGACCTCTTCCCAGCCCTATAAGTAAGAGAAGACCTCCTAAACATTTATAAATTTTTGATTCAAAAGGGCTAGGAAGGATTCGGGAATATTCTCATAAAGGGGTAATTGATTATGTGTGGACGTTTTTCAATTATTGATGATATAGACCAGATATGCCAGCGCTTCAACTGCCCTACGGTGGCCTTTGATTATTGGCCCAGATACAATGTGGCTCCTACCCAGGAGGTGCCGGTAGTTATGCAGGGGCAGGGCTTCAGAGAGTTAAAGCTTATGCGTTGGGGGTTGATTCCCAACTGGACCCGGGAGGGCAAGCGGGGAAAACCTTTAATTAATGCCCGGGTTGAAAGCATAAAGGATAAACCCTCCTTTAAAACTTCATTCCGATATCGACGCTGTATTATTCCCTGCAATGGATATTTTGAATGGCAAAAAGGAGCGGGGGGAAAACTTCCTTATCGTATAATGCCAAAGGGAGTGGAACTGTTTGGCCTGGCTGGCCTATGGGATCGATGGACGGATCCTGCCGGCCAGCAGGTCTTAAGTTTTGCTATTATCACCACTGAGGCGGCAGAGGCTGTTAGCGCCATACACCAGCGCATGCCCTATATCCTGCCCCGGGAGCAGGAAGAACTATGGTTGAAGGGAAGCGGGGATCAGGATCTGCTTAGCATCCTGCAAGCGGTGCAGGACCTGAAAGCCTACCGGGTGTCTACCCTGGTTAATTCTCCCCAAAACGATTCTCCTGCTATTATCGAAAGGGTAATATAGGGGGGACGGCATGGTAGGTAATTAGGGAGCGTGTAGGGGCGACCTGCGGTCGCCCGAGACAGTCCGAAAACTGTGGATTAGGTTTGTAATCGCCCACTTATGCCGATTATTTATCGTTTTTTTGGGCTGGAGCTTGCTTTGTGGTCCTGAAATAGTAATACATCATCATCCACTTTGGAGGTCGAGTTGTTAATTTTTAAGGGTTTTCAGACAGTCTCGCCCGGTACATATAGCATACATAGGAGGCCTGTATGGGCGAGCTGTGCTCGCCCATACGGGCCGGCGGTAAATACCGTTTATTTGGGCATTATACGGCGGGCGGTCGAAGACCGCCCCTACTAATTTGCCACGGTTAAATACCATTATAGATCGGGATAAAACATTTTCGTATGGACTTTCCACTTTCCACCTTCCACCTTCAACTTTCCACTTTTTACTTTCCACCTTAAACTTTCTACTTTCTACTTTCTACTTTCTACTTTCGCCTTTCAACTCACCCTAAATTGATATATGCTTTATTTCCTTAAGGGTGCTCTTATCGTTGGCTTTGATTCCTCCCTGGGAAATACTGTATATATTATTGTCGATCACTACAATACGTCTTACTGTCTTATTCATATCATACCAGTAATCACCGGCTTTCAGGTAATCTTCGGGGCTTAGATGGGTGATGCGTCCCTGATAGTCAAACCCCTGTTCGGATACGGTATAAATATAGGCACCCTGGAATTCAAAGCTGGAATAGGAGTTCCCGGGACTCCTTTCTGTATAGATCTGAGCAGGAAAGGCTAATAAATCATGGTGGAGCAAGAAGGCCCGGTGATTTTCACAGGCTTCGGAATAACTGCCGCTATCGCCCGAAATGCTAGTATCTACTTCCCGGGGCTGGCTTACATCCTCTACATCATAAAGGGAAAGCTTAATGCCGCCCTGTATAACGCCACCCGATTTGTTTAAGCTGGTGTCGTACCCTAGCCCGATAACATAATGGTCGCCATAGGGATGCAGGTATTTGCTAAAGCCGGGGATTTTTAATTGCCCTAATACTTTGGGGTTTTGGGGATTAAGGTCGATGACAAAGAAGGGGTCTACCTGCCGGAAAGTAACCATATACAGGCGATCCTGCAGGAAACGGGTGGAATAGATCCTTTCCCCAGGGGCAATGCCGGTGATGGAACTGAGCACCTTTAGCTCCGGGTTCAGAATATATACTGAGTTCTGGGAATGGGTGCTGGACCACTCCTGGGTGGTGGTGGCGATGCGAAGATGGTCCTGGTATTCATCCAGGGCAAACTGGTTGAGGACAGTGCCCGGAACCTGGCCTTTGGCTTGGTATTTAATGCCGTCCTGTAGCCGGAATTTATATATCCTGGTTTGAGTCTGTAGCTCTTGGTAGCTCTGATCCATGTACATGGGTCCGTATTCCAGCCCGGTCACATAAAGATTTTGGCCGGAACAGTAAATTTGGTTGCCGGAACTGAGAAAGGTCTCCAGGGTAAACCCATGCTTAGCGGCTAGATCTATCTGGGCTATGTGCAGATAAGTATCGTGGAGCAGGTCGGGGAAATAGCGGATTTCACTATAAGGTTTTTCTATTTGGGTTTGATTGATGTAATAGACTGGTTTGCAGGGGACATTTAGATACTGGCTGCTGATAACATAGACCTGATTCCCTATCTTGCGGGATGCGATGTAGTTGCCTTCCATTTGGAAGCTATCCAGTTTTACCGGATTCTTTTTGTCCTTTATATCATAGGTTTCAATAATTATATTGTTCTTGAAATAGGGTGGCATTCTTAGGGCTTCGACTTCGGTTGCGGCACCTGAGCGGTAATGATAGAGACGGTCACGGCTTATGACCAGGAGGCGGTCCTGCTCGACAAATATTTCCTGGGTATTTTGCGCCAGGGAGATACGGCCGGCAACAGACATCTCCTCAGCCGGATAGGCCTTGACCAGGAGGATTTCCTGATTCTTAACTACATATAGGTACTCACCATCACTTTTAATAATGTCCCCTTCATCAACTCCTTCTACCTGCACATTGGTTCCAGAATAGTCGGAGGGTGCTTCCAGAGCATCAGTGGTAGCGCTTTTATCCAGCATCTGTTCCTGTGCAACTGAGGAACCAGCGCTGGCTCTAAGCCCCTCGTTTTTTTTGTGGGACTGATTCAAAAGCTCTTGCAGATTTTCCTGGGAATTGACTCGCGGTAGCTCTAATAAAGCGTGGCGGGCTTTTTCCATCAATTCTTTAATCTCCTCCTTGCTCTGACCCCGTGTAAAAACATGGGCAATGCGGCTGGATTCATCCCAGCTTACCTCACAGTCCAAATAATTGCTGATATGGCGTAAGGGAACCAGCAAGCGGTTGTTCACCAGTACGGCGACACTATCCATCCTTTCAATCCTATCGGGATGGATCAGAACCTCTGCTTCTCCTACCTTTAGACTCAGGGTTTTATCGGAAGTGCTGATAAAGACCTGTTCTTGTAATGCTTGCCATTCAACCGAAGCTCCTAGGGCCTGGGCGAAGAACCTGACCGGCACCAGGGTGCGATGGTGCTGGTCAATAAAGGGCTGCTGGTCGGGAAAAAGCAACTGCTCTCCATCCACAAAAATGCTTATGTTTTTCTCCATCATTAACTTGGCCTGGCCGGTAGGCAAACTCGGGGCTAAAACACATAAACATATCAGTGCTAAAGCAATGAAGCGACGATATAACACTTAAATCACATCCTTTTGTTGGTTTTATCCTTATATACACTCTATATAATGAATACCTTGCACTGGATCTGGAATATTTTTCTTAAGTGAATAATTACCTGCTGCCGGGAAAGGCCTGAGCATTGCGCCCAGTCTTCAATGGGGCGGGATACTCCGCTTTTCCCTTACTTAAGCATTTGAGTGTAAACCAAGCCAACTGTAGCCCTGTGCAGCAGGACTCCTTAATGCCTGTAATGGCCACCTGCGGCTGAAATACCATAGCCAGCCCAGGCGAACGGTCTGTAGGGGCGAGCTGTGCTCGCCCGAGACAGTCCGAAAACTACGGATTAGGTTAGTGATCGCCCCACTTTATGCCGATTATTTGCCACTTTTAGGGTTTGAGCTTGCTTTTAGGCTGAAATAGTACATTATCATCACTTTGGAGGTCGAGTCTTGCTTTTCGAGAGTTTTCGGACAGTCTGGGACGGTCAAAGACCGCCCCTACGTATACCTGCTGGCAGTCCTTCAAAATACCGTTAAAGGCATGACGGGCAGTAATCCGCCCTACCGCTTCCCCTTTCCCCTTTCGACTTTCTACTTTTAAACCGATAATAAAACTGGAAATATTGATAATGATTGGGGTATATTGATGGTAAATGAGAAGGAGGATCTGATTGTTTGGGAGCAAGTTTGGGATTCGAAAATCTTGGCCCAGAGAATGAGGGGGGAGATTTCCCCAAGGACCATACTAATTATTAAATAAGGTAAGGAGGGGAATCAGTTTGAACAACTTTACTTACTATAATCCTACTAAAATATATTTTGGCCGGAATACCATAAAGAACATTGGACGGGAGATGAGGGAGCAGGGGGTAAAAAAAGCTTTGCTGGTATGTGGCCGCCAATCGATTTTTTCTAACGGGGTATATGATCAGGTATCATCTTCCTTGATTGGCTGGTATGTGGATTTTATTCGCTTCAGCGGGATCCAGCCCAACCCGCTGCTGAGCAAGGTGGAGGAAGGGGTTCGTTTGGCCCGTCAGGAGGGGGTTGATGCTATTCTGGCCGTTGGTGGGGGAAGTGTTTTTGATTCGGCCAAGGCTATCGCGGCCGGGGTAGCCCATGATGGGCCGGTATGGGATTTCTTCACTGGCCAGGCCCGAATTAAGTCAGCCCTGCCCATATTTGGGGTCTTAACTCTGTCTGCTACGGGCTCGGAAATGAACGGAAATGCAGTTATAACCAAGGCGGATGAGAAAAAGAAGTGGGGCATAGCTTCCCGGCACCTGTACCCTCGGGTATCGATTATTGATCCCACTGTACAGGCCTGGCTTTCTGAACGGGATACGGTTAATGGAGCAGTAGATATACTCAGCCATGTCTTTGAACTATATTTTGACGGCAGCGAAAACGTAGAACTGATGCAGGAATATTCCGAGGCTATTATTCGATGTGTGATCAAGAATGTAAAAATACTGCTGGAAAACCCAGCTGATTATGAGGCCAGAGCTCAGATGGCCTGGGCAGCTACCCTGGCCTTGAATAACTCCAACGCTGCAGGAAGAAGGGGTGGGGACTGGGCAACCCATGATATGGAACACAGTATCAGTGCTTTCTATGATGTAGCTCATGGAGCCGGACTGGCAGTTATGACTCCGGCCTGGATGCGCTATGTATACCGGGAGGACTTACCCACCTTTGCTCGTTTCGCTGAAAAGATTTTCGGTATTGAGAAGGGAAGCCTTGAAGAAAAGGCTGAGAAAGGTATAGAGCAGCTAAGGGAATTCTTCCGGGAAATTGGAGCCCCTCTCAGCCTGCAGGATTTAGGGGTAGAGTACCGGGATCTGGAGAAGATGGCTGAAAACGCAGTTCAAGACCGAACTTTGGGACGGCTGAAACCCTTGCAGAAGGAGGATGTGTTGGCTATTTATCAGCTGGCCTGGGAGCAATAAGGTTTCAACAATGGGGAGGTTGACTTCTGTGATTGATTATAGTTTTGAAATTGTTAAGGCCGAGCAAATCAAGGGACGCAAGATTGCCAAGACTAAGGATTACGAGGTAAAAGTCTTGGTAAGAAAGGATGGCAAAACCATTTTTGACGAGGTAGTTAATGTCCGAAAGAATATCCAGGGCATATTTCCGGAAACGGATCTAATCAATAAGAAGATAAAATCAGCTTCCACTAAAAAGGAGCTTTTAGACCAAATCAAAGCCTTTATAAAAAAAGCCCGCTAAAGGACTTTGAAGATGGAAATGGGATAAGTACTACCCCGGCCAAAGGTACTAGGGCGGGTAGCGATACAATATAATATTATCACTTGCATTGGTTGATCCAACTGATTCCTTGCTATACTTTAAGGACCTGTTTTCTTGCGCCAGGTATTTAAAAAACCTGCTGCCTTTTGCTCCTGTTCCTACATTTATGCTGTTTGGCTGGATTTTCGTAGGTTTATTAAAAAATGAATGAGGAGAAGGAAAATGAAAAATGAGCTGATAAGTGTAGAGACCGAGGACGGAATTATTTTGCACGGAGCTCTCTATGAAGCTCCGGCAGCTAAAGAAATTGCCGTTATCATACAGCATGGAGCAGCAATGAACTTTTATACCGGTATGGGACGGTTTTTACCTGCCATACTGCTGGGGCGGGGCTATAGCTGCCTGAGTGCCAATAACCGGGGGCATGATTTCGGCACTGCCCCGGATAATGATAAAAAACCGGTCATTGGCTTAATGCGGGACACCTTTAAGGATTGCATTAAAGATGTCCGGGCTTTGATTGCTTTTATGAAAGGCCGGGGCTACCGAAGCCTGGTTTTGCTGGGGCACAGCCAAGCTATACCCAAGATAGTTTATGCTCAAAGCCAGGCCCAGTTTCCGGAGGTGGTGGGTCTAATACTGGTCAGTCCGCCCCCCTCAGTAACCCAGATGATGAGATACCTGGCCACTGAAGACTTCTATGAACGGGGATTGTTTAAGGCCCGGGAGTTAAGTGAACTGGGGATGGGAGATCAGTTGATCGTATTAAAAGGACGAGGCACTATGCCCTGGATTTTTACGGCCCGAACTTTCATAGATTTTTATGGTCCTGGAACCCCGGCCGATACGGAGGAATTGGTACGGCAGGTTTATTGCCCCATGCTGTTGACTCGGGGAAGCCGGGATTTTCCCCCAGTTACCAGGGAACTGCTGCAGCGAATAAAAAACAATTCTGCTCATCCGGATAAAACTAAGGTGGTTGAAATTAATGGAGCGGATCATTTTTATGTCGAACATGAGGATGAACTGGGGGAAATCGTTCTGGACTGGCTGGATCAGATGGCTTAGTGGCCGGGATTTTAAACTTTCACTTTCATTTTCTCACTTCGCACTTTTCCCTTTTACCTTCCACCTTCCACTTTCTACTATCTACTATCTACTATCTACTATCTACTTTCCACTTTCAGCTTTCTACCTTCCACCCCAATTTTCCTAACCCTAATCTGGGATATGTTCCAGCAGTTATATAGAGCCCATCTGGCAATATTGCCAATGGAAATTTTTTATGCCAAGGAGTCTGATTCAGAAGTCAAGCCCTTTATCCACTGCGACCTTGGCATTTTTGCCAAAGGTTGGCATTTATGAGAAGGGTCAAAAGGCTAGAAATCATGAAACTATGATGGTTTCAAGTTCTGGCATAGAATTTGCTACTATGTTGCCGAAGAAATAGGAGAGGGGGGAGCAGTGGGCTGGGGTATCAGCCAATGTGATGTGAATTTTGAAGCGGTGATGGGAAAAACATTGAATCAGGCGTCTGGGAATGAAGACCGGAAAAGGATTTTACCAAGACACCAAATAAAGGGGAGCTTTGTATGGATTTTGAAACCCTGTTATTTGACAAAGAAGATGGATTGGGCATTATTACCTTAAACCGCCCTAAATCTCTCAATGGTCTCAATGACGTTCTATTACGGGAATTGTCTCAATTGATGGATCTCATAGCCGGTGATGAGGAGATAAAGGCAGTTATATTGACTGGTGGGAAGAAGGTATTTGCTGCTGGTGGAGATATAGCCTATATTGCTTCACTGGATGCAGTAGGAGCTGCATCTTTTGTGGCTTTGGCCCAGGATGCGATGGATAAAATCGATAGATTAGGGAAGCCGGTAATTGCCGCCGTCTGTGGCTTGGCTTTGGGTGGTGGCTGTGAATTGGCACTGGCGGCAGATATCAGACTGGCAGCAGATGGTGCGGTATTCGGCCTGCCGGAAATAAACCTGGGCATCATCCCCGGGGCTGGGGGAACCCAGCGCTTAACCCGGGCCGTGGGTCCAGGCTGGGCCAAATACCTGGTTTACACTGGTGACAGCATAGATGGGGACCTGGCTCTGAAGATTGGATTGATAAATGGCTTGTTCCCCCAGGAACAGCTCATGGAAGAGGCCCGAAAGTTGGCTAAGAAACTGGCAGCCAAGGCTCCGCTGGCTCTGAAGGCAGCCAAGAGCTGTATTAATTTTGGGATAGGAGTGGATTTGGCCTCAGGGCTGCAGTATGAGCAAAAAACCTGGGCTTTGCTTTTTGCCACCCAGGATCAAAAAGAAGGGTTTAATGCTTTTTTAGAAAAGAGAAAAGCCAAATTTACTGGACGTTAGTTCTTAATTTCCAGCATAAAGGAGGAGTTTTAAATGGATTTTAGATTGAGCGAAGAACAAGAAATGATTAGGAAGATGGCTCGTGATTTTGCCGATAACGAGGTATTGCCCTATTGTCAACAATGGGATGAAGAACATATTTTTCCCTGGGATACGGTCAAAAAACTGCATGAACTGGGATTGATGACCTGCGGAGTACCGGCAGAATATGGTGGACCTGGTATTGATCATCTGGGACAATGCATTATATCGGAAGAAATAAGCCGTGGTGATGCGGGACTGGCAACTACTATGGCAGCCAGCACCCTGCTGGGACCGGATCCGGTATATATTGCCGCTACCCACGAACAAAAGAAGTGGTGGTACGGGCAGATGATGGAAGGTGTCATAACCGCTTTTTGCCTGACTGAACCAGGGGCCGGTTCTGATGCAGCGGGTTTGTCCACTCGCTGTGTAAAGGACGGGGATGATTATATCCTGAATGGCACCAAACAATTTATCAGTAATGGAGGAGTGGCGGGGCTATATACGGTGTTTGCCACCCTGGACAAAAAAATGGGGCACAAAGGCATATGCTGTTTTATGGTAGATCGCAATACACCGGGGATCAGTGTGAGCAAACCCGAAAATAAAATGGGCATCCGAAGCTCTAATACTACCCAGGTGATTTTCGAAGACGTTCGGGTACCGGCCCGAAATTTATTGGGCAAAGAAGGAGATGGATTTAAAATAGCCATGAAAACCCTGGATATATCCCGGGCAGTGGTAGCAGCTATGGCGGTGGGAATAGCTCAGGGAGCCTTTGAATGCGCGGTTCAGTATGCCAAGGAAAGGCAACAATTTGGCAAACCCATTGCCAGTTTTCAGGCTATCCAGTTTATCCTGGCCGAAATGTCGGTTATGGTAGAGACCGCCCGCCTCCTGTACCAGAAAGCAGCCAACAATCAGGACATGGGCTTGCCCTATACCCGGGAAGCTTCCCTGGCAAAATACTGGGCCGGGGAGGCAGCCATGAAAGTGAGCTTAAATGCGGTACAGGTACACGGTGGTTATGGATATACCAAGGAGTATATGGTGGAAAAATACATGCGGGATGCCAAGATATTCCAGATATTTGAAGGAACCGCAGAAGTACAGCGCCTGGTAATCGCCGGTGATGTGCTTCGGGGTTAAGTAATTCAGGCTTTGCACTCCCCTTAACAAACGGAGCCTGGATTAACCTCTTAATTCTGTATAACGGAAGGTGAGCAACGGCCTTCCGTTATACAAGTATTCTCAACCCTGCCGGTAAACAGTTCTAATCTGATTAATCCTGGTATAATGTTTAATAGACTTAAGGATGCGCGGTCCTGCTGCTAAGTAATCCGGATCTGCTTATTTAATATTCCAAATGTAGAGGAGGATTTTCATGTTTAGTAGAGAGTATAAAGAAAAATTCCGTACCCCGGAGGAAGCGGTAAAGGTAGTAAAATCAGGAGACTGGATTGATTATATGTATTTTAACGGTTATCCCAAAGCCCTGGATAAAGCCCTGGCCAAAAGAAAAGATGAATTGTATGGGG
>JAAYNQ010000163.1 GCA_012520725.1 Syntrophomonadaceae bacterium | reverse complement strand
GGAGGATAGGATAATGGATAAAAAGAATGTTTATATTCATGGTGAAGAGAGTGCCCAAAATGTTGGGCCATCGAAAACAAAGATAGCGTATCAGCGTTTTGGCGATCCTAGCTTACCACCTATTTTCATGCTTATGGGTGCTGGTGCACAGATGATTAACTGGCCTGAAGGATTATGTATGAAACTGGCTAGTCACGGTCTGCATATAATTCGTTTCGATAATAGGGATGCTGGACTTTCAACTCATTTTACTGATGCACCTGTTCCTGATTTTACAAGGATACAATCTGGTGATTTCTCTACAGTGACATATAGTCTTTCAGACATGGCGGCAGACACGGTAGGTCTTATGGATGCGCTTGGATATGAGAGCGTACACTTGGTTGGTGCCTCAATGGGTGGAATGATAGCTCAAACAATAGCTATAGAGTTTCCACATAGGGTTCGGTCGCTGACATCTATGATGTCTACTACTGGAGATCACTCGGTAGGGCAGGCTGACTATTCACTGCTGGCCAGTCTAGGTTCACCCCCTTATAACGATCGGCAAGCTTACATCGACTGGCAGATCAGGTCACGAAAAGCAATTGGTTCGCCTAAGTATCCCTTGGACGAGGAGTATGCTGCTGAAATCGCTGGCATGGCTTGGGATAGGGATCATGATTCGTTAAGTATGATTAGACAGGCCGCTGCAGTTTTAAAATCAGGTGATAGAACAGAACAACTTCACTCTATACGGATACCGACTCTTGTTATCCATGGCGAAAATGACAAAATGATTGATGTTAGCGGAGGACGTGCTACTGCAGCTGCTATTCCAGATGCCCAATTAGTTACGTTTGAGGGTATGGGGCATGATTTGCCCAAAGCTTTATGGTCAGAGTTTGCTATTAGGATTGCAAATCTTGTCAAGCGTGCGGAATCTTTGAGATAGATTTGTTGTTTAATTATGTATACCCGTCTTCCGACCAGTAATGAGCTTGCCCGGATTGATCATTGGCTGGAAAAGAACTGCTTGCCGCCGGGTTTCCAAAGCTAATGTCAGCCTGAGAGATTGGACGGATACTAAGGAGCATCAGTTGTGACACCGAAACTGTGCTGGTACTGGACGATTTTCCGTATTTGCAGAAGGAGCCTCCACTTGAGGAGTAAGCTGGCGGGAATTTTGGAATAAAAATCAAAAAACTATCCTTTCGAACGGGGCGAGCAGTTCAATTAACGATGGACAATATGCTTTTTTCACAGTTACTACAGCAATTCCCATCACCACCGCAGATGAGCTTTACTCGGTGCGCTATTATCCGTCAAATCATTACATTTTAATGAACGATATCGACCTGAACGGTGTAAATTGGGAACCTTTCGGCAGTTTTTCAGGAAGCTTCGATGGAAACGGACATACCATATATAACTTTAATATCAATAAGAGTGGTTCAGACAATGTGGGGTTTTTCAGCGTCATCGGAAGAGGTGCGGAAGTAAGGAACCTGACCCTGGAGAACTATGTTGTTACCGGCAGACAGAATGTTGGTGGCCTTGCGGGTCAAAATCATGGATACATTACCGGCTGCAGCGCAAGGGGCAGTATTGACGGCAGCTATTACCAGGTTGGCGGCCTGGTAAGCTATAATGAAGGTACAATAGAAAACAGCAATGCCACCGGCAGCGTGACCGGTGGAGATTCAAATAGTGTTGGCGGCCTTGTGGGGTATAACAAAGGGGGAACGATCACCGGCTGTTATGCCACAGGGGACGTGTACAGCAATTGGGTACGAGTTGGCGGTCTGGTCGGATTAAACGAAAAAGGAAGCATCACCGCCAGTTATGCCGCAGGGAATGTGAGCAGCAAAGACAATAGCCTGCGCGGTCTGGTGGGAAGAAACTACGATGGTGGGACTATAGCCAACTGCTATGCCACGGGCAAAGTCACAAGTCAGAACAAAAATGATGCCGGAGGCTTGGTGGGGGAAAACTCCGGAAATACGTCATCCATTACCACCTGCTATGCCATCGGAGCCGTATCCGGCGGTGCAGGTTCCCTGGGCGGCCTGGTGGGTAAGAATAGTAATAGCGGTCCCATCAGCAGTTCCTATTACAACACGGATACCTGCGGAGATGGTGCCAATAACGGCATAGGCATAGGGAAAACTACAATAGAGCTGAAGCAGCAGGCGACCTTTGTCGGTTGGAATTTTGCAGACGGCGGCATCTGGCGGATTGCAGAAGGATATACCTACCCGGTGCTGCAATGGCAACCTGCACCGCTTGTTATCACCACAACTACTCTTGAGGGCGGTATGGTGGGTACTCCTTACAGCCAGATCCTTGCCTGTACAGGAGATGAACCGATCACCTGGACCGTAGACAGCGGGAATCTGCCGGACGGCCTGAGCCTTACGGGCAACACCATATCCGGTACACCCACCATGGCGGGAAACTTCAGCTTTACCGTAAAAGCCACAAATGAGGCAGGCAGCGCTACCAAGGAATTAAACATCGTTATTAGTGCGGCCTCCACAGATAAAACCCTGATTAGTATCACAGCCCCGGAAGCTATCAGTGGGCTGGATAACGGCACAGAGAAGACTGCAGAAGGCTTGGGCTTGCCCGCTAAGGTAACCCTGGTCACCAATGACGGGAATGTAGAGGCGGACGTAACCTGGGATGTGGACTCCTGCGACTATGACCCGGATGATGTTGAGGAGCAGACCTTCAGTGTGACAGGAACAGTGACCCTGCCTGACGGAGTGATAAACCCGAATAACGTGGAATTGATCGTCAGCATCAGCGTGACAGTCAATAAAGCATTTATAGATGAGTGTTTTATCGCGACAGCAGCATATGGATCGAAATTTGACCCGGCAGTGACACTGCTCAGGCAGTTTAGAGATAGTAAACTATTAACGAATCAAGGGGGGAGGTATTTCGTAAAGCTTTACTATAGCTATTCACCGGCTATCACAAAAGTAATAGCAGGGAATGAAATGCTGAGATTAGCGGTCAGGATAGCATTACTGCCGGTAATTGGGTTAGCCTGGGTAGTGATGCATAATTATGTAGCTCTGGTGATATTGCTTATGATGTTATTAATCTGGATGAAACGGAGGCATAAGGTACAGTCAAACTAAGTAAGTAATAGGTGTCAAGGGAACTCAACCCTTGGCACCTATCGTTATACTGGGACATCATACTGTGTGAACACTCTTGTTTTATTTTTCTCAGAAAGTTAACATTTTCATTAACCTTATGATGGAGTAAAATACTTATACTTTTTTACGGATAGTCGCAAAAATATCCGAGATTGAAAAAGTTCGGTATTACGATATTAACCAGCCCTTACCATGTAATGAGCTGATTGGATTGATGTCTTGAGGTGATTCTTAATCTAAGGAAAAAGAGGTTAGATGATGGATTCGAAAATCAGTGAGATAAATATAAGAAATGCTGACATTATTGATGCAGATCGGCTTTTGAAAATCTATGCCTATTACGTGATGAATACGGCCATCTCATTTGAATATGAGGTCCCATCGATTAGCGAATTTCAAAATCGAATGCGGGACAAAATGAAGAAATATCCTTACATAGTTATAGAAAAAGATGGAATCGTACAGGGCTATGCCTATGCCGGTGCCTTTGTGGGCCGGGCTGCTTATAACTGGTCTTGTGAAACAACAATCTACCTTGATCACAATGCACGAAAATGTGGTCTGGGAAGGAAATTATATGAAGCTCTTGAAGCAAAAATAAAAGAGATGGGTGTTTTAAACCTTTATGCATGTATAGGATATCCAGAAACAGAGGATGAATATCTTGATAAGAACAGTGCTAAGTTTCATGAACACCTTGGCTTTACAAAGGTTGGCGAATTCCATAAATGCGGGTATAAATTCGGACGCTGGTATAATATGATCTGGATGGAGAAAATTATTGGAGAACACGAAGCCCAGCAGCCAAAGATTAAGTATTACCCGGAATTACGATAATGCGTGACGAGGGGACGGTTCTTTTGCGTGACGAGGGGACGGTTCTTTTGTCATCCTTACTAAAAACTGATAAAATAAGGCTAGTAATTAATTCCTCCTCGAAAATCGAAAGGAGCGAAAGATATGCCACGACACAAGCGGATATTGAGTAAAACCGGCATATACCACGTGATGATGCGAGGAAACGAAAAGAAGAACCTGTTTCTGGACGAAGAAGATAAACAGCATTTTCTTGATACTTTGTTTATCAAAAAGAAAGAGACCGGTTTTTTTCTTTATGCGTATTGTCTGATGACGAACCATATTCACTTGCTTATTCAGGAAGGGCAGGAGAGTCTAGCAACAACCATAAAACGGGTAAATACAAGCTATGTGTTCTATTTCAATCAACGGTACCAACGGGT
>JAAYNQ010000019.1 GCA_012520725.1 Syntrophomonadaceae bacterium | reverse complement strand
GCAGGCAGGTGGGTTCAGCTACGGCCGGATCAGGGGAGGACATGCCGCTAACAGCTGGATCGGCAGCCATGAGGGGGCCATGACCGGGATTATATTCCCCATCGCCCCGGTTTCCCAAAACCAGGCTGGATAAATAGGAAGATGAGGACCTGGGCAGGGGACGGCGAGAATAAGGAGATAGGGAAGTGATCTCAAGATCCTGATAACCCATTGCTTGTAAGCTTTGAACAGCTTGCTGAGCCTGTTCTGCTTCATGGAAATAGGCCAGAATTGATTTTTCGCCAGGATTGAGTTGCATGAGAAACCTCCTTCAATCGATAGTGATGAAAAATAAGCCCGCCGGTTCTTTTTAAGTTTTTCCCATAATGGGATAAAATATATCTAGGTTAAGAAGCAAATTTGAGGAGGAAAACAATGAATCCCATTCATGAGATCAAGCACTTGATTAGCCAGAAAATAGTTGCAGCATTGGAATCAGCTCGAGAAGAAGGTTTGATAAATTATGAGCAGTTGCCGGAATTCATAGTAGAGGTACCCCGGGAAAAAGGACATGGGGATTTCGCCTGCAATCTAGCCATGCTTATGGCCAAAGAAGCCAAAATGGCTCCACGCCGGATTGCTGAGATAATTGTCAATGCCATGGATTTAGGCGAGAAGGAGCAAATTGAAAAGATAGAGATTGCCGGACCGGGATTTATAAACATTTTTCTTAATAATAAATGGCTTTACCAAATACCTTTTATCGTGGAAAAAATGGGGGAACGCTTCGGCTACAATGAAGAGCAAGGACGCAAAGTACAGGTGGAGTTTGTCAGCGCTAATCCTACCGGTAACCTGCACATGGGAAATGCTCGTGGAGGGGCTATAGGCGATACCCTGGCCAACATATTAAAATATGCCGGCTATGAAGTAGAAAGGGAATTTTACATAAACGATGCTGGTAACCAGATTGAGATTTTTGCGGATTCATTGGAAGCCAGGTATATGCAATTAACCGGGCATGACGTAGAATTCCCGCATAATGGATATGCGGGACAGGATTTAATCCAAACCGTAAGAAACATTATCCATCAATATGGTGACAGCTTAATCGATATGCCCAAGGAGAAAAGAAGGAAGATTATTGTAGACTTTGCCCTGGAGGAAAAAATATCTTATATAAAACGAACCCTAAAGAGCTTTGGAGTTGAATACGATGTCTGGTTCAGTGAAAAGGAACTGCATGAATCAGGTGCGGTGCAAAAGGTGATAAAAAGTCTGCAGGAAAAGGGTTATATTTATGAAAAAGAAGGGGCTTGGTGGTTTAAGACCCAGAGCTCAGAGGAAGATAAAGATAACGTGGTATTGCGCGCCAATGGACTGCCTACCTATTTTGCCGCCGATATTGCCTATCATCAGAATAAATACCAGCGGGGTTTTGATTGGGTGATTAATGTCTGGGGGGCTGACCATCATGGACATGTTAATCGTATGAAGGATGCTATCGAAGCCCTGGGATATAAAAGGGATATGCTGGATGTATTACTAATGCAATTGGTAAGGCTGTATCGAGGTAAAGAGTTGGTCCGCATGTCCAAACGGACCGGCACTACCATAGCACTGGACGAACTGATAGAAGAGTTGGGAAAAGATGCAGCCCGTTTCTTTTTTGTCATGCGCAGTCCCGACAGTCAATTGGATTTTGACCTTCGCCTGGCGGCTGAGCAAAGCCAGGATAATCCGGTTTACTATGTTCAATATGCCCATGCCCGTATATGCAGTATATTTCGTCAGGCTGCTGCCGCCGGAATCAGCAGGCCTCCCCTGGATGCCATTAATACCAGTCTTTTGCAAGAGGAGGAGGAACTGGCCTTGCTAAGGAAGATAGCTGATTTTCCGGAAGAAATACGCTTATCGGCGGCCACCCTGGCTCCTCATCGTATAGCCAGATACGTCTTGGATCTGGCCGGATTATTCCACAGTTTTTACAATCGTCACCGGGTAATAAATGTAGAAGCCCAATTGCAGGGAGCTAGACTGCTGTTGATGCAGGCTACCGGGATAACCCTTAAGAATGCACTATCGATTCTGGGTGTAAGTGCACCTGAGTATATGTAGGAGGTAAATCATGCTTAGCAGAAAAAAGACGGAAGCAGATTTGGCGGTAGAGATACTCTTGGAACATCAGGAGCCAATGTATTATGAGACCTTGCTAAAAGAGATTGCGCAACGTATGGGCCGGGATCAGCAGATTTCAACCCTGGTACCTATATACTCTCGTTTAAACCTGGACCATCGCCTACAATACCAGGGAGATGGTTATTGGTATGTGGATACTAAAAGAGTAAAGGGAAAGGATTAGGTGCTTATGCGAATTTATTGGTTGGGACATGCTTCATTTTTGATTGAGAGTGGGGGTAAGAAATTAATCACTGACCCTTTTGATGAAAGCCTGGGATATCCGGTAGCAGAAGAAGAAGTTGAGCTGGCTACCGTTAGCCATGGGCATTGGGATCACTGCGCCGTGGACCGCTTAAAGGGCAATCCGGTCAAGGTTCAGACAACAGGAGAGTTCGAGGCGGAGGGCTTTAAGATAAGCGGCTTTCCTACTTACCATGATAAATCAAAAGGTAAGGAAAGGGGCCCCAACATCATATTTAAAATCGAAGTCGAAGGCATTACCCTATTACACCTGGGAGACTTGGGTCATAAGCTGGATACCCAACAATCTGCAGCCCTGGGTAAAATAGATATATTGATGGTTCCAGTAGGAGGGGTGTATACCGTGGATGCCAGGGAAGCCTATGATATTGTCCAGTCCATCAAGCCCCGGATAGTGATTCCCATGCATTATAATACTCCCCATCTCTGTTTTGAATTAGCTCCGCTGGAGGCGTTTACCTGTCAATTTGATCAGGTGATCAAAAAAGCGTATCTGGAGATAAAGGCTGATAATCTTCCTGAGACCATGGAAATAATTGTCTTGGATTACAGCAGTCGGTTGACCGTTTAAGAATAAGAGTAGTAAAATTCTAGAGGATTTTGTTTGTTTTTTAGAAGGGAAAGAGAGGGTCTTAGGGTGGCAAAATATATATTCATAACCGGTGGAGTGGTTTCCTCATTGGGCAAAGGGATTACCGCAGCATCTCTGGGCCGATTATTAAAAAGCCGGGGATTAAAGGTAGCCCTGCAAAAGTTCGATCCTTATATAAATGTTGATCCTGGAACTATGAGTCCTTACCAACATGGAGAAGTCTATGTAACCGAAGACGGAGCTGAGACTGACCTGGATGTTGGACATTATGAAAGATTTGTAGATGTTAATCTCAGCCAGTATGCGAACTGTACCACCGGGAGAATCTATCAAGCGGTTTTGGATAAAGAACGTAGGGGAGACTATCTGGGACAGACGGTGCAGGTCATTCCTCATATTACCAACGAGATCAAGTCCAGGGTCACCCTGATCGAAGGCAAGACCCAGCCGGATGTAGTAATAACCGAAATAGGTGGAACAGTAGGTGATATAGAATCACTTCCCTTTTTAGAGGCCATCAGACAATTAAAATTCGATTTAGGCAGAGATCGGGTTTTATATATACATGTTACACTGGTTCCATATATTCGGGTAGCCGGGGAGCTTAAAACCAAACCTACCCAGCACAGTGTAAAAGAGCTCAGAAGCATTGGTATTCAACCGGATATACTGGTATGCCGGACCGAAAAAGAGTTGTCACCGGAATTGAAGGGGAAACTGGCCTTATTTTGCGATGTAGAAGAAGAGGCAGTAATCGAGTTGCAGGACGCCGGATCAATATATGAAGTACCTTTGATGCTGGCTCGGGAAGGCCTGGATAAAGAGGTAATAAAAAGACTTGGTCTGCAATGTCAGGAGGCCAACCTGGAAGAATGGGAGCAACTGGTGGAGAAAATTGCTTGCCAGGATAAAGAAGTAACCATAGGCCTGGTAGGCAAATACGTGGAACTACCGGATGCATATCTGAGTATAGCGGAGTCACTTAAACATGCAGGATTTCAGTATAATTGTGATGTGAAAATTGAATGGATTTATGCTGAGCAGATTGAAAAGGATGGTGCTGAAAAGCTCTTGGAAAATATCGATGCCATACTGGTTCCGGGAGGATTTGGGGAAAGAGGTATTGAAGGCAAGATTAGCACCGCTCGCTATGCACGGGAGAATAAGATACCTTTTTTGGGCATCTGCCTGGGGATGCAGTGTGCAGTTATTGAATTCGCCAGGAATGTCTGTGGGTTGGAGGGGGCTAATAGCGCGGAATTTGACCAGGAAACCCCCTATCCGGTAGTTCATTTGATGCCGGATCAGGAAGGAGTGGAGAATAAAGGCGGCACTATGCGCCTGGGTACTTACCCCTGCCAGCTGGCTCCGGAGAGTTTAGTCCGTAAATATTATGGACAAGAGTTGATTGACGAAAGGCACCGGCATCGCTATGAGATTAACAACGACTACCGGGACCTACTGCAAAAGCATGGGCTTAAGATAAGTGGTCTATCACCGGATCAGAAGTTGGTAGAGATCATTGAACTAGCTCAGCACCCCTGGTTTGTAGCCTGTCAATTCCACCCCGAGTTCAAATCTCGACCCAACCGACCGCATCCTCTCTTTGCCGGCTTGATAGAAAATGCCTTAGCATACCGGAATACAAAAAAATAAATATCAGGGCATGATCCTTCTTAGCCCTCATTTCAAGTGTAGATAGACACTTGCCTGATGGTTCTGGAGAGTGGTGGTCAAAGTATGTATTGGAGGATATCGAGGCCCGCTTATGGTGAGACTAAGATAATATGGACAAGGGAGCGAAAAAATGTTTACTACCAGGGTTATAGATGAAAAAGAAAAGGATAGATATAATGCTTTTGTTATCCATCATCCCCGGGGACATTTCCTGCAATTGTGGGAATGGGGTCAGGTAAAAGAGGGTATGGGCTGGGAAAAGCTGCCCCTGGTCTTGGAGGAAGATGGTGAGATAAAAGCTTCCTTACTGATACTGAAAAGGAAACTACCCATACCTGGTTTAAAAAAAAGTATTTTCTATTCACCTCGGGGGCCAGTTGTGGATATCGACCAGCCGGTTTTAAACCACCATCTTTTTGAAGGAGCTAAAAAAGTAGCCCGGGAACACGGAGCTATTTTCCTTAAAATTGATCCCGATATTATTAAGGATAATACCCAATATAGCAATATTTTAAGGGAATGTGGGTTCAAGGAAAACGAAACCGGTTTTAATTTTGAAGGAGTACAACCCCGCTTTGTCTTTCGTCTGGATATCACCCCCAGCGAAATAAAACTATTAGAAAATATGCATAGCAAGTGGAGGTACAACCTGCGTTTGGCCGGCAGAAAAGGGGTAAAGATCCGTATAGCCACGGACAAAGGTGACTTGCAGGCTTTTTATGATATTCTGCTGGAAACCGCCCGCCGGGATAAATTTTTGATTAGAGGTTATGAATACTTTGAATGGATATGGGATTACCTGCTTGAAAATGGATTTGCTCAAATTTTTTTAGCCGAACATGAGGGAGATCTGATAGCTGCCACCCTGGCTATGATTACCGGGAATAAAGTATGGTACCTGTATGGGGCTTCCAGTAATAATAAAAGAAGTTACATGCCCAACTATCTAATCCAATGGGCTATGATTCAATGGGCCAAAGAAAAGGGTTGTTCTCTTTATGACTTTAGAGGAGTATCCGGGGATTTGGATGAAAGCAATCCCCTTTACGGGCTATATCGTTTTAAAAAGGGTTTTGGAGGTCAAATGACCGAATTTATTGGGGAATGGGACCAGGTCTATTCGCCCTTTTTTTATTGGCTGTGGAACAATTTTCTGCCCCTCTATCAGAACATAAGCAGATCGGCTAAAAAAAGGGGTCAGGAGGAATAGGAGTGGAGTACAAGCCAAGGGAGCAATGGGTAGAGGTAGATGTGGAAGCAATTGTGCAGAATCTGCGGGAGGTTAGAACCCTGATCAAGGACGGGGTAAGGCTGATAGCAGTTGTAAAGGCTAATGCTTACGGACACGGGGCAGCCGGCACAGCCAGTATCCTGGAAAGCCAGGGAGTGGATTTTTTTGCTGTGACCTATCTGGAGGAAGCCTTAAAACTTAGAAAGAGGGGCATTAAATCCGAAATAATGATCTTGAGTCCGGTGATCGGGGAAGAAGAGGTGAGGTTAGCGGCCGCTCAGGGAATAACCCTTACCCTGGCTTCCTTCCACGATGCCTCACTGCTTGATGGGGTATCAAAAGAATACGGGCTAAACCTGAAGGTACACCTAAAAATTGAAACCGGCCTGGGACGCTTTGGCCTGGAATGCCGGCAAGCACTGGAGATATGCCACAATTTAAGTCAAAATCCACTGATTAAAATGGATGGTATATATACTCATATGGCCAAAGCCTTATCCCATCAAAGCTGCCAGCGCCAATTCAGCTTATTCCAGGCTGCCATAGAGGAATTGCAAGCTCATGGATATCATTTTTCCTGGCAACACTGTGCCAGCAGCGCGGTACTGGCCCTCTACCCCCATATGCAAATGAATGCAGTTCGGATTGGCACTTTGCTTTCCGGGCATTACCCGGTCGGAGTGTCAGGAGCTTTGAATTTAATGGATCCTTTTAAATATAAGTGTCGAATAATATCCATAAAAAAAGTTAGAAAAGGAAGCACTTTAGGTTATTATGGCACCTACCGTTTAATGCGGGATGCTCAAATTGCCGTAATTCCAGTGGGTTTCATTAATGGCTTGGCCCTGGAGGTGGGAAACCCACCCAGCGGATGGCTGGACTTGATTAAAATTTTATTGAAGAACATACTGGCTTTTCTAGGCTGGAATAGATTTATTCGCAGCGTGGTGATCAATGGAAAAAGCTATCCGCTTCGAGGCAAGGTTTTCATGCAAATGGCGCTGGTTGAGGTTCCCCAGGAGGACCCCCTGGCATTGGAGGATGAGGTAGAGGTTCCCCTGCGCAAGACCCTGGCCGGGGAGCTGATTCCCAGATATTACCGGTGCCGGGAAAGGTATATTAAAGAGGAAGACCTGGATCCCATTAGAGCTGAACAAATTGTTGGGGGGAGAATTTATGCATAAAAAGATAGTGGTGCTCTTGCTGGCCTTATTCTTCTTGGCCATGGCCGGTCTGTCCATATGGCAGGTTCAAGAAAAGGGGGGGCCTGCTGCAGCTTATGGTCCTGATACCGTAGGTGTAATTGAAATCAACGGAGCCATAAGTGCTGAATCACCCACCAATCTTTTTGGCTCAGCCGGGGCCAGTTCCGATGATATAATGGATGCAATAAAAACGGCCCGGGAAAGAGAAGATATTAAAGTGCTGTTATTGAGGATAAATAGTCCTGGAGGTACCGCCGTAGCTTCCCAGGAAATAGGAATAGAATTGGATAAGTTGCGTAGTGCCGGTAAAAAGGTTGTAGTATCCATGGGAGAGGTATGTGCCTCCGGGGGGTATTGGATTGCCTGTAGCAGTGATCATATAGTAGCCAATGGAGGCAGCTTGACTGGCAGTATCGGGGTAATTATGGAATTAACCAATATAGAAGGTTTATATGAAAAACTAGGCCTTCAACAAGAGGTGATCAAAAGTGCCCCCCATAAGGATATCGGATCTTCCTATCGGGATATGACCCCTGAGGAGAGAAAATTATTACAGGATATAGTAGACGATTCCTATGAGCAATTTTTAGACCAGGTTCGACGTGGGCGTCGAGGTAAAATAGAAGAGGATAAATTGATGCAAATTGCAGATGGACGGATTTTTTCCGGGCGTATGGGATTGGAAATGGGCTTGGTGGATAGCCTGGGCAATTATTATGATGCTATTGATGTAGCTCGCTCCATTGCCGGCTTGGACTCAAACAGCAGAATCGAAGTATTAAATGGCAGCCTTTACTGGGACCAGTTTATTAAAAGATTAGTACCGGGCGGACAGGTACTTAACTCCGGCAGGTTGGATTTAGGCTATCCGGGACTAAAATATATTTATCCAGGGAGGGTTCAAGGTTGACCGCTACTGAGATCTTGTACGGTATAGTATTTCAGCCCCTGGCTACCTTAAGATATTTGAGCAGCAGCCAACCCTTGCTTATGGCTTTGACCGCCTTTATCGTCACCGTGCTGGGAAATATGCTTATCAAGCTGGGGATTAATTTGCATCAGGGGCCGGGGGTACCTTTACCCCAGGGATATATAGGAGTATATTTAGGATTAGGACTGCTGTTTTCTCTGCTGGCTTTGGCAGCTGCAGCAGCCATATATAATCTGCTGGGAGAACTGTTGTATAGGCAAGCCAATGGCCGTGGGATTCTGACCTGCTTGGCTTTTGCTTTTGTTCCGGGCATACTGTCTCCTCCATTACAGTATGCTTTGACTCTGTTAAATCTGAACAACTTTAATGCTGCTATTTCTGTATTGGCTTTTTTGTGGGTTGTAATACTACAAGTCATAGGGATAAGGGAATCCCTTTTGATTCAAAGCAGCCAGGCCTTTTTCTTGTTTATTCTGCCGGGAGCGGTATTTTTTATTCTGGTACTGATTGCCTTTTTGTCTCTGGCTTTATTGGTGTCGGGCATGATGATTTAATAATTCCAGGCTTAGGGTAATTAGATAGTATCCAGTAAAGAGAGGGGAAGTTTAATGCAGATGAAGATATTGGTGGTAGATGATCAGAAAGGAGTTCGCAGACTACTGGAAGAACTTTTTAAAAAGGACAACTGGATAGTAAACACTGCAGCTGATGGACGGGAAGCCATTAACAAGGTGGGAGAATTTCAGCCGGATATTATTTTAATGGATATGAAGATGCCGAATATTAATGGTCTGGAAGCCTCAAAACAGATTCTCTCCCTGCATCCAGATATGTCCATAATAATGATGACCGCCTATGGAGAAATGGACGTAATCAAAAATGCATTGGAAGCAGGGGTTAAAAAATGCGTTACTAAACCCTTCGATATTATGAACTTAAAAGACATTGTAAATAAACTGGCGGGAAGATAAAAATAATTATAATTAATTGAAGAGGTGATTTTCATGGCACTGGTAACAGTGGATGAACTGCTGGAACGAGCGGAAAAAGGCGGGTATGCCGTAGGAGCCTTTAATGCCAACAACATGGAGATAGTACAGGCCATAATGACGGCGGCAGAAAAAGAACAGGCTCCGGTTATCATGCAAGCCAGTCAGGGAGCTATAAAATATGCCGGGCTGACCTTTTTGACCGGTTTAGTCAAATTAGCGGCAGAGTCCAGCCGGGTTCCCATCGCTTTGCATTTGGATCACGGCACTGATTTTGAGCAGGTGATAAGATGTATTCGTAGCGGCTTTACTTCCGTAATGTACGACGGATCCAAGCTGCCCCTGGAAGAAAATATTGCTATGAGCAAAAAAGTACTGGAAATCGCCCGGCCGATAGGGGTCTCGGTAGAAGCAGAATTGGGCAAAATAGGTGGAACCGAGGATGATATTCATGTAAGTGAAAAAGAAGCCATGTATACTGACCCCGAGGAAGCTAAGTATTTTGTAGAACAGACCGGTATTAAAAGCCTGGCTGTTGCTATCGGTACCGCTCATGGACAATACAAAGGAGAACCAAGGCTGGATTTGGAACGACTTCAAAAAATCAAGAGCCTGGTCAATATTCCAATTGTACTGCATGGTTCTTCTGGAGTGCCGGATGAAACCATACAGCAAGCCATTAAACTGGGAGTGCGTAAGGTGAATATTGATACTAATATTCGCGAAGCCTTTGTGGGTGCTATGCGCCAGGTAATGTCAGAAAAACCCAAGGAAATTGATCCTCGCCAGATATTGGGGCCAGCCCGGGAAGTAGCGATAGAGACCATACGCCAAAAAATAAGGGTCTTCGGCAGCAGTGAAAGAGCATGGTAAATAGCGTAAGCAGTAGTTATGGAAAGGAGGATGGTTATTGAAGATATTTATTGATACCGCCAACATAGAGGAAATCAAGGAGATTAATGAGATGGGATTTTTGGCCGGGGTCACTACCAATCCCACCTTGATAGCCAAGGAAGGAAGGGATTATCACCAAGTAATACAGGAAATCTGCGGCATTGTGAACGGACCCATAAGTGCAGAAGTAATAAGCCTGGATTACCATGATATGGTAAGGGAAGGACGGGAATTAGCAGCCATCCACCCTAATGTAGTTATCAAAGTGCCTCTTTCAGAAACGGGATTAAAGGTTATTCATGCTTTTAAAGGTTTAGGTATAGCTACTAATGCCACCCTGGTTTTTTCTGCCCATCAAGCCTTGCTGGCAGCTAGATCTGGAGCTAGTTTCGTCAGTCCCTTTTTAGGTCGGGTGGATGATATCGGTAACAGCGGGTTGATTCTGCTGGAGGATATTATGACGGTGTTTAAGCAGTATGCTCTGGAAACCGAAGTTATCGCCGCCAGTATCAGACACCCCCTGCATGTACTGGAGTGTGCCCGCTTAGGTGCTCATATTGCCACTATTCCTTACCAGGTCATAAAACAAATGATAAAACACCCACTGACTGAGGCCGGTATCGAAAGATTCATAAATGATTGGAAACAGGTCTTTTAATTGGAACGGAGGGTTTGATTTGGAAAGAGAATTAGCGCTTGAGTTTGCTAGAGTAACTGAAGCAGCAGCTCTGGCTGCTGCTCGTTGGGTTGGCAAGGGAGATAAAGAAGCGGCTGACGATGCTGCAGTAACTGCCATGAGAGTAATGTTTGATACCGTTTCCATTGACGGGGTAGTAGTGATCGGCGAAGGAGAAATGGATGAAGCCCCCATGTTATTCATAGGGGAACGAGTAGGTATAGGGGTACCTCCCAAGGTAGACATAGCGGTAGATCCATTGGAAGGTACCAATATTGTGGCTAAAGGAGGTACTGGTGCCATTGCCGTATTGGCTGCTGCCCCAAGAGGTACCATGTTGCATGCCCCCGATATGTATATGAACAAGATTGCTGTGGGTCCGGAATGCAAAGGACGAATATTTTTGGATGCCCCCATAAAAGAGAATCTGCAGCAGGCAGCCAGGGCTCTACATAAATTGATCAGTGAAATTACAGTAGTAATTCTGGACCGGCCCCGGCATGAAAACATTATTGAAGAGGTCAGGCGAGCAGGAGCCAGAATCAAATTGATAAGTGACGGGGATGTATCTCCGGGAGTAGCAGCAGCATATCCGGATTCCGGGGTGGATATATTGATGGGAATTGGCGGAGCTCCAGAAGGAGTTATAACCGCTGCCGCTCTAAAGTGTATGGGGGGGGATTTTCAGGCCCGGCTGTATCCGGAAGGAGAAGAAGCAAAAGAAGAAATCCGGCGCTGTCATGAGATGGGCGTTAAGGACGTTAACCGGCTGTTCACCATGGATGATTTGATACAATCGGAAGATGTTATATTTGTGGCTACTGGTATTACCGATTCCTTTTTGCTGAAAGGAGTCAGATATCATCAACGTCGAGCGGTTACTGAGACTTTGGTGATGAGAAGCCTATCCGGAACTATTAGGCATATTACCGCCGACCATCATCTGGATAAAAAACCTCTTTTCAAGGACCAAAGAATCAAGTTAAGATTAGATTAAAGATAAAATTTTAGGATTATTTTTGCAAAATGATGGTATACTTATTATTGAGCACTCAACATGGTTAGTCATATCAGTGAGCCAGCCTGCCGCTGATGTAGCACACAAATTCATGTCTTGGGCAAATTCAATTTTAGTCACAATTGATAATTGATATTAATAAAGAACTATTTAATGGTATGTTAGCGCTAAGCCAATGGCGCGTTAATGCTCAACCATAGCGGAGATGGGCAATCAATAGCCGGTGATTAGCGTGGAAGGGGGATAAAATGAATATATCCGAATTGGAACATAAGACTATGCTGGAACTATATCAGATAGCGCGGGAAAATAATCTTACTGGCTATTCTAAACTCAGGAAGAAGGAATTGATATTTGAAATTACCAAGGTTCTGACCAAATCGGACCAACTACTGCAAGCCCAGGGTGTGTTGGAGATAATGCAGGACGGTTATGGCTTCTTAAGGCCTTTTGGGTATCTGCCCAGCCACGAGGATATATATGTTTCACCCTCTCAGATAAGAAAATTTGAGTTAAAAACCGGCGATAAAGTGGCGGGACAGGTAAGACCACCCAAAGATAACGAAAAGTTTTTTGCCTTATTGAGGGTAGAAGAAGTCAACGGATTTCCACCGGAAGAGTCTATCAAAAGAGTCCACTTTGATACTCTAACCCCCCTTTATCCTACTGAAAGAATTATCCTGGAAACCAGTAGTGAAGAAATATCCACCCGGGTCATCGACTTAATATCCCCTATAGGAAAAGGTCAGAGGGGGTTGATTGTGGCTCCTCCTAAGGCGGGCAAGACCATGCTATTGCAGAAGATAGCCCAGGGTATCAGTGCTAATCATCCGGAAATTGATTTATTTATCTTGCTGGTAGATGAAAGACCGGAAGAGGTTACCGATATGCAGCGTTCCACCAAAGCCGAGGTAGTAGCCTCCACCTTTGATGAACCGCCGGAAAATCATGTTAAGGTAACGGAAATGGTATTGGAAAGGGCCAAGCGCCTGGTAGAGCACAAAAAGGACGTGGTTATACTTATGGACAGTGTAACCCGTTTAGCCCGGGCCCATAACCTGGTAGTTCCCCCCAGTGGGCGTACCCTGTCCGGGGGTATTGACCCGGCTTCTCTGGATAAACCCAAGCGCTTTTTCGGTGCGGCGCGGAATATTGAAGAAGGTGGCAGCCTGACCATCATTGCTACCGCCCTGGTTGAGACCGGCTCCAGGATGGATGATGTTATATTCGAAGAATTTAAAGGCCGCGGCAATATGGATCTGTATCTGGACCGGAAACTGGCTGAGCGCCGGATCTTCCCGGCCATTGAGGTCAAACGCTCCGGAACCAGGAAGGAAGAACTGCTCTTCACTCCGGAAGAAATGGATCTAACCTGGAACTTACGCAATATGTTTAATGATTATAATCAAGTGGAAACCATGCAGATCATTCTGGATACTATTAAGAAAACCAGTTCCAATGAGGATTTGATCCGGGCCGCTCCTATTGTATTCGGCAAAAAAGATTATGCCCATAAAGCTTACTAAAAATATTAATGAATAAAAGCCTCCATTTATGTGAAAAATTAGGGTCAGTAGGCCCTTTTTTTGTGTCTACGGAAATGAGAGGTGAAAATAAGTGAATAATAGGTGGATAAGTTCGCTGGTGATCTGTCTCCTTATCTTAACCTGCCTGGTGGCTCCGGTTATGGCAGCATTGAATCCGGGAAACTTTATGCCTTCTGGTAGCCCCCGGAGTGTACCTACCGACAGCAAAATGAGAATGTATCAGGTTAGCAAAGGGGATACCCTGTGGGACATATCCCGGAAATTCAAAGTCGATTTGGAAATGCTGAGAATTATCAATGGGCTGGATAGAAACTGTGCCCTATCTGTAGGACAGATACTGGAGATTCCCTATCATAGATCCCGGGTACATACAATAAAAGCCGGAGATACTCTGTGGGGAATTGCCGCTCGCTATGAGGTATCCTTGAGCCAATTATCCCAGGCCAATCCGGATATAAATCCCCGTAATCTGCAAATCGGCAAGAGAATAGTGGTTCCGGACAGCACCAGCAGTGTTAGCGCCTTGGCCGTTCAGCCTTCCCGCAGCTATGCTGGTTTCAGCACCGTAATGATGGCCTGGCCGGTAACAGGAAGCATTACTTCCCCTTATGGCTGGCGAAAATCTGGCTTTCATCACGGAATTGATATTGCCGGCGATATAGGAGATGCCATCAAGGCAGCAGCAGCGGGAAAGGTGACCTTTACAGGCAATCAAGCCATTTACGGCAAAACAGTGGTAATCGAACACCCGGATGGCAAAGAGAGTATGTATGCACATTGTCAAAAAATTTTGGTAAACAAGAACGATTATGTGGTCCGAGGACAGCCTATAGCTACCATCGGTATGACCGGGAGAACTACCGGCCCCCATCTTCATTTTGAAGTTAAGATCGACGGTGAAAACGACAACCCCATAAAATACCTGCGCTATTAACAGCTCTTGCCCCTTAAAAAGGGGCTTTTTTTATGTCCAGGGATAATATAACCTATAGTATAGAGAACCCAGGGCAATAATTAAGCAGGCTTTTTAATGTAGTTTACCTTTCACCATTAAACAAGAACGTGGATAGGAGAAGATAATGTATTATACTTTATATGCCGACCAGGAAGGAAATCTATTGGATTGTCCAACCTTGACCATGCTGGGACAGAGCGGATCTCAATGGGTGGAACCAGAAAGAGCAGAAATGATGCCGCTTCCCCCGGGAGCCAGTCTCCTTTCTTTACCCGGATACTTGCCCGTGGGTTTGGATGAAGAGAATCAGCTTAAACTGCTGGAGTATCCGGGCGGTTCGAGCATTAGTGCAGTAGCCGCCTTATTACCCCAGGGCTTTACCCGCACCTTGCTTCCAGCTGCAGTACGTCAGCAAAAAGATGTCCAACTGCCTTTATATGGATATGCCGCAGTAGCCTGGCACCAGGATAAAATTTATGTAGCAGCCATACAATCGGATGAACACCGGAAATGGCATCCCAAAAACTATAATAGCGAGGACCTGCCTGCCAAAATCCAACGGATGCAAAAAAAGTACCCCGGCAATCGGGTTTTGCAACAGTTAGCCAAATGTTCCCTGGAATATGGTTGTTATACGGCTCAGAATATTTTTTACCAGCGCTGGGAAGGGGGAATACCCTCCATGCCCCTGTGCAATGCCGATTGCCTGGCCTGTATATCTGAAAAGCACGGTCCTTTCGCTTCTCCGCAGAATCGTTTGAACTTTAGACCCGATGTGGAGGAGATTGCCCAGCTTGGATGGGAACACCTGGCCAAAGCCCGGGAAGCCATTATCAGTTTTGGACAGGGCTGTGAAGGAGAGCCCAGTCTTAATGCAGCTACCCTGTCCCAAGCCATTAGAATAATACGGAATAAAACGGGATTGGGAACCATCAATATGAATACCAATGCCGGCTACACCCAGGGCATAAAAAAGATTTGTGATGCGGGTTTGGATTCCATGCGAGTAACTATATTTTCTTGCTGGGAGGAAAACTACCTGCGCTATCACAGACCCCGGAATTATACCTGGTCGGATTTAAGCAGGTCCATTAACTATGCCAAAGAGCAAGGAGTACTGGTATCGCTAAATCTTCTGGTTTATCCCGGCTTTACTGATCGGGAGCAAGAGCTGGAAGCCCTTTTAACTTTCGTACAACAGAACCCGGTGGACATGATACAATTAAGAAACCTAAACATTGATCCCGAATACTTATGGCAAAACATAGCAGGAGATGGTGTTGGAATGGGAATTGTCTCTTTTTTAGAAATCATAAAAAAAGAGCTTCCCCAGGTAAAGCTGGGATCTTATTCTCATCCCAAGACTGTAACGGAGTAAAGCAAACTAAAGGAGTAGGGGAATATTGAAAAACAAAGGACCTTTTACCATCAAGGAAATCAAAGGATTACCTGCCGGAACCCAGTTTTGGGGTAAATATCTGGTTAAGGATAAAAGCATCCGCAAAACCAGGGAAGGTAAAAATATAACCCATTTGCAGATTAGCGATAAGAGCGGTGAAATGAAAGCAGTAGTGTGGGATAGCTGCCAGCAGGCGGGGGTGGTGGAGACCGGCGCAGTAATTGGCCTGTTAGGAGACATGGGCATTTACAACCAACAAGTCCAGGTTACCGCCAAGCGCATCAAGGTATTGGAGGAAGATCCTCAGGCCTATATGAAAAGCCCGGACCGTAAAATCCAAGAACTCAGGCGTGATTTGGAAGCCAAGATAGCTAGCATAAGCGATCCCCATATGAAAAAGCTTCTGGAAAGGATATTCACTTCTGCTCGCTGGGAATTATTTTCCAAAGCTCCGGCGGCTAAAGCAGTTCATCATAATTATATTGGAGGATTGATTGAACATACCCTTATGGTAACAGAGTTATGTGATAGAGCCGCCGGCTTGTATCCCAATATTAATCGGGACCTGATGATTACCGGCGCTATATTGCATGATATCGGCAAGATTGAGGAATTCCAGATCGGAGTATTGCCTGACTATACCGAAATCGGAAAGCTGGTGGGACATATTGTTTTAGCTTATGAACTGCTGTCCCAGGAAATCAAGAACATGCGGGAGGAAGGACTACCTTTTCCGGAACTATTGGAGAAGATGTTAAAGAATATGCTTCTATCCCATCATGGCAGTCTGGAATTCGGATCCCCGGTCTTGCCCCTCTTTCCTGAAGCATTGCTCTTACATGCCATGGATGATCTGGATGCCAAGCTTTATGTATTTTTTAATAAAATTGAGGAGCATGAAGATAATGATAATCCCTTTACCCCTTATGATTCCTTTCATGCCCAGCAGTTTTATACCCCCCGCTATCGTTATTCAGAGCAGGAGGAATGAGCAGTGTTTAGCCTCCAGCCCCGGGGAGAATCAAATTGGCTGGAGGCTTTGGTTTGGGCGGGTTCTGGGGCTAAGCTTTAAGCAGCTTTACAGCTGTACCATAGGCTACAAATTCGGCTGCCCCACTCATGACCTGGGAACTGCCAAAGCGCATGGCAATTATGGCATCTGCTCCCAAACGGTCGGCCTGTTCAATCATTCTGCTGATAGCTTCTTGCCGGGATTCTTCCAATAGCTCACTATAACCCCTTAGTTCTCCCCCTACCAGGGATTTTAGGCCCGCTCCGATATCTTTGCCCAGGTGTTTAGACTTAATGCAACTGCCCTGTACTAAACCCAGGGTTTCTACCGTCCGGTAACCGGCTACACTTTCAGCGGTGCAAATAATCATTCAGCATTCCTCCTTATACTTTAGGCAATTTGTCTTATCTCCGTATTTTATATTAATAATCCTGCTGCTTGAATATCCGCCAGCTTAATGTAAAAAGGGCGGTTGACAGCAGTGCTATTATCAGCAAGGCTTGATAAAGGATGCCATGGCCAACAAAAATATCGAACCCGGTCATATACCGATATAGATACCATGAAGCCAGTGCTTCGTTAAATTTGGGCAATGATAATAGTATCAAGAAAAATATCGATAGAATCAGTGGTTTAACTATATCCTGGGATAAAAGGGAAAAGAGTATAATCCCCGAGTACAAGAAAATGGCGGCTATTCCCAGATGCCAAAAATAGGCCCAGGCCAAAGGCCAGGTATAAGAATAAGTAGAGCTGGAAGCCATAAAAAAAGGGAATCCACAGCCGATGGCGGTTAGTCCGAGTAAAAGTATGCCCCCAGCCAGGATCTTGCTTAAGAATATATGCCGGCGGCTGAAGTTGCTGAGCAGAAAACTCATGGTCTCTTGTTCCCTTTCCCGGGCGAAGGAGGAAAAGCCTAAGAGAATGGTACTCAGAATAATCAACTGGTAGAGATTTTTACCCATCCACTGTGACCAGAGATAAAAATCCATATCATTGAGCATCAGGTTCAACTGTTCAATCAAGGCTGCGGTATCCATATACCGGCTTAAAGGAAAAGCTGCCAGCCCTTCTCTGATGCTGTTGATATCTATCAAGGACAGGAAAAAATCGTAATAGGCCAGGATAAAATAACCCATAAGAATAATTAGCAAAGCCAGTACCAAAAAGCGGTTCTTCAATTCGCTAAACTCTTTGATTAAAAGATTCATATTGCATCCCCCCTTCGTTGACAGATAAAAAAATATCCTTCAAGCTAACATCATATATCGTGAACCTTCCGTTAAGGGAAAAGCGAACAGATTCATCCGCCTGACACAAAAAGGCATTTTGCCCCGGCTGACTGCTATGAGCCAGCAAGAAATATTCTGAACCTTCTCCGGCCGGCAATTCCTGGTTCCCGGCTAATACCAGCATAAATAGAGAAGACTTTAAATTATCCAGGTAGTCATGGATAATAATGCGGCCATCCTTGATTATAGCCGTACAATCCGCACATTCTTCTATCTCGGCCAAGTTATGGGAAGAAAAAATCACTGTTTTACCATCCTGACTGGCCATTTTTACTTGTTTCAACAATCTTTCCTGTATGACCGGATCCAGGCCTCTGGAAGGTTCATCCAGTATAATATAAGGAACATCTTTGGCCAAAGTGATAAGAGCATATAAACTGGTCTTTTCTCCATAGGATAGAGTGGAGATCTTCTTGCTCAGATCCACGGGAAAAATAGGGAGCAAATGCTTGGCTTTCTTTTCACTCCAGCCAGGAATAGAAGTGGAAGCTAATTTCAGCATGTGGCCTACACTAAAATGAGGATATAAGTTTTTGTACTCCGGCATATAAGTGACATTCTTGATTACAAAGTCAGCCTCAGAAGAGTAGTTTTTGGTCCAAGTTATGGTGCCAGACTGGGGAAAAGCCAGACCCAGCATCAGCTTTAAAAGAGTGGTTTTCCCAGCCCCGTTGGTTCCTAATAGACCCAGAATGCTACCCTCAGCCACTTCCAGGTGATCAAGCTGCAGCTTAAAATTGCTCCTGGGATAAGTTTTTATTAGCTGATCCACTTGCAGTACCGTCATGGCTTATCACCTCCATAAATTTCCTGCACTATCTCATTAAACAATCGGGTTAGACTTTCCGAAGAAAGATTAAGGCTGTGGGAAAGGCTTATAAGCTGCTTTAATTGGGGATAAACTGTTTCACGGGCTTTTTCTTCCAGGGTACCCGGTTTGGTTTCAGCAATAAAGCTGCCAATTCCAGCCCGGGAATAAATCAAGCCCTGCTGTTCCAATTCCCGGTAGGCACGGGCTGCAGTATTGGGGTTAACATTCAACTCCCGGGCCATTTCCCGTATGGAGGGAAGGGGGTCATGAGCTTTCAGCTGCCCGCTGATAATAAGCCTTTTCAGATTATTCAAAATCTGTTTATAAACAGCTTGGCCGGAATGATATTCTAGTTTAAACCACAACACTTAATACACCACCTAAAACCTACTGTATTAATTATAATGATACACTTGGTAGACCAGTTCAAGTGAAAAATGCTAGGAATTCAATATATTCTTGTGTTTTGTCCGTTTTATTGATATAATTTCTTTTGCAGTTTATTTGGCTGCTGGACTTAACAAAGCATAATTTAATCATAAAGCGGCCTGAAAAGAGGTGAAACAGTGAAAGAAAAGATACACCCCAAATACTTTAAGGCTACAGCTCGGTGTGCCTGTGGGAATGAATTTGAGGTTGGGTCCACCAAAGAAAACATTCGAGTAGAAATTTGCTCCAAATGCCACCCCTTTTATACAGGTAATAAAGGCAGAGTAGTAGATACCACAGGAAGAGTAGAGCGTTTCAAAAAAAAGTACGGTTTGCAATAATCGATAGCAGGGGCGGAAGTTCCTGCTATTTTGCTATTAAATGAGATTGGACCAGGCTGCAGAGATTGACGCAGGGCCTAAGCTGGCTGGGTACAGAGTATGAAAGTATAGCAGCAACGGAAAGAATAGAAAAAGATTTCAGCCCCAAGCTTAAGGCCGTCCCCCAGGAAGTTATTTTTGAATTAAGAACTTATTGATACGGAGGTAAAACCATGCTGCAAAAGCTGGACAGTCTAGAAGAAAAGTATAATGAAATTACGGAATTGATGAGCAAACCGGAGATAATAGGGGATCCCAGCCAATTTCAAAAGTACGCCCGAGCCCACTCCGAATTAGATGAAATTGTCTTACAATACCGGGAATATAAATCGGTACTGGAGCAGATTAAAGATACCCGGGAGATGATGGCTGAAGAACAGGAAGATGAATTTCGGCTGATGCTGGAAGAAGAAATGGATTCATTACGGGATAGGAAAAAACAACTGGAAGAAAAATTAAGAATTATGCTCTTGCCCAAGGATCCGGATGATGATAAAAGTGTAATAATGGAAATACGAGCCGGCACGGGAGGGGAAGAAGCAGCCCTCTTTGCTAACGATCTGTTTCGCATGTATTCACGCTATGCTGAATCCCAGGGTTGGAAAATTGATATAATGGATTCCCATTTCACTGATATCGGGGGTATTAAGGAACTTATTTTTGTAGTGGATGGCCCCGGGGTTTATAGCAAACTCAAGTATGAATCAGGGGTGCATAGAGTTCAGCGGGTACCAACTACTGAATCCGGGGGCAGGATCCATACTTCGGCGGCGACTGTGGCAGTACTGCCGGAAGCGGAAGAGGTGGAGGTGGCAATCGACCCCAATGAGCTTAGGGTGGATGTATATTGTTCCAGCGGACCTGGGGGGCAGTCAGTGAATACCACTCAATCAGCGGTGCGCATAACGCACCTACCTACCGGTCTGGTAGTAACCTGTCAGGACGAAAAATCCCAGCATAAGAATAAAGCTAAAGCTTTACGGGTCTTAAGAGCCCGTTTAAAGGAAGTGCTGGAAGAAGAGAAAAATGCTGAGTTGGCAGGAGCCCGCCGTAGTCAGGTGGGTACCGGTGATCGCAGCGAACGTATTCGCACCTATAACTTTCCCCAGGGGAGAGTTAGTGACCATAGAATTAACCTGACCCTGCATAAACTGGACAGCATATTGGAGGGAGACCTGAAAGAGATAATAGAGGCTTTGATAGCCCATGATCAGGCCGAACGTATGAAACAGGTGGAATAAGTGGAGAATAGATGGAATATAAAAGAACTATTGGTATGGACCACCAGGTATTTTTCGGAGCGGGGTATGGACAATCCCAGGCTGGAAGCGGAGTTGCTTTTAGCCCATACTCTGGGGCAAGATCGAGTGCAGCTTTACGCTGATTATGACCGACCGGTCAATCAAGAAGAGAGACAAGGGTTTAAAGAGCTGATTCAAAGAAGGGTAAGGGGAGAGCCGGTAGCTTATATAGTTGGATACCGGGAATTTATGTCCTTGAGATTTCAGGTTAATTCCAGGGTACTGATCCCTCGTCCCGATACCGAGACCATGGTGGAAAAGATTCTGGATTTATGTCGGGGGCGATCCCTGCATATATGTGATGTAGGAACCGGGTCCGGAGCTATTGCAGTAAGTCTGGCTCATTATCTTCCTTCATCCCGAGTAGTGGCCACTGATATATCAGAAGAAGCCTTATCGATAGCCAGGCTAAATGCAGCTGCTAATCAGGTGGAGATCGATTTTCATCAGGGTGATTTATTGGCTCCCCTGCAGGATTATCCGCCCTTGGACCTAATTGTAGCCAATTTGCCTTACATACCCATTGATGAATATAGGGCTTTGGACCCCGGGGTGAGAGACTATGAGCCGGTCCAGGCTTTACTGGCTCCCGGCGATGGTTTGGACCTGTATCGGCGCTTATTGCCCCAGGCTCTGGATAAACTTAAATCCGGCGGTTATTTATTTGCAGAAATTGGCTACCATCAGGGAATGCCGGCCCAAGAGATGGCCAGTGGCTTCCAGCAGGTGGAGATCATCAAGGATATGGCCGGTCGAGATCGTATACTGAAGGCCAGGAAGGGTTGAAGCAATGAAAACCCACTATATTAAGATTGACCCCCTTAACCCAGAGCAAAAATTAATTGACATGGCAGCCAGCTTGATAAAAAGCCGGGAACTGGTAGCTTTTCCCACTGAAACCGTTTATGGTCTGGGTGCCGATGCCTTCTGCTTGGAGGCAGTAGGAAAAATATTTAAGGCCAAAGGAAGACCACCCGAGCATCCTTTACTGGTTCATATAAGCAATCTGGAGCAGGTCTACCCCCTGGTGGAAGAGCTGCCCAATGATGCCCTTAAACTAATGCGGGAATTTTGGCCTGGGCCTTTGTCTATAATATTACCGGCATCTCAAGCCATACCGGATATAGTTCGAGGGGGGTTAAGAGGAGTGGGACTCCGCATGCCGGATCATAGAGTAGCCCTGGGTTTAATTGATCAGACCGGTCCTCTGGCGGCTCCTAGTGCCAACCGGTATGGGAGGCCTAGTCCCATTACCGCCCAGGATGTTAAAGAGGAGCTGGATGGAAGGATTGCAGCGGTATTGGATGCCGGCCCCACTGGAATAGGTCTGGAATCTACTATAATTGATATGCAGGATGAGGAGTATAAGTTACTGAGGCGGGGAGGAATCCCCCTGGAAAGAATTGAAAGGGTTTTAGGCAAAAGGCTGGGGGCTCAGGAGGTTAAAGGAGCCCGGCCTTATTTAACCACCCTGGCTATATACCTGGCCCATGATTTCAAGGAATTGGACTTGATCTTGCAGGAGGCCGCTTCGAAGCAAAAGAAAACCGCTATGGTGAATTATACCGGACAAAACTATACCCACCATCTGCCCTTGGACTTGGAATATGAGCTGGATATGGAGCAGGGTGGGGTTCAACTCTATTCTATCATCAGGGAGTGTGAAGCCGAAGGCATTGATCAGCTGGTATTTGCTCCGTTGCCCTCCCCTATAGGCGGAATAGCAGCTACTATTATTGATAGGATTGTTAGAGCAGCATCATCCCAGGATTGAAAGATTGCTAAAACCTTATCTTATATAGAATAAGGAGCGGTGACTATATGTCAGGTCAAGTGATAACCGTATTACTGGTGGCTCTGGTATTAGGAATGGATGCCTTTTCCCTGGCTTTGGTCATGGGTTTAAAGGGGAGCAGCAGAAGCTATGAATACAAGTTTGCCTTGGCAGTAGCAGTATTTCACGTGCTCATGCCCATCATAGGCTTAACCCTTGGTTATACTGTGGGTAAAATACTAGGTCTATGGGCCAGCTGGCTAGGGGCCTTGGTTCTGGCCTATGTGGGGGTATCTTTTATCCGGGAAGGCTATAGAGAAGTGAAAAAGCAGTCACTGAGCTTTAAACAAGCCCATCAACTATTGAAATCAGAGGAAAAAAGAGAAGCATCTGCCCCCGGCAATTTTTTGCTGTTGACTGCCTCGGTAAGTATGGATGCCCTGGCCATAGGTTTTAGTTTGGGTACTGAGCAAATACCATTATTATTGAGCGTATCGATAATGGGAATAACGGCTGGGGCTATGACCTTGATCGGTTTCAGAAGCGGTAAGGCATTAGGAACTCTGGTGGGCCGTTATGCTCAAATGATAGGTGGGGTTATATTGATCCTGCTGGCTATTAAAATTGTTTTATGAAGAGGGGGAGCAAGGTGAAAAAGGTTCTTTTTGTATGTAGTGGAAACACTTGCAGAAGTCCAATGGCCAAGGAGCTTTTCACCCGATTCTTAAGCTGCCGGGAAGGGGGAAGCCTGGCCTATGAATACCAGGCCAGTTCAGCCGGAATATGGGCAGCGGATGGATTGCCTGCATCTCCAGAGGCCCTGGAGGTAATGAGGGAAGAATATGCTATCGATTTGTCCGGGCACCGTTCCCGGCGGCTAAATCAAGAGCTGGTGGATGAGGCAGATTTGATACTGGTTATGACTCGGGATCACTACCATCAGATGGTGGAAAGATATCAAAGCAGTAGGGATAAGACTTTTATCCTCAGTGAATGGGCTGGATACCAGGGACAGGAAGTATCGGATCCATTCGGAATGGGTAAAGAATCTTATAAAAGAAGTGCTGAACAGCTAGAGTCCATGCTGGAGGGAGTAATAAAAAAGTTATCCCGGGGTCTCAAATAATAAAAGGGGTGAAATTAGCTGATGATATTAGCGATAGGCAGTGACCACGCCGGTTTTTCTCTGAAGCAGGAAATAATCACCGCACTTCAGCAGGAAAACCACCAGCTTATTGATTGTGGTACTTATAGCAGCCAATCCGTTGATTATCCTGATATTGCAGAAAAAGTAGCTCATAAGGTACTGGAGGAAAATATCCTGGGTATTTTGATCTGTGGGACCGGTATAGGAATTTCCATAGCTGCCAACAAAATACGGGGAATAAGAGCAGCTCTGTGCCATGATCCTTATTCAGCGGCCATGGCCCGGGAACACAATGACGCCAACATAATAGCTATTGGATCCCGGGTAAGTGGTAGTGGCATTGCTCTAGCCATGATAAAAACTTTTATCAATACCAAGTTTCAAGGAGGTAGACACCAACTTAGAATAGAAAAAATAGGTAGTCTGGAAATAAAATGTCAGGAAGGGAGTCAAGCCAGTGGATTATATTGATAAGTATGTTCAGCCGGTTGATCCGGAGATAGCGGAGGCTATTCGACAAGAGGAATTGAGGCAAAATAATAAACTGGAACTTATAGCCTCGGAGAATTTCGTATCCCGAGCAGTAATGGCCGCCCAGGGCTGTGTGATGACCAATAAATATGCGGAAGGGTATCCGGGCAAGCGTTATTACGGAGGCTGTGAATACGTTGACGTGGCGGAAGAATTGGCCCGGCAGAGAGCTAAGGAATTGTTCGGGGCTGAACACGCCAATGTTCAACCCCACTCAGGGGCTCAAGCCAACATGGCCGTGTACTTTGCCGCCTTGAACCCCGGTGATACGGTTATGGGAATGAACCTCAGCCATGGGGGACATCTCACCCATGGCAGCCCGGTCAATTTTTCCGGCAAGAATTATAAATTTGTTGAATATGGGGTAGACCCCCAAAGCGAAACCATTGATTATGATCACTTGCGGGACCTGGCCATAAAAACACGTCCCCGCATGATTGTGGCGGGAGCTAGTGCCTATCCTCGTGTTATTGACTTTAAAAAGTTCAGGGAAATAGCCGATGAGGTGGGAGCATACCTCTTTGTAGATATGGCTCATATTGCTGGTCTGGTTGCAGCAGGATTACATCCCAACCCAGTTGAGTATGCTGATTTTGTCAGTTCCACCACCCATAAGACCCTGCGCGGTCCTCGGGGGGGGATTATTCTTTGCGCTCAGGAATGGGCCAGAAAGATAGATAGCGCTGTTTTCCCGGGTATTCAGGGGGGGCCATTGATGCATGTTATTGCCGCCAAAGCTGTTTGCTTTAAAGAAGCCCTTTCGGAAGAGTTTAAACAATACCAAGAAAATATTGTCCAAAATGCCCAGGCTCTGGCCCAATCTTTGGTGGAGAACGGCTTGAGACTAGTATCAGGAGGAACTGACAATCATCTGATGCTGGTGGATGTTCGCCCCAAAAGCCTCAACGGCAAAGAAGCTGAAGCTATTTTGGAATCGGTTAACATTACAGTAAATAAAAACACCATTCCCTTTGATCCGGAAACCCCCTTCATTACTAGTGGAATTCGCCTGGGGACTCCTGCTCTTACCAGTCGGGGCTTTACCCCCGATGATATGAAACAAGTGGGATTGGCTATTGCCCAGGCTTTAAGCAATGCCAGGCAGGAGACAGTACTGGCTGAAGTACGCCTGATGGTTAAAGAATTGTGCCAAAAATACCCACTGTACTAGATCCGAAAATTATTTAAGCCCCTGTGTCAAGGGAATTGGAATTCCCGCTTTCTCACTATACTAGGATGGGAGCATTTAGAATGGATAGTAAAACCCTGTCACTACCAAAACTCAATCAGTTATCACCTACTCTGGAATCCACCGCCTTGAAACTTATGGAAGAAACAGGAGAATTGGCCCAGGTTATAGGAAAATATCGGGGTCTTAGCGGAGAAAAAATTAAGATGGACCACAATACCATTGTGGAGGAAATTGCCCGGGAATTGCTGGATGTAGCCCAGACTGCGGTTACCATGATGTTCGTTATGGAGGAAGAGTTCGGGGTTGATATCGATAGCGCCTTGGAGGCGCACTTGGCCAAGTTAAGACAAAAGGGGTACTTGTCCCGATAACGGAAGAAATTTTCGACAATAAATCTCAATAAAATGTATAATTCACGAAAGGATTTTGTGTCTTCACCCTCGAAGTTTATTATACTTGAGTAAGAGTGTATAAATTTAGCTAGAAGGATTTTGGATTTTTATGCCGAATAGAGAAGAGGGAATGTGAGGACCTACAAAAAGGTGTAAATCATGTCAGAAAAAAAGAAGAAAAACTGGGCCAAAAGCCTCAGTGAAGCTATTAATCTGGTTACAACCATAGCCGCTGCGGTAGGATTTTGCGGATACGGCGGATGGTGGTTGGATCAAAAATATGGTACCGGGCCCAAGTTTACTGCAATTGGTGTGCTATTGGGGATGGCCACCGCTATCAAAGTAATGTGGGATCGCATGAACGCAGAGCAGCGTAAAAAAACAGATCAGCATAAAAAGGAAACCAAATAATCCTTGTTAGCAGTCAAAGCCTGCCTAAAGGGCTTTGATTTACGTTTTAGGTGACAGCTCGGATAACAGGAGAGAAGAAGAAACTAATTATCAAACGCCACTGCAGGAAGGGGGGAGAAAAGAATGATATTTGGTATGTGGGATGGTGCCTTTTTTCACATTGGGCCAATTCCAGTAGACCACCTGGTAGTTACTGAATGGGTAATCATAGCACTGATAGGAATCATTTCGTTTTTGGCTACTCGGGACATGCAAAGAGTTCCGCGAGGATTACAAAACGCCTTTGAAGCAATAATCATATTCACCAAAGACTTTTTTACCCAGTTAATGGACGAAGAGCATGTCGCTAAAAAGTGGGCACCTTTGCTTACTGCATTTTTCCTGTTTATCCTGATAAGCAACTACAGCGGTCTCATCCCAGGAGCCGCTCATATTGCGGGGTTCCAACCTCCTACCAGCAACTGGAACGTAACTATGACATTAGCAATAATTACGTTCTTTTCAGTTCATGTTGCAGGATTTTCTGAACATGGAGGACATTACTTACATCACTTCGTGAGCCCAAGCCCGCTCATGTTACCACTGAATCTGGTAGAAGAAGTGGCACATCCACTTTCCCTTACCGTCCGTCTATTTGGGAATATCTTTGGTGAAGAAATGGTTATAGCATTTTTGCTGTTCATGGCACCATTTGTAGTTCCGGCGGCGATCATGGGTTTAAGTTTGTTGTTGGGTGCTATCCAAGCGATAGTATTTACCATTTTGTCAGCTAGCTATATAGCAGCTGCAGCTGGAGAGGGTCATTAAAAATTTAGTTTAATTTTGCTCATGCTTTTTTAGAGCTTGAAAGGAGGGAAAAAGATGGGAGTAGCATTAGGTGCTGGTCTTGCTGTATCAATTGCTGGTATAGGCGGCGGTATTGGTATGGGTGTAGCCGGAGGCAAAGCTTTTGAAGCCATCGCCCGGCAGCCTGAAGTTGGAGGGGATGTAAGAACTCTGCTCTTCATAACTCTAGCTTTTATTGAAACCCTGACTATTTACGGTCTGCTGATTGCATTTATGTTAGTTGGTAAGATTTAAGTAAACTAAGAAAAATACAGGTAGACTAATGATTGCGGGCGATAGGGCAATTATCGGCTCTATCGCCCCAAATACTATTTGCTCTAAGAGATTGGAGGTAGCACATCCGTGAAAAGGAATAAAAGATATTATGCATCAATCCTCCTTTTAACTATGGCTATGATTATGGGATTTGCCACCTTCTGCTTGGCTTCAAGTGGAGGCTCTATGCCAATAGAAGCACCGACAGGACATACCCCGGCATTTGGAAATCTATATGTCATCGGATGGTCTGCGGTAAACTTCTTCATACTTTTAGCTTTGCTGTATAAATTCGCCTATGGTCCTATTTATAAGATGCTAGATGAACGTACAGCAAGTATTGAAGGATCACTGAAACATGCAGAAGAGGTTAGGGTTGAGGTTGATGAGTTGAAGAAAGAAGCTCAAGCTAATTTGGCTGAATCACGGCGGGAAGCTCAGGAAATAGTAGCCCGGGCTACCAAAGCAGCCGAGGAGGCCAAGAATGAGATATTAGCAAAGGCCCAGCAGGAATCGGCCAATATGAAGGCTAAAGCTACCGCTGAAATTGAATCAGCTACCGCCCAGGCCAAAGCAGAACTAAAGGATACTGCAGCTGCCCTAGCCATTATGGCGGCAGAAAAGGTCTTGAAAAGAGCGATTACCGAAGCGGATCACAAGAACATGGTCAATGAATTTGTTAACGAGGCAGGCGATCTGTTATGTTAAACAAGAGCGTCGCCAGGCGCTATGCCGAAGCGTTCTTCAGCATCGCCAGGGAAGCTAAGCAAGTGGATGAGTTCGAATTGGAATTGGACAAGGTAATGGAAATCATCGAGGGTACAGAAAACCTGAAGGATTATCTGGCTCATCTGCTGATTCCCGCCAAGGCCAAAAAAGAGGTTATCGGCAAGATATTCGCAGGCAACATTAGCCAGGTTACTCTCAATTTCCTCATGATGATTATTGACAAAAGACGTGAAGCCTATATTCCAGTAATAGTTGAAGAATATAAAGAGCTGGCTGATGAAGCAAGAAATATTATGAAGGCTCAGCTGATATCAGCTCAGGAAGTATCTGCTGATGAGATGAAAGTACTGGCTGAGAAGCTTTCCGTCTCTACGGGGAAAACAGTACAGCTTCAGCAAACAGTAGACCCAGCTTTAATAGGAGGCATCAAAATACGAATGCAGGACCAGATAATTGATGCCACCGTGGCTAAGCGGCTAGAGATGCTGAAAGAAAAACTCAAACAAGTAAAGATAAGTTAATGTGATAGGGGTGAGCACATAAATGAGTATTAGGCCGGAAGAGATTAGCGCCATATTAAGAGAGCAGATTGAGCGCTACCAATCCGAGGTCGAGGTCAGCAATGTGGGCTCTGTTATATATGTTGGGGACGGTATTGCCCGCGTATATGGTCTGCAGGGAGCAATGGCAGGGGAACTTTTGGAGTTCACCGGCGGCACGGTTGGAATGGTACTCAACCTGGAAGAAGATAACGTTGGTGCCGTTCTGCTCGGTGATTATTCTCACATCAAGGAAGGCGATGTGGTAAAAGCTACGGGGAGAATCATGGAAGTTCCCACTGGCGATGCCATGTTAGGAAGGGTAGTAAATGCCCTGGGACAGCCTATTGACGGAAAGGGTCCAATTAATACCACTTCATTTCGTCCGATTGAGAAAGTTGCCCACGGGGTGGTAACTCGTTCACCAGTTGATACACCAATGCAGACCGGACTTAAAGCTATTGACTCCATGGTTCCCATCGGCAGGGGACAGCGCGAGCTGATCATTGGAGACCGCCAGGTTGGTAAAACAGCCATTGGAATTGATGCTATTATTAATCAGAGAGAAAAACGCGATATCATATGTATATATGTTGCCATAGGACAGAAGCAAGCTGGTATTGCAGGTATAGCAGCCAAATTAGAGGAAATGGGTGCTATGGACTATACTATAATAGTAGCTGCTACCGCATCGGAACCAGCGCCTTTGCTTTATATTGCTCCTTATGCCGGGGTAGCCATGGCGGAAGAATTCATGGAAGCTCAAGGCAAAGACGTACTGATTATTTATGATGATTTATCCAAGCATGCAGTTGCTTATCGTGAAATGTCACTATTGCTTCGCCGCCCGCCTGGACGTGAAGCTTATCCCGGTGACGTTTTCTACCTACATTCCCGCTTACTGGAGAGAGGATGTAAACTGAACGATAATTATGGTGGTGGTTCCATTACCGCACTGCCTATAATTGAAACCCAGGCTGGTGACGTATCAGCTTACATTCCCACCAATGTTATATCCATTACCGATGGCCAGATTTACCTGGAAACTGACCTCTTCTATGCTGGTCAGCGGCCGGCCATAAACGCTGGTTTGTCAGTCAGCCGAGTTGGAGGTGCTGCTCAAACCAAAGCCATGAAATCAGTTGCCGGTCAGTTGCGTCTGGACCTGGCACAATACCGTGAATTGGCTGCGTTTGCCCAGTTTGGATCGGACCTGGACAAAGCCACCCTGGCCCGTCTAACCAGAGGGGAAAGGGTTACTGAAATACTGAAACAGGGCCAGTATCAGCCAATGTCTATGGAAGACCAGGTAATTTCAATTTACACAGGTGTTAATGGCTTCCTGGATGATCTGCCCAAAGACAAGGTACTTGAATTTGAAGCTGATTTTCATAAATTCCTCCGCAGTAACTATCCCGATATTGCAAGCTCCATTCGGGATAGCGGAAAGTTAGATGCTGCCGTTGAGGAGAAATTAGTCAAAGCCATTAATGAATTCAAATCCACGTTCTCGGTTTAGGTGGTGAATTAAAATGGCAGGAGCAGGAATAAGAGAGTATAAACGTAGAATACGCAGCGTTAAGAATACTCAGCAGATTACCAAGGCGATGAAAATGGTATCGGCAGCTAAACTGCGTCGTGCCCAGGAGGCAGCTGAAGCTTCTCGACCATATACCGAAACCCTTCAGGGTACTCTGGCCCGCTTAGCTGGAGTAGCCTATGATGTAAAACATCCCCTGTTGGAGAAGCGGGAAGAGGTTAGAAAAGTTGGTTATGTGGTGATAACTGCTGACCGAGGCCTATGCGGCGGATATAATTCCAACCTGATCAGAGCTACCGTAACAGCCGTTGAAGAAGATGAGCGGAATTTGGAAACCGGTATTGTAGCGGTAGGAAGAAAAGCCCGGGACTATTACCGCAAACGGGGCGGACTGGATGCAGAATTTGTCAACCTGGGTGATAAAATAAGTTATGCAGACGCCAGGGAAATTGGGCAGTTTATCATGAACTCTTATGAAAATGAAGAAGTTGATGAAGTATATGTGGTATATGCCAAATTCATTAATGTTTTGCGGCAGGTTCCGACCATAGTTAAGCTCTTACCCATAGAAACGCCAACTGCTGAGCAAACTGAAGGACAGCATCTTATAGATTATATTTACGAACCAAGTGCAGAGGAGATTTTGCTAACTTTGTTGCCTAGATATGTAGGAAGTCTGATTTATAACGCCATGCTGGAGGGCAAAGCCAGTGAGCATGGTGCCAGGATGACCGCCATGGGCAACGCCACCGATAATGCAGGAGAAATCATCGAATCCCTGACCCTGGCTATGAATAAGGCCAGACAGGCAGCCATAACGGATGAAATCCTGGATATCGTCGGTGGAGCTGAAGCTCTGAATAAAGGAGGAAAGTAGAGGATGGCGAATGTAACATATGGAGAGGTAACCCAGGTTATCGGAGCAGTTGTTGATATTCGTTTTAAGCCTGGTGAATTGCCTGACCTGATGAGCGCTATTACTATAAAGTCAGCCGAACAGGACGCCGACATGAAAGTTGTGGCTGATATTGATGTAACCCTGGAAGCTATGCAGCATCTGGGAAATGATACCGTAAGATGTGTTGCCTTGCAGCCTACTGATGGTATCCGCCGCGGTATGAAGGCAACCAATACCGGAGCTTCCATCAAGGTGCCGGTAGGAGAGGCCTGTTTGGGAAGAATTTTGAATGTTTTAGGCCAACCGGTTGATGACGCCGGACCGGTAGTAGGCAGTGATTATTGGGAAATTCACCGTGATCCCCCGGAACTGGTAGACCAGCTGCCGGCGGTTGAATTACTGGAAACTGGGATTAAAGTTACTGACCTGATCTGCCCCTACGCCAAAGGTGGTAAAATAGGACTCTTTGGTGGAGCCGGGGTAGGTAAGACCGTTATTATACAAGAACTGATAAGAAACATTGCTTATGAGCATGGTGGATATTCAGTTTTTACCGGTGTTGGTGAGCGCACCCGTGAAGGTAATGACCTCTGGGGTGAAATGAGCGAATCTGGAGTTATCGACAAGGTAGCACTGATTTTCGGTCAGATGAATGAGCCGCCAGGAGCCAGATTGCGGGTTGGACTAACCGGCTTGACGATAGCCGAATATTTCCGTGATGTAGGGGGACAGGACGTACTCATATTCATAGACAATATATTCCGTTTTGCTCAAGCTGGTAACGAAGTGTCGGCTCTACTGGGACGTATGCCTTCCGCGGTTGGATATCAGCCAACTCTGGCTACTGACATGGGTCTATTGCAGGAACGAATCACTTCTACCCGCAAAGGTTCTATAACTTCAGCCCAGGCAGTATATGTTCCGGCTGACGACCTGACTGACCCGGCCCCGGCCACAACCTTTGCCCACTTGGATGCAACTCTGGTTCTGGCCCGGTCCATTGCTGAAAAAGGAATATATCCAGCGGTTGACCCCTTGGATTCAACTTCCAGAATACTGGATCCCAACATCCTGGGAGAAAAGCATTACTTCACTGCCCGTGGAGTACAGCAGATCTTGCAGAGGTACAAAGAACTGCAGGATATTATAGCTATACTGGGGATGGATGAATTAAGTGACGAGGATAAGGTTATAGTAGCCCGGGCCAGGAAACTGGAAAGATTCCTGTCACAACCTTTCCACGTTGCTGAACAGTTTACCGGACAGGCAGGTATTTATGTACCGGTAAATCAGACGGTTGATTCCTTTGCCGATGTATTAGAAGGGAAATACGATCATATGCCAGAAGAAGCATTCCTGATGGTAGGGAATGTAGATGGTGTGATAGAAAAAGCGAAGAGACTGGGGGCGTAGCCTATGGCAGACAACACCTTCATGCTGGAGATAGTCACCCCAGAAAAAATTCTCTTTAAGGATGAAGTTGAATTTATGGTGGCCCCTGCTGTAGACGGTGAAATAGGCGTAATGAGGAACCATGCCCCGCTGGTGGCAGCCCTGAAAATTGGGGTTTTACGCTACAAAGACTCTAAAGGGAGTGAAAAGAGAGTAGCAGTCAGCGGCGGATTTATGGAGATTATTGATAACACAGGACGCATACTAGCTGAAACAGCAGAATTGGGGGAACACATTGATGTGCTTCGAGCCAAAGCCGCTAGAGAACGGGCTGAGCGGAGGTTGGCGCAAAGAGATGAAACCATCAATGCTATCCGGGCTGAACAAGCCCTAAAAAGAGCTATAGCTAGAATAAGAGCAGCTGGAGCTGAGTAGTCCATGGATTTAGTCAATTAATAGCAAGCCGGAAGTAAGCTTTAATCAGCTTCTTCCGGCTTGATTGCCACTTCTGGATTTACCTCGTAGCCAATACCATAATAAAAGAGGAATAAGGTATATATCTATGAATGATATGTTAAAATATCTGATTATCATAACCTTGTGTTATTATTTAGTTAAAGGACTAATATATTTAATATTATGGCAGGCTACCAAAAAGGTGGAGGAGAAGGCTAGGGAAAGCAAACAGCGGGCTAAACCGAAGAAGTTTAAACGGGGAAAAGATGGATGGTACATTGAGGATGAGGATGAGGATTATTAATAGAAAAGGCTACTATAGATCGGCAATGGGGGGATAGAATTATGAGCAGCGCATTAACCATGGTGATAGCTGCGGTATTTATAGTTACCATTTTATTTGGATTTCTAATCATCAGGCAATTTGGATCTTTCGAGAAAAAGGCCCTTAAGGCTAAACAAAGGCAAGAAGAGTATATTAAAGAATACCTGGCTCTCAAAGCAGAAGAAGAGAGGAAAAGAGCAGAAGAGGAAAAACGGAGGGCTGAACTGGCTGATGCAGCTGAGCCTGATCAGGCCTAAGCCTGGCCATTAGATAATTGATGATAAGAAAATGTCCTGGCTGAGTCAGAATGACAGCGCATAAGACTGATCTGTAATCCTGACTGAGTCAGGATTTTCTGTTTTATACTTTAAGATCAGCTTCGAAGAATGATCCTGGGGCCAATGGCTGCTGCTTGATTATGCTGCCAAAGTGCTTTACTTATTCATAGGTAAATTAAGATCTTAAATATACTTAGCGGTTCTAAAGAATACTCCCCGGAATAAAACCCTGAGTCCTGGGCAAGAATTTTTATAAGTAAAATCGGGGGAGAGTCAAATGAAAAAAGTAATTATCTATTTAAGTATATTTGTTGCTCTTTGCAGTTTAAGTTCCTACCTCATCGAAAAAGAACTTGAGCAGAAAATGAAGCCACCATCACCTTATTACCTATCTTTTGCATCAATCGGTGCAATTTCACTGGAATCACGACTTGATTGCTGGGCCAAAATAAAGTATAGGCTGGAAGAGGATGAACTGGAACAAAGATTATTGGAAATTGTACGGGCCTTGGATATAGACGGGGTATCTTCAATAGCTACTGAAAAGAAAAGCTCCGGGGATTTACTGCTTAGCTATACTTTTCAGGATCAGCAGCTCAGTTATTATATTTCAGGACAAACAGACAGCAGGAAAAACGAGAGTTATTTTCTGCTTAATGTGGTAAGCCCGGAATCCAAAGTAGATTTAAGCCAGATTGAAAAAAGATTGCACCGGGATAGATTAGATTGGCAGTATTATTACTTGTACACTGGTAAAATAAATCATCATATGGATAAGGAATCAAGAAGGGCCATAATACAAGTAATACTTGAGAACCTGGGGGCTGAAGGGGGAGAATTATATGAAGATGATAATGCCAGCAGCATGGCTGCCTATACCCCTTTGTTTGATAATAGTATTAAGGTACAGCAAGAAAAGTATAATGTGCAGGTGGCAGCTAGAAGCAACCAGCAGCAGCGGGAAGCCATAGTATATATTGGACAGCCTTTGATAATGGGTGATTATTAGAACAAGCAGGTGAATGTAATGGAATTATTGGTAGAAGGCAAGGCTACCTTGCGGGGGGAGGTAGAAATCAGTACCTCCAAAAATGCCATACTCCCAATTCTGATTGCCGCTCTTTTAAGTGAAGACCAGGTTTATATCAACGGAGTGCCCCAGATCAATGATGTGGAAATCGTAAAAAAGTTGCTAATAAACCTGGGGGCTACTTTATCGCAGCAAGAAGGACAATTAAGTATAAAAAGCTTTATCAGCAATATATATCCTGATTATGAGCTGGTACGGCAGATTAGAGCCTCCTTGTTGCTTATGGGGCCTATTTTGGCTACCAGAAAAACGGTTAAAATTTCCTTGCCGGGCGGATGTGCCATAGGAACTCGGCCTATCGACCTGCACCTTAAGGGCTTTGAAGCCCTGGGTGCCAGGATCACATTGAGCGGAGGCAATGTAATAGCCCAAGCCAAAGAATTAAAAGGAAGTCATATTTACCTGGACTTTCCCAGTGTAGGTGCTACGGAAAACTTAATGATGGCCGCAGCCCTGGCCCACGGCACTACCTATATAGAAAACGCTGCCCTGGAACCAGAAGTAGTGGACCTGGCCAACTTTATCAACCGAATGGGGGGGAGTGTTCATGCTGCCGGAAGCAATGTGATCAAAATAGAAGGACGGAAAAGGCTTTATGGATGTACTTATACTCCGATTCCGGACCGGATTGAAGCGGGAACCTATATGGTAGCTGCCGCTGCTACCGGTGGTAATCTGCTAATAAAAAATGTAATTCCTGAACATGTAAAAGCTACCACCGCCAAGTTATTGGAAAGTGGAGCCCAGGTGGAGGAAAGGGATAAATCAATAAGGGTGGAAAGATCAGGGCCAATAAAGCCCATATATATCAAGACCCTTCCTTATCCAGGATTTCCCACCGATATGCAGGCTCAATTCATGGCCTATTTAAGTCATTGTTCAGGCAGCAGTGTAATAACGGAATCGGTTTTTGAAAATCGTTTTATGCATGCCCAGGAATTAGCGCGAATGGGGGCCAATATAAAAATTGAAGGCAGAACCGCCATTGTTAAAGGAGTAGAGGGCCTGGGGGGAGCCCATGTAAAAGCCAGTGATTTAAGAGCCGGAGCTGCTTTGCTGATTGCTGGACTGATGGCGGAGGGGACTACCTGTATTGCCAATAGCCACTATATTGATCGGGGCTATGAAAGAATAGTGGAAAAATTAAATGCTGTAGGAGCCAAAATCTGCAGAGGATAAGACCTGGTCATAATTACTTTACTCCTTTAATAGAATTAATACATGAAAAGCAAAATAATATTCATCAGAAAACTAGCCTTAGTGATTCTTTTATTGCTGTTGCTTACAGTTCTTGCTGTCAATCTCAATAAACCCCTGCCAGAAACAATACCCCAACCTATGGTTAAACTATACCTGCATCAATCGGGGCAGATCATTGAACTGGAGATAGAAGAATATGTAGCTGGAGTTGTGGCCGCTGAAATGCCGGCTTCCTTTGAGCTGGAAGCATTAAAGGCTCAGGCAGTATGTGCCCGCACTTATGCCTGTAAAAAGATTTTGGACGGGAAGCCTTATCCGTTAAATGCCGATCTATCAGATGACATAAGCTCTTGTCAAGCCTATGTTTCCTGGGATAAATTTCAGGAACTGCATCCAGCCAAATATCAAGAGCTTAAAGAAAAAATACAGTCAGCGGTAGAGGATACCCGGGGGGAATTAATCACTTACCAGAATTCGCCTATTGATGCTTTATACCATTCTACCTGTGGAGGCCATACTGAAAGTGCAGTAGCAGCCTGGGGATCCAATATACCCTATTTGCAAAGTGTTAAGTGCAATTATTGCAGGGAATCTGCTTATTATGAAAGCACTCAGGTCATTTCATTGGGATCGCTACAGGAAAAGCTGACCGTTAACGGGAATGCCGATATTGAAATAAGTCAAAAAAGTGATAGCGGCAGAGTGCGTCAGCTAAGAGTTAATGAGCAGGTCATATCTGCCGGTAGCTTTCGGCAGCTCTTCAATCTGCCATCTACTAACTGGGAATTAAGCCGGCAGGAACAAGGGATAATTGTCAATAGCAGGGGGTATGGTCATGGAGTAGGCTTGTGCCAATATGGAGCTAACGGCCTGGCTCAGCAAGGCAAAGACTACCAGCAGATATTATCTCACTATTATAAGAACATTCGTATAAAGAAATTGAATTATTGATGCTTGCTCACCTGGATAAACCCCATCCAAATTACGTTGGATGCATAAAAACACGCACTCTGGATAGTATAGCAAGGCGGATGGACGGATTCTTAGGCCCTGATGTCCCTTTCATGGCTCTGGATCGGAATCTAAGTATTGCTGTATCCAAACCCGAGGAATATAGCTTTTCACAATAGAGCCATACTTTGGTCAAACGGGAAAAAATTCAAAAAAGCATCTGATTGTTCTCTCCCGCAGAGCAATTGAATATATTTAAGTAATTTCATTGGCGGGAGGACTGGGATGCAAAACTATATTAGAAAAAGAGCGGTTAAGGTGGCCCAATACATTATAAAAACATCTAACACCGTAAGACAGACGGCGGAGGTATTTGGAATATCCAAGAGCACTGTGCACAAGGATGTATCAGAGCGGCTGCCTCGGATTGATATGAAACTAGCCCAGGAGGTAAAGGAAATATTAGAAAAAAACAAGGCTGAAAGGCACATTAGAGGTGGAGAAGCCACTCGACAGAAATATGCAGGCAGCAAAGAAGTAACACTATAAGAAAAAATAACATTATTAGGGATTAATAATGGTATAATTATGAAAAATGTCGAGGAGGGCCTTGCCAAGCATGTTTTTCGTCAGCGAGGATATTGGGATTGATCTAGGAACGGCTAGCGTATTAATATTCAAAAAAGGTCAAGGTATTGTATTACACGAACCTTCGGTAGTAGCTATAAATTGTAATACTAATAAAGTCATTGCGGTAGGAGAAGCTGCGCGGCAAATGTTAGGAAGGACCCCAGGGTATATAGTGGCTATTAGACCGCTTAAAGACGGAGTTATTGCCGATTATGATACAACCGAGAAAATGCTTACTTATTTTATTAAAAAAGTAGTGGGAAAACGAATTTTTTTCAAACCCCGGGTCATTGTATGTATACCCGGTGGAGCCACTGACGTGGAAGAGCGAGCGGTTAACCAGGCTACTATTTCTTCCGGTGCCAGGCAGGCATATATAGTGGAGGAACCACTAGCGGCGGCCTTAGGGGCAGGAATAAACATATCGGATGCCAGTGGCAATATGGTTGTGGATATTGGCGGAGGAACTACTGATATAGCGGTTCTTTCTCTGGGCGGTATTGTTTGTGATTCTTCCCTTCGCATGGGGGGGGACAAGTTTGATGAAGCTATTATTCGATATATCAGGCGGGAATATAATTTATTGATAGGAGAGCCCACTGCAGAAGACATTAAGATCAAGATCGGGACCGCATGGGTGACGGATGAGAACCGGAATCGATCCATGGAAGTAAGAGGAAGAGACTTATTGACCGGACTTCCCAAAAATATTGAAATAAACTCAGAAGTGAGTTATAAAGCCTTGAAAGAGCCAGTGGAAGCAATAATCGGAGGGGTAAAGAAGGTCTTGGAAATAACTCCCCCGGAATTAGCTGCCGATATAGTCAACAATGGTATAGTAATGACCGGTGGGGGCTCATTGCTGCATGGATTGGATATACTGCTTTCTCAGGAAACCAACCTGCCAGTCCATGTGGCTGAAGATGCCATCTCCTGTGTAGCCATAGGCACGGGGAAAGCCCTGGACCAGATGGCGATTATAAGGCAAACTAAGAAAAAAGGAATCAAGAGACTGAGATAGTGGGATAGTACATAGAAGGTAAATAATACCCAATCCGGCTAGGTGTAGGGGAAATATTATATACAGAAATGAGGATGAATATGCCGGAGAGAGCAAAAGTTCTGGGGTCTTATGTAGATTTATTAGACATGAACGGGGTAATGGAAAAGCTTGGAGCCATGGTCGAAGGCCATAGTACCCAGCAGGTAGTAACTCTAAATGCAGAGATTGCTTATTTAGCCCAGCGAGACCATTCTTTGCAAGCTATCATCAACTCAGCGGATTTAGTAACGCCGGACGGAATAGGCATTGTATGGGCGGCACGGCTTCAAGGTTATAAAATCAGGCAGCGGGTAACCGGGATTGAATTGACATATCGACTTAGTGAGGAGGCAGCAAAGCAGGGGTGGAAGGTCTTTTTGCTGGGAGCTCTACCCGGCATAGCCGATCAGGCCGCAGATTGCCTGCAGAAATCCCTTCCCGGGCTACAAATTGTGGGTCAGGATCATGGTTACCATAGTAGTCAGGAAATGCCAGCGGTAATTGAGAAAATCAATCAGCTTCAACCCGATATTCTATTGGTAGCCTTGGGGGCACCCCGGCAGGAGTTCTGGATTCATGAACATAAAAATAACTTAAAGGTCAAAGTATGTATTGGGATAGGTGGAAGCCTGGATGTTCTTGCGGGGGAGAAAAAGCGGGCTCCGGAATTATTTATCAGGCTTAATCTGGAGTGGTTATATCGTTTGCTTTCCGAACCGGCTCGTATAAAAAGACAGGTCAACTTACCCCTATTTGTGTTGCAGGTCTTAAAGAATAAATACCTACCGGGAAAGTAATTGCTTGGGTATAAGTAGCTTCAAAAAAATAAATCCTTTTAACTAAGGGTTTATTTTTTTTTCTTTTGATAATATAATAATACAAGAAAGTCAAATAAAGTCAAATAGGAGAAAGCTGTGAAAAAAAGCCTGGCAGATAAGATTGAACAATATTTAAAGGTACTGATAGATAGAAGTGAAGGGAAACAGATAGAGATACAGAGGGCTGAATTGGCCGAAACCTTTTCCTGTGTACCTTCACAGGTTACTTATGTTATTTCCACCAGATTTCAAGAGAAATTCGGTTATCGTACTGAGAGTCGTCGAGGAGGCAAGGGTTTTGTGCGTATTACCCGTTTTGCCGTCACCAGCGATATCGCTACTATTAATGATGCCGACAAATTATTTCATTTCATCAATGAACTGGTAGAAAAGAAGATATTAGAGCTTAATGAGGGCAGTATGTTAAAACATATTGTAGCATCTGCCTCCAGCACCCTTAACGATGAAGAGAGGAAAAACCTTTATAATTCGGTAGCCAGAGCCTTGAACGAGTATTTGAATCTGAATCACTAAGCTTTAGGAGGATGGATATGTTTTGTGATGATTGTAAACATAAACCAGCTACGGTTCATTTAACCCAGCTGGTTAATGGAAAGAAATTTGATGTACACTTATGTTCTGAATGCGCTGCCAAAAAGGGTTTTCTATTGTTTGATCAAGATAAAAAGTTTTCCATACCCAATTTTCTAGGCAGTTTCCTGGGAGGCGGTTTTAACCTGCAGGATATGCATTCTCTGACTCATGATAGCCGTTGCCAAAACTGCGGCATGGTTTTTTCGGATATTAAACAGACCGGGAAGCTAGGATGTTCCCAGTGTTATAAGGCTTTTGATACGGAACTGGAACCTACCCTGAGGCGTATACACGGCAACAGTCGCCATGTAGGCAAAATCCCCCTGCGGGGAGGTCAGAAGGCCTTTTTAAAAAAGGAGTTGGATCAACTAAAATCCAAGTTGCAGCAGAGCGTCAAAGAAGAGAAATATGAGCAAGCAGCGGAGATTAGAGATCAAATCAAGCTCTTGGAAAAGCAGATTAATGAGGAGGAGAGCAAGTGAGCAAGAACGATTTACTGAATGGGCACTTTGTAGCCTGGATGGATGCTGAAAAAGGACCGGAATCGGATATAGTAATCAGCAGCCGGATTCGTTTAGCACGCAATCTTCAAGATATAAGCTTTCCCTATTTTATGAATGCCGAAAAAGGTAATAAAACCATGCAGGAGATAAGGGAGGCCTGGAGGCAGAGCGAAGACCAGTTATTATCCTCCTTGGAACTACTAAGCTTTGACAATACTTCGGCCTGGGATAGGCAGATACTGGTGGAAAAGCACCTAATAAGCCCGGAGCATGGAACAGCAGAAGAGGCTTATCGTGGTTTATTGCTTAGTGAAGATGGATCTATTGCCATTATGATAAATGAGGAAGACCATCTGCGGATACAGGTTATGCTACCAGGTTTACAGCTGGAGAAATGCTATGATCTAGCCCAGAAAATTGATGATGCCTTGGAAAAGCGACTGAATTTCGCCTTTGACGAAGAACGAGGTTATCTGACCTCTTGTCCCACCAATGTGGGAACCGGAATGAGGGCTTCAGTTATGTTACATCTGCCTGGTATAGCCATCAGTGGACAGAGAAATAGGATATTCCAGAATATTCATCAGTTGGGGATGGCGGTACGAGGGCTGTATGGGGAAGGAACAGAGATTATTGGAAACTATGTGCAGTTATCCAATCAGATTACCCTGGGTCAAAGTGAAAATGAAATCATCACCAACCTGGGCCTAATAACCCGACAGATGGTAGAACAGGAAAAGATATTGCGTAAAAGCCTGCAGCAGGAAATGAGGTACCAATTAGAAGATCGGGTGGGAAGAGCTTATGGAATTTTGACCAATGCCAGAGTTATTAATTCCAATGAAGCCTTAACCCTGCTCTCCGATGTTCGTCTGGGAATGGACTTGGGGATAATCAAAGGAATTAATCCCTACCTCATAAATCAATTGGTAGTTGCCATAAAACCGGGACACTTGCAGAAAAGATCAGGTGATGAAATGGAGGCTTTCATGCGGGATGTTAAAAGAGCCGAAGTTATCAAGGAAATCCTGTTGAAAAGCAAGCAGAGTGAAATTCAATCAGAAAAGGAGGAATAAGATGTTCAGAAGATTTACTCAAAGAGCTAGAAATGCGGTTATCCATGCCCAGGAAGAGGCCAGGCAGCTTAATCACCCGGCGATTGGAACCGAACATATATTATTAGGAGTCTTGCGTGAAGGAGAAGGGGTGGGAGCAAAAGCCTTGATGAGCATGGGCACGGACCTGGAAAAGGTAAGAGCAGAAGTAACCAAATTGATTGGAGAAAGAGGTGACAGCCCTCAAGCAGCAGTAGGAGATTTACCCATCACTCCAGGAGCGAAAAAGGTTTTTAATCTATCTTTTGAGGAGGCTAGATTACAAGGAGTCAATTATGTAGGAACCGAGCATTTACTCCTGGCCATATTACATGAAAAAGATGGGGTGGCAGGACAGGTGTTGTTATCCATGGGAGTAAAACTGGATGACTTAAGAGAACAAGTGCTGATCATGATGGGTGGAGATGCTCCTTCAGCTTACGATAATCACCACCTGGGAGATAATCAGCAGGAAACAGGGGGGGGCGGCCCAATCAAGCGGAAACAGCGTAGCAAGACACCTACCCTGGATTCTTTCAGCCGGGATTTAACCAGAGATGCCGGAGAAGGAAGACTGGATCCGGTGATCGGGAGAGCTGGAGAAATTGAAAGAGTAATTCAGATTTTGTCGCGGCGCACTAAAAACAACCCGGTTTTAATCGGGGACCCTGGGGTGGGTAAAACCGCCATTGTAGAAGGATTAGCTCAACGTATCAATGAAAACCAGGTTCCTGAGATATTGGCCAATAAACGGGTGGTAGCCCTGGATTTATCCTCTATGATTGCCGGTACTAAATACCGGGGTGAATTTGAAGATCGTTTGACTAAAATCGTTAATGAGATAAAGACGGCTGGGGATGTAATAATATTTATTGATGAATTGCATACCATAGTTGGAGCCGGTGCTGCCGAAGGAGCCATAGATGCTGCCAATATCCTTAAGCCATCTTTGGCCCGGGGAGAATTCCAATGTGTGGGGGCTACCACCCTTGATGAATACCGGAAACACATCGAGAAAGATGCTGCTCTGGAAAGAAGATTTCAACCTATTACGGTGGATGAGCCCACAATTGAAGAAAGCATAGAGATATTAAAAGGGTTGCGGGATCGTTATGAGGCCCATCATGGAGTAAAGATTAGCGATGAAGCTATAGAGGCAGCAGCCAGGCTGTCTGCCCGTTATATAAGTGATCGCTTCCTGCCGGATAAGGCTATAGACCTTATTGACGAAGCCTCTTCCCGGGTGCGCCTGGCCAACTATGTTTTACCCGAGGAGCTAAAGCAAAAAGAACTGCGTTTGCAGGAATTAATAAAAGAAAAAGAAGAAGCCATCACGGGTCAGGAATACGAAAAAGCAGCTCAATTGCGGGATGAAGAACAAAAACTCAAAAACGAAGTGGATAACGAGCGCAAGGAGTGGTTGAATCAGAGATGCAGGCAATTTGGTTTAGTCGGGGAAGAGGAAATAGCCCAGATAGTTGCCAGTTGGACCGGTATACCGGTAAGCAAATTAGCGGCCGAGGAAAGTGAAAGATTGGTTAACCTGGAAGAAGTGCTGCATCAGAGGCTGGTGGGCCAAGATGAAGCCGTCAAGGCCGTAGCCCGGGCGGTTAGAAGAGCCCGGGCGGGGCTAAAAAATCCCAAACGTCCTATCGGTTCGTTTGTTTTCCTGGGGCCCACCGGAGTAGGTAAGACTGAACTGGCTCGGGCATTGGCGGAAGCCATGTTTGGCAGTGAAGATGCCATTATACGCCTGGATATGTCGGAGTACATGGAAAAACATGCCGTTTCCAGGATGATTGGATCTCCTCCCGGATATGTAGGTTACGATGAAGGAGGCCAACTTACTGAGCGAGTTAGAAGAAAACCTTATTCAGTTATTCTGCTGGATGAAATAGAAAAAGCCCATCCGGATGTTTTCAACATTTTACTGCAGGTCTTGGAAGATGGGCGTTTAACCGATGGACAGGGAAGAACCGTAGACTTTAGGAATACGGTGGTTATTATGACATCCAATGTAGGGGCAGAATCCATCAAGCAAAACAAGCAGGTAGGTTTTAATCGTGCCATCGATGAAGCCCAGAATTACCAGCAGATGAAAAACCGGGTGATGGAGCAAATGAAGCATACCTTCCGGCCTGAGTTTATTAACCGCTTGGATGAAATAATAGTTTTCCAAAACCTGTCTGACCAGGAATTGGCTCAAATCGTGGATCTGCTTTTGAAGGATTTGGAAAAGCGAGTTAAAGACAATGGCTATGAGATGGAAATAAGGGAAGGAGCTCGCAAACTTATAATGAAAGAGGGACATGATCCCAGCTATGGAGCCAGACCCCTGAAAAGAGCTCTGCAAAAACTGGTGGAAGACAGTATCTCGGAAGAGATTTTGAAAAAGACAGTAGTTCCGGGAGACAAGCTGCTGGTAGATGCGGTGGATGAGCAAATTATCATTACTAAAGCATAGGAAATTATCAGTGCAAGCCAGGGACCGCAATCAATGCGGTCCCTTTTAAATTGGATACTATAGGGTAAGCTATCAGCCTGTAGCCCCTACTAAATGAAGCTGAAGGCAGCAGATAATATAAGGACTCTTGGCCTTCCATGAGAGTGTAAATTATTATGTTGTGGTGTTGTTGTTCGGATACGCTTAAATTCTACATAATTGTTGTGGGGCTTTAGGGTATAATGTTCTAATAAGGAGAGCAATATGGGTAAAATTAATAGTAAATTTATCTGTAATGAATGTGCCTATGAAAGCCTGAAATGGCTGGGCAAATGTCCCGGATGCGGGTCCTGGAACACTATGGTGGAAAGCATAGTGGAGAAAAAAGCGGATCGGAAGAAAAGCAGAGTTATCGAGGCAGTTCCCCTTACCGCTATTTCCCGTCAGGATATTAAAAGGTTTAGCAGTGGAGTGGAAGAATTGAATCGACTTCTGGGAGGGGGCATAGTTCCAGGTTCCATAGTGCTTCTGGGAGGAGATCCGGGGATAGGCAAGTCTACCCTTTTATTGCAGGTAGCTGACAAGATTGGTCTAAGGGGAGAAAAGCTCATTTATCTGTCCGGGGAAGAATCCCTAAAACAGATTCGCTTACGCTCACTGCGGCTTAATATAAACAACCCCAATATTTATTTATTAAATGAACAAGAGATAGAATTGCTGGAGGAATATATAAAGGAAATTGATCCAGTCCTGATTATAGTTGATTCTATACAAAGCGTATATTCCAGCAGCATAACTTCTATTCCGGGGAGTATAGCTCAGCTCCGGGAGTGTACCGCTCGTATAGTCGAGATAGCCAAGAGAACGGAGAAAGCTTTTTTTCTGATCGGGCATGTAACCAAAGATGGTGTCATTGCCGGACCCCGGGTACTGGAACATATGGTTGATGTGGTTATATATTTTGAGGGGGACAAGAACCACTATTTCCGCCTGCTCAGAGGTATAAAGAACCGTTTTGGATCCACCAATGAGATAGCCTTGATGGAGATGAGAAGTGAGGGCTTGGTTGAGGTCTTGGATCCTGCTGATCTATTGTTGGGTTCAGGAAATGCTGTGGGTACTGCCATTACTTCCAGCTATGAAGGAAGTAGACCTTTGTTGATAGAGGCTCAGGCTTTGGTGTCCTTATCCGGTCCCGGGTACTCCCGTCGGATGGCATCAGGTATTGACCAAAATCGTTTATCCTTAATTATTGCGGTTTTGGAAAAGTTACATAAATATCGTTTATCGGAGCAGGATGTATACCTTCGGATAAGCGGGGGGCTGTTTATAAAGGATCCGGCCGCTGACCTGGGGATTGCCGCCGCCATTATATCAAGTTATGAAAATCGTCTTCTTCCTGCCGATACCATTTTTATTGGGGAACTGGGTTTATCAGGGCAGGTACGTTCAGTTGCCTTTTTGGAATCCCGTTTGAAAGAGGCCATAAGATTGGGATATAAAAGGGCTGTAGTTCCTGCCGGGGGCAGCCATAATATCAATAATGGTATTGAACTCTATCCATTGGCAGCATTGGGTGATTTAATAGAATTTATCAACAAGGAGTGATTTGGGGTGGAAGAAATTTATAAAGGAGAATTCCGCAAATATCTGAAAATGCTGGCACCGGGCAGTATTTTTAGGATAGGGGTGGAAAATATTTTGCAGGCCAACACCGGGGGACTGGTGGTGGTGGGTGATTCACCGGCATTGATGAATTTGGTAAGCGGTGGGTTTTACATAGACTGTGAATATTCTCCGGCTCGTTTATATGAACTGGCCAAAATGGATGGAGCCATCATCATGAACTCAGACGCTTCACGCATACTAATAGCCAATGCTCAGCTAGACCCCGATCCTCAGCTGCCGTCTAACGAAACTGGAATCAGGCATCGAACAGCGCAAAGAACTGCCCTGCAGACCGGACAATTGGTAGTAGCCATATCCCAGCGGCGTAAAGTAGTAACCCTCTATCAGGGTAATATAACTTTTCGCTTGCGTGAAATAGAGCCCATTTTGATCAAAGCCAACCAGGCCCTGCAAACCTTGGAGAAATATCGCAATGTCTTGTTTAAAGAACTGCAGCGGCTAGGGGGACTGGAGTTTGAAGACATGGTCACCGTATCCGAGGTATGTGAAGTGCTAAAAAGAGGAGTCAGAGTATTAAATATAGCTAAAGAAATAGAAAACTATATCGCCGAATTAGGAACCGAAGGACGGCTGGTAAAAATGCAACTGGATGAAATGACCGCCAATGTAGAAGAAGAAGCACTATATATTATTCAGGACTACTCAAAAAATACGGATAAAACCCCCCGGGAAATCATGGATAGCCTGTTAAAGGCTTTTGAAGAAGATATATCGGATTCTATTTTTATATCCAGGAATTTAGCTCTAGGTACAACCAGCAGTCATATGGAACAGCCCATTTCTCCCCGGGGATATCGGATGTTACAGAAACTACCCCGCCTGCCGGTGTCGGTTATCGATAATCTGATGGGCCGCTTCAATCTTCTCAGTGATGTGCTGAAGGCTAGCATAGCCGAACTGGATGATGTTGAAGGAATCGGCGAGGTAAGGGCCAAATACATTAAAGATGGTTTAAAACGCATGCAGGAACAACTCTTATTGGAATATATGATGTAGAAGAGTTCACTTAAGGGGCCTGGCTACTTAAGTGAACTTAAAAGGCTCAACTATCACCGGCAAAGGATAGTTGAGCCTTTTAATTATACATAAACTATAGTTTGATCCTTATTAAGACCATTCTCTGCTAGAGATCAGCTACGCAAGAACTAAGTCAAATTAAATACTCCCAGGGTACTGGCCTTTTTATACTCTTCCAGGAATACATCATAGAGGTTTAAGTCAAGGGTATTGCATAAAGCCGCTGAATAAAATAGCAGTTTGCCCATCTCTGTTACTATTACATCTTCACAATTGGAACACAACTCTCCCCGAAGATGATTATCCAGACATTTTTTCAATTCTTCAAAGGAATCAATATGTTCTGGAATTTGAACTTTCTCGGCATTAATGGAGACACAACCGCAATCGGTGATGGATTTAACTACTGCTCTATTTACTCGGCAGGCAGATTCAGATAATTTGGAAAGGATGTCCAGGATACTTCGGTGCCTTATCAGTAAGTCCCCTACTACATTCTGAAATTCATCACAAATCAAGTCCTTCACTAAAGACCTGCCCCCCTTTATTTTTGTGATTTTATTAATTATAGCTCTGGTGGAGAATGTTTGTCAATTTGGCCTTGCTCTAAGGCTCTCTGTTCTTCCCAGTTAATTCGACTTTTTACTAAGTTTGCAATTTTATTCCTATGTATAATAGCTGGCATAGAACACCAGAATATAAGTATGGAGGTGCATAATATGTATAATAAACTATTAATTTCCAGGAACTTATTTGTCATGTCCTTGCTTATTGGAGCCTGGGCGGCCTATACTATACAGGTAATATTGAGGCCCGGCCTTCACTGGTTGGCAGCTGTCGGGTTAGTATGTGCGGGCATATCCTATCTGGCAGGGAGTTGGCTTTTAGGAGCGGGAAAGAGACTGACCAGAACTTTGAATCAAAGGCTTGATGATATCGCCATTGAAGTAATCATGGGAGGAATGGCGGGTTTGCTCATGGGTATGCTGGTGGGGCTACTCTGCAGTTTCCCTCTTTCAGTCCTGAGGGGCGTAGGAAGCTACCTGGCCTTGGTGGTATTTGTACTATGCGTTTGGCTAGGATTGAAAATAGGCACCCGGCGTGCTTTTGATGTTTTTAACAGCCTTTCCCGGCCGGGAGCAGGGCAGCAGATCTCAAGTCCAAATCAGGAAGGGCAGGAAAGTTATAAGGTTCTGGATACCAGTGCTATTATCGATGGACGCATATATGACGTATGTTTGAGTAAATTTCTACAAGGGCCCATTGTGGTTCCTACCTTCGTCATAGAGGAGCTTCAACATATAGCAGACTCATCTGATGCTATCAGGCGCAATAAAGGCCGCCGGGGATTGGAACTCTTGTCTAAAATGAAGAAACATCCCAATATAAAAATTGATATAATTGAGACGGACATTGAAGGTGAAAAAGATGTAGATGGCAAGCTGCTAGTCTTATGCAAACAATTAAAAGCCAGCATTATCACCATTGACTACAATCTTAATAAGGTAGCAGAATTACAGGGGATTAGCGTTTTAAATATTAACGAACTGGCCAACGCGGTAAAAGTAATAGTCTACCCGGGGGAAACCATGCAGGTAGCTATCATCAAGGAGGGTAAGGAATACGGGCAAGGAATTGGATACCTGGAGGATGGTACCATGGTGGTAGTCGAAGAGGCCAGCCAGGAAATAGGACAGGATTTGGATGTGGTAGTGACCAGTGTATTCCAGACCGCAGCCGGGCGCATGATATTTACCCGTAAAGCCAAAGAAGCTAAGAGTGAGGCAGGGGTGGCCAGCAACCTGTGTGATTCAGCAGGGATAAACTTATACGGTTAAATTATATAAAATAAGCTCGGTCCTTTTTTAGGTAGCCTGCTATGGGTAAGAGGGGAGGTAATGGGGTGGATAAAGCAGTAAAGGTGATTGTCGCGGCTGCCGGCTTGGGTCGCAGAATGAACAGCAAGATAAACAAGCCCTATATGCTGATTAAAGGCAGGCCGGTACTGGCCTATTCCCTGGATATACTGGATGCTTTTCCGGCGGTTACGGAGATAGTTGTGGTGGCTAATTTTGCTGAAATTGAATACTGCCAGGAAGAAATAATTCGAAAGTATGCCTATAAGAAAGTTACCGCCATCATTCCCGGTGGCCGGGAAAGACAGGATTCGGTTTGGAACGGCCTGATGGCTCTGGGAAATCAGGAAGGATGGGTGGCAATTCATGACGGAGCCCGCCCTTTTCTGACCCCTGCTTTATTACAGGAATTGCTGCAGGCAGCCAGGAGGTGGGGAGCTGCCATTCCCGGCCTATGGGCTCGGGATACCTTGAAGGTAGTGGATTCAGAAGCTTGGGTGATGAATACTCTAGACCGATCTAAGATAATGGCGGTTCAGACACCCCAGGTCTTTGACCTGCCCCTGCTCATAAATGCCTATCGGATGGCTTATGCCGATGGGATTTATGGCACTGATGATTCCAGTATATTTGAGCGCTATGCAGGTCGGGTTAAAGTGGTGGCCGGCGACCCGCGTAATCTTAAGATAACCACTCCGGAAGACCTAAGAGTGGCAGAAGCATTGTTGTAAAAATGGGCCGCTGATGGCCATTAAGGGAGGGTAGGTCCTTGCGCATAGGAATCGGATATGACGTACATAGTCTGCAGACGGGTCGAAAACTGGTCTTGGGCGGAGTCCATATACCCTTTGACCGGGGTTTGCTGGGACATTCAGATGCGGATGTCTTGTTACATGCAATATGTGATGCCCTGTTAGGGGCAGCTGCTTTGGGGGATATCGGCCAACATTTCCCCAACACCGATCCGGCTTATAAGAATATAGAGAGCCTGTTGCTCTTGAACCAGGTGAATTTGCGTTTAGTTGAGGCAGGCTACCGGGTTAAGAATATAGACAGCACCATTATCGCCCAGGAACCCAGGCTCTCTCCATATTTGGAGGCCATGAAGAACAATATAGCGTCTCAGCTGGGTATAAGTCCCAACCGAGTCAATGTGAAGGCTACTACTAGTGAGAAGCTAGGGTTTGAAGGTCGGGGGGAAGGCATTTCGGCTCAGGCCATAGCTTTAATCGATGAGATATAAACACCATATGTAGTACTATTTTCGTAGCCGGAAATATAAATATTTACCTCCTGCATGAGGCAAGCTAAAAAAAATGTAGGGGGATGAGTACAGGTGTTTAAAAATAATAGACTCATTTGGCTTGTAATTTTGGGACTCGGTTTAGCAGTAATATGTTTGAGGAGCCCGATAATTACTACTTTAACCGGTGCGAAACCTGCTGAAGCTGTTATCAGTCTGGGAGAAGATTTGACTCCAGTACAAAAAGATCGGGTCATGGAATATTTTAAGGATTGGACCAAAGGTAAGACCCTGCACTACATTAGTGTTAGCAATGAAGAAGAAAGAAAGTACCTGGAGGGGGTAGTGGACGAAAACCTCATCGGCAGCCGGGCCATATCATCGGCTTATTGTGAGTTGTTGGATGAGGGTAATGGGATAGAAGTGCAGACAGAAAACATTAATGCTATTACCCCCTTTATGTATGCCAATGCCCTGATAACAGCCGGAATTGAAGATGCCAGGGTGGTGGTGGCAGCGCCGGTCGAGGTTTCAGGAACTGCAGCTTTAACCGGAATAATAAAGGCCTTTGAAGAGGCTAGTGGGGAAAGCTTAAAAGAGGCTAATAAATATATAGCCCATGAGGAAATGGCACAAACTTCAGACTTGGGTAAGCGTATCGGTCAGGATCAGGCGGAAATACTGATTTATGAAGTCAAAAAAAAAGTGGCGGCAGAAGATATCAATGATGCTGAAGCAATTCGTAAAATTATAGTGGAGACTAGTGCAGATCTTAATATAAAGTTGTCAGAACGGGACCTGGACAGAATCATAGAGTTAATGCAAAAGATCCAAAAACTGGATCTCAGTGTCGGGCAACTAGGAAGCCAAATGCAGAGCCTGGAACGGAGATTGGATGAGATGCAAAACCGGGGAGAAGAGGCATTAGGCTGGTTTAAACAGCTTAAAGGGGTCTGGGACAATCTGCTCCAAGGGATTAAAAAGCTGTTGGGAGCCTAGCCCGGGAGGATGAATGAATGCTATAATTAGCTTTGTCTTAAGGGAGGGATAAATAGTGAGTAAAATTAAAGTCAGGTTCGCCCCCAGTCCTACCGGACCGCTGCATATTGGGGGAGCCCGCTCAGCTTTGTTTAATTATTTATACGCGTTAAGTGTAGAAGGGGATCTAGTCTTGCGTATGGAAGACACTGATCTGGATCGGTCCAAAGCTGAATATGAGCAGGAAATTATTGAATCCCTGCATTGGTTAGGTATTGAGTGGAATGAAGGAATAGAAGTGGGGGGGCCCCAGGAACCTTACCGGCAAACGGAAAGGAAAAGTATCTACCAGGAATACGCTCAGCAGTTACTTGACTCAGGTCAGGCTTATTATTGTTTTTGTACTGAAGAAGAATTGGAACAAGAGCGACAGGAATTGATAGCCCGAGGGGAGACCCCACGTTATCTGGGCAGATGCCGGCACCTCAGCCCGGATCAAAGAGAGGAAAAAATGGCCCAGGGAATTAAACCTACCATTCGTTTTGAAGTTCCGGCTCACAAGATATATCTGGTGGATGACATAGTTAGAGGACGGGTTAGCTTTGACAGCAGCATCATAGGTGATTTTATTATAATAAAATCGGACGGATTGCCTACCTATAATTTTGCTGTGGTCATTGATGATGTTTTGATGGGCATTACCCATGTGATAAGAGCAGAAGAACACCTGTCCAATACCCCGCGCCAGCTTATGATCTATGACGCCTTAAACTTTAAAACTCCGGCATTTGCCCATATTTCTTTAATATTGGGTAGTGACCGGCAGAAGATGAGCAAGCGACATGGAGCCACTTCCCTGATTCAATATAGAGAAATGGGCTATTTACCCGAGGCTATGTTTAATTTTCTAGCCTTAATGGGATGGTCCCCGGAAGGGGAGGAACAGTTGCTGTCTCCCAGCGAGATAGCTAGAGCCTTTAGCCTGGATCGGCTAGCCAAAAGTCCGGCTGTTTTCGATATGGATAAACTGAACTGGATAAATCAGCAGTACATAAAGAAATTGGATAGTGAGGAACTAGCACTTAAAGTGAGGCCTTTTCTTGACCGTTCCCCTTATGGTGAAGCCATAAAGGAAATGGATAAAGACAGGTACCAATTGCTGATCGAAACGCTAAGGGATCATTTAGTATCCTTGAGTGATATATGCCGGGAGGTAGGGGTGGTATTCGATGAACTGGAATATGAGGAAGAAGCCCTTCAAGTACTGAAGCAAGAAGGAACAGCCAGGATACTCCAGATCCTGGCGGATAATTTTCCCGATAGTGATAGCCCCGAGGATATAAAACAGTATTTAAAAGCCATGATCAAGCAAAACCAGGTTAAAGCCAAAAACGTCTTTATGCCTTTACGCTGTGCGGTAAGTGGAAAAGTACATGGTCCCGATCTTCCAAGTCTTTTATATATTTGGGGGAAGGAAGAGACTGTTAAGAGAATTAAGCAGACCTTGCAACATTTGAACCCTTAGCAGGCCAGTAAACAATTACTTGCTTGGAGAATGGTGCTCACTTTTTCGGGTGGCACCATTTTTTTATTTAGAAAACATACGTCAGGGCTAATCCGCTTAGCTAGCCGTTTAGGCCGGGATAGTATAGCCCTAAAATAGGTATATTAAGTATCAATAGGCTAAAGATGATGAAAGAGTAATTTACCAAGAGAAGCTTTTACCCTAAAGGTTGGCATAGAATTTGCTATAAGTATAAGTAAATCACAAATAAGTCAGGGGAAAGTACACATGCTAAAAAGATTAGCTAGAATAAAAAGCCCGACGGGCAAGTTTACGGAGAGAATAGGCATTATCGTTGCCGTAAGAGATGAACAGCAAAGTAGCGGTAACGAAAGGGTCTACTCATATAAATTGTTGCTGGATGGACAAATAAGTGGTTGGTTACCCGGTGAATGCGTAGAACTTTGCGAGCTTATTCCCAGACCCAGGCATATTGAAGCCATTTAGTCTTTAGCCGTATAGGGAAGCTACAGTCAAGAAGTAACAGCGGGTGACAAAAGGGTAACATGGCAGGTTACAAATAGGGTTACAATGAGGATACAAAAGGTAGCTGTTAAGGAAAAGAAAAAAATATCACATTGATAACTATCATATTTTCCAAGGACAGTTACCTGATATAGAAGGCTTAAGATCTCATTTAATCCGTAGTCAAAGTTTTTGGTTTAAAGCTGCAGATAATAATTGAATTAGATGCAGCATTAAATAATCCACTCTGTCTCAAGCAGTACAGTTGATTATAAGATATACCCAGTGATCAGATTTACCCCCTCAAATCTGATTTCCCATACTGTACCCCTTAGTAGTTTTAAGCTGGACTGCTTGAGACACATTACTAAGTTGATATGACCTGACCACTCATGGTGGGACCTAAGAAGCAAAAAAAAGCAGTACTTATTCAGCAAAATTTAATACTAAACCAGGACAAACTTAACAATTTATACAGCAGAACTTAAGCACTAAACCAGGCACAAAATTCAGCAATATTTCTAACAGAACTACAACATTGTACCAGCAACAGAACTCAGCAATATCTCTAACAAAGACTACGGCATTGTATCAAGTACAGAACTCAGCAATATCTCTAACAGAGACTACGACATTGTATCAAGTACAGAACTCAGCAATATCTCTAACAGAGACTACGGCATTGTATCAAGTACAGAACTCAGCAATATCTCTAACAGAGACTACGGCATTGTATCAAGTACAGAACTCAGCAATATCTCTAACAGAGACTACGACATTGTATCAAGTACAGAACTCAGCAATATCTCTAACAGAGACTACGGCATTGTATCAAG